>CAYJNT010000169.1:0-7566 GCA_964370945.1 uncultured Hyphomicrobiales bacterium | reverse complement strand
ATTGCTCGGTGGTCGCCTGTCCGTCGTTGATCTTCTGCGTCCATTGCTCGAGCGGTAGCTTGATGCCGAACGCCTTGTCGATGGCGAACGCGATATCGAGGAAGTCGAGGCTGTCGATCTTGAGATCGTCGATGGCGTGGCTGTCCGGCGTGATGGTTTCACGGGGAATGTCGCAGGTCTCGGCAATGATATCGGCGACTTTATCGAAAGTGGTGGACATTGGCGCTCTCAATTGGGCACTGCAGGCCGGGGCGGGACCGAAAAGCTCCGGCGCCAGGGTCGGCGAGGACTGCCGCTGGGGTTGAATTTGGATGCCCCTATAGCGAAGGAAAGCCCCCAATTCAACGGCGGAAGGGGGGTCTCGGGGGCGATGCGGCGAAAAGCTTGTACAATCGGCCGACTTTCCCTAACCAGCCTGCGGTTTGCCGGGCGCGGGCGGTTCAAGAGGCGTTTTTGAAGACGATGAGCGGGGGAGAGGTCAGTAAACGCTGCGTTTTCTTCCTGGGCGGCTATGAGCCTATGGCGCCCGCGCGCCAGTATGAGCGTTTCGTCCGCGAGCTCGCCCGCTTCGAGCGGACCTGGAACGTGACCGCCTCGGTTTCGGAGATGTCGCTGTCGGACGACCATGCCATTGCACTGTGGCGGGTCGAGACGCGGGGGCCGAACTGGGCGGTGGAGACCGAATACCGCGCACTGCTCTGGGGCGATGTGGTCGAGGCGGATTTCGGCCGCCCCGACCGGGTCCGCGTGCCGTGGGGGATTAAAGCTTTCGCCGACTTTATCTTCTCGGGCACGGCGTGGCGCTATTTCGTGGTCAACTGGCGTTATGGCTTGTTCTTCGCCTATCCGATCCTGATCGTCGCGAGCTTTGTTGCCGCGGCGATCGCGGCCGCGTTTTTCGGCGTGCGCCTCGGCATGCCGTTGCCGATCCTGACGGCGCCGCTCCTCGCCTTCGCCGTCTTTGCGGGGTTGCTCGTCTTCCCCGGCCGCTACGTGATGCTGCCCTATATGTTCGACGACTGGATCTTCGCGCAGGAGCTCGTCCACCGCACCCGGCCCGGGCTTGATGCGCGGCTGCAGGCATTCGCGGACGAGGTCGCGCGGCGGCGCCGGCAGGGTGGCTATGACGAGTTCATCTTCATGGGCCACAGCCTTGGCTGCGCGCTCAAGCTCGATGTCGCCGACCGCGCGCTCCGCATCGAAGGCGCCGCCGGGGCGGTCAACGAGCCCTTCAACATGCTCTCGGCAGGCTCGTCGCTGCTCAAGATCGCGCTGCATCCTGCCGGCGCCTGGCTGAAGGATGCGGTCGCGCGCGTGTCTCAGAACAGGTGCGTCTTCTGGGTCGATTTCGAGTCGATGGTGGATATCATCAGCTTCTACAAGGTCGATCCGGTGAAGGCGTTGAATCTGCCCGCGACCGGCCAGCCGAAGATCAAGCGCGTGCATGTGCGCGACATGCTGCAGCGGGAGACCTATCAGCGCTTCCGCGGCAATTTCTTCCGTCTGCACCGCCAGCTCGTGATGGGCAACGACAAACGCTATTTCTACGACTACTTCATGATCTGCTGCGGACCGTTCCGTTTCGCGACGCGCTTGCGCGATCCGGAATTGATGACGGCGGCATTTGCGCCGGACGGCAGCCTTGTCGCGCAGTCCGACCAACGAAAGGCGACCGGCACATGACTCCCTTTCTGGCGAAACTGATCCTGGTGATCGGAGCGGTGTCCTGGTTCGTGATCCGGCTGCCGCATCAGCGCCGCTCCCGCAAAACCGCCGTCGCCAAAAGCGAGCGCACCACGCGCGAGAAATTGCTGCTCACGTGCTCGGCGACCGGGCTCGGACTCATTCCGCTGATCTATATCGTCACCGGCCAGCCGCGCTTCGCCGGTTATCCGTTCCAGCCGGTCATGGCGTGGCTGGGCTTGCTGGTTTTCGCCTGTTCGCTTTGGCTGTTTTTCCAGGTTCATCGCGAGCTCGGCCGCAACTGGTCGGATTCGCTCGAAGTCCGGCAAAGTCACACACTCGTAACGGATGGGCTCTATCGTTACGTCCGTCACCCGATGTATTCGGCGTTCTTCCTGTGGGCACTGGCGCAGGCGTTGCTGTTGCCGAACTGGTTTGCCGGCCCGGCCGGTTTTGTGGGCTTTGGAACGCTGTTTTTCTTCCGGGTCGGGCAGGAGGAACGGCTGATGCTGGACACCTTCGGCGAGCAATATCGGGCCTATATGCGGCGGACCGCCCGCATCATTCCGACGATTTATTAGGCACCAATCCGGGAACTCTCGGCGGGAAATGTGGCCGAAAATTCGGAGTGGCTTCCCTGCAACACCGCCAAATATTGGGGTATGATTTCAATAACGGGTCTGGAAACGGCATTCCCAGCGGCTATAAACGAATCGCGCCCGGGCCCGCTGGGGGGCAAGTCCGGGCGCATTTCTGACACTTCTGTGGAGCGACGGCGGCGATGATGACCAGATTGCGTTTGCAGGCCATTGCGGCAGCAATGGCAATGGCCTTCACCCTTTCTGGCAATCTGCCGGCGGCAAGCCAGAGCACCGCATCTCAGGCCGGCTCAACGCAGACCGCCGCGGCGACGCAGGCAGCCGCGACGCCGTCCATCGCGGCTCCGGAAAAGCCACGCAAGGCGGCGCCGGCACCGCGGTCTAGCGGCGGCGGACATGTCTATCTTCTGCGCGGCCTCTTGAATGTCTTCTCGCTCGGCATGGACGATCTCGCTGCCAAGCTGCAGGCGCGCGGCGTTGCCGCCACCGTTCACAATCACGCGGAATGGCAATCGCTCGCCGACGAGATCGCGGCCAAGTACAAGGCTCGAAAGCACGGCCCGATCGTCCTGATCGGTCATTCGCTCGGCGCCGACGCCGTGATGATCCAGGCGGAATATCTCGGCAAGAAAGGCGTGCCGGTCGCGCTCGTCGTTCCCTTCGACGGCACCGGCTCTTATGCGGCGAGCCCCAACGTCTCGCGCGTGATGAACCTGACGCAGCGTGATTATGCCTACATGAGGCGCGGCAGCGGGTTCCGTGGCCAGCTGCAGAATATCGACGTGAGCAAGGATAGCTCGATCGACCACATCAACATCGACAAGTCCGCTCGCCTGCACAACATGGTCGTGGCCAGCGTGCTCGGCGTTCTAGGCCGTGGCGGCGGCGCACCGAAGCCAAAGCCGAAGCCGGATACGAATACCGCGGTGAGCGCGCAATCGACGTCAGGCAGCGCCCCGACGGCCGCGGCTTCGCCGTCGCCGGCCGCACCCGCAGCGGCGGCCGCGGCTCCAACCGCGGCTGCGGCTCCCAAAGCTCAATAAACTTGGCCCAGTTAACGGCAATCGCCTGAATTTCAAACGGCCCGGCCCGCAAGCCGGGCCGTTTGCTTTCTGACTGTCAGATGATGCGGCTGCGGATCGTGGTCGTGACGATCTCGGTTAAGATCACGACCACGAAGATCACAAACAGCACGAGGCCGGCCTGGTCCCAATAGAGATTGGACAGCGCGGTATCGAGCGCCATGCCGAGCCCGCCGCCGCCGACAAGGCCGAGCACGGCGGATTCGCGGATGTTGATGTCCCAGCGGAAGATGGCGAGGGCGAGGAAGGCCGGCTTCACTTGCGGCCAATAGCCCTTGATCAGGATCGCCATCGGCGGGGCGCCGGCGGCCTTGAGCGCCTCGATCGGGCCGGGGCGCGCGTCCTCGATGGCCTCGGACAGGAATTTGCCCGTGAAGCCTATGGAATGCACGGCGATCGCGAGCATGCCTGCGAGCGCGCCGGGCCCGAACACTGCGACGAAGAACAAGGCCCACATGATCGAATGCACCGAGCGCGTCGCCACCAGAATGAACTTGCCGAACGTGTTGAGGATCACCGAGCGGGTGATGTTGGTCGCCACCAGCAGCGCCACCGGGGCGGCGAGTGCGACCGCAAGGATTGTTCCCAGGGTGGCAATATGCAGCGTCTCCATCAGCGCCGCGTGCACGACCTTCGGGTACCAGGACCAGTCGATCGGCCACATGCGGGCAAACAGATCGATCGTCTGCGCCGGGGCGTCGTAGAGAAATTCCGGGATGATCTCGATCGTGCGCAGGGCCCAGAGCACGGCCAGCAGCGCGAACAGATAGAAGCCGGTGCGCGCGATCCGCTCGAACAGCGTGAAGCGCTGCCAGCGGCGCAGTTCGCTGCCCGCCGGTCCGCGCGGCACGATGTCTGCCGTGCTCACTGGAACAATCTCCGCATGGCGCCGGAGATGATCTCGCCGATCATCACCAGTGTGATGATCGTGAGCACGATGGTGAGCACGAAATCGTAATCGAAGCGCTGGAACGCCGTGAACAGGGTCGCGCCGATGCCGCCGCCGCCGACAATGCCGACCAGCGCCGAGTTGCGCAGGTTGGAATCGAGCTCGTAGGCCGTGAAACCGATGAAGCGCGGCAAGACTTGCGGAAACAGGCCCATGACGATGACGCCGAGGAACGGCGCGCCGGTGGCGCGCACCGCCTCGATCTGCTTCATCGAGGTTTCCTCGACCGCGTCGGCCACGAGCTTGGAGACAAAGCCGATCGAGGCGACGGTCAGCGCCAGCACGCCGGCGAGAGTGCCGAACCCGACCGCTTTCACGAACAGGATCGCGATAATCACCGGATGAAAGGTGCGGGCGATCACGATCAAAAGCCGCGCGGCCCATGCGACCGGCAGCGGCGAAAGATTGCGCGCCGCCGCGATCCCGAGCGGCAGCGAAATCAATGTGCCGAACACGGTCGCCAGAATCGCGATCTGCAGGCTTTCGAGCATGCCGTTGTAGAGCAGGTCCAGCTTGTCCGGGGAGACGTCGGGCGGCAGCATGCGCGATATGAAGCGCTGGCCGTGCTCGAGTCCGATCAGGAACCGCGCCCAGGTGATGTCGAGGATCGTCGAGGCATAGGCGACGTAAGCGAGCAGAACGAGCGCGCCGATCCGTGCCGGCCAGTTGGGCGGGAAGGCGACGCGCCGGGTCGATGCGACGCTCATTCCAGCCAACCCTCGCCGCCATAGATCGCGAGCAGATCGGAATCCTGCAGCTTGTTCGGCGGCCCGTCGAACACGATCTCGCCTTTCGACATGCCGATGATGCGGTCGGCGAAGCGCCGGCCAAGCTCGACATTGTGGATGTTGACCACGGTGGGAATGTCGCGCTCGCCGGCGCGCTGCGCGATCAGTTCCATGATTTCGACCGAGGTCTTCGGGTCGAGCGAGGAGGTGGGTTCGTCGGCGAGGATCAGGTCCGGCTCTTGCATCAAAGCGCGCGCGATGCCGACGCGCTGACGCTGCCCGCCCGACAACTCGTCGGCGCGCTGGTTGGCGAAATCGCCAAGCCCCACGGCATCGAGCAGCCGGAACGCCCGGTCGACATCGGCGGGCGGGAATTTCCGCAGCCACGCCCGCCAAACCGGCACGTAGCCGAGCCGCCCGCACAGAAGATTTTCGATCACGGTCAGCCGCTCGACCAGATTGTATTCCTGGAACACCATGCCGATGCGGCGGCGGGCTTTCCGCAATTCCTGCCCGCGCAATTTCGCAAGGTCCTGTCTGCGGAAGATGATCTCGCCGGAGGTCGGATCGACCAGACGGTTGATGCAACGGATGAGCGTGGACTTGCCGGTGCCGGACGGTCCGATGATCGCGGTCATGCCGCGGCCGGCGATGGTCACGGACACGTCCTTCAGGACCGGCCGGCCCGCAACGTATTCTTTCCGCAGGTTACGGATGACGAGCGTGCGGCCGGCATCGTCGCCGGCCGCCCTGTCGTTCACAGACGCGGACGCGTCCACGATGCGCGCCGGGCGCTTATTGCTTCGGCGGCTGTGCTTGTTGCTGCTCGGCGGCCTTCTTGGCGGCAGCCGCCGCGGCTTTTTTCGCCGCCGCCGCTGCCTCGCGCTCCGTTTCCTTGTCGTAAGCCGCCTTGTTGTAGGGCGTGCCGGTTTTCTCCGCCACGTCGCGCACCACCGACCATGTCTCCTTGTAGGTGATCGGGAAGAAGCGGTCGTCGCCGTTGAATTCCTTCTGCATCGCCGGCGGGAAGCGGTAGTCGTAGAAACACTTCACGAGCTTCTTGGCGAGGTCCGGCTTCAGGTCGTGCGCGTAAGCGAAAGATGATGTCGGGAAAACCGGGCTCTGAAAGATGATGCGGAGGTCTTCGCCCTTGACCGTTCCGCGCGTGACCATGCGCTCGTAGACATCGGAGGCGACGGGCGCCATGTCGTAGTCGCCGGAGGCGACGCCGAGCGTCGACTTGTCGTGTCCGCCCGACATCAGCGGCTTGTAGTCTTCCTCCGGCTTGAGGCCTTCGGGTGGGAACAGCACGCGCGGGGCGAGATTACCGGAATTCGACGACGGCGAGGTATGTGCGATTCGTTTGCCCTTCAGATCGGCGAGTTTTTTATAGGGGCTGTCCTTTTTCACCAGCGCGAGCAGGCGATAACCCTGCGGACCCTTCTCGGTGCCCTTGGCGGCGAACGGGATCGCGCCGGCGAGATTGACGGCGAAACCGGTCGGGCCGGTCGAGAAGCCTGCGACATGCAGCCGGCCCGAGCGCATCGCCTCGATCTCGGCCGAGTTCGACTGCACCGGGTAATAGACCACGCGCTTGCCGGTGCATTGCCCGAGATAGTCGGTGAACGGCTTGAAGATGTTGGCGTAGACCGCCGGGTCCTCGACCGGCGTATAGGCGAAGACAAGCGTGGAGGGGTCTTTCCAGCTTTTCGAATCTTTCGGCGTATCGGCGACGAGGTCTTTGTTCTCGTCGCAATAATTGGTGTCGAGCTGACCGCGATTCTTGCAGCTGTCTTGCGCAAGCGCGGCATTCAAACCGAATGCGCACACGGCGCCCAGAACAGCCGCGCCGAAAATAGCGGTTTGAGACCCCCGGCCAACAACAGTCATTGCGTCCTCCCTTCGTGACCTGATGCCACGATTATTTATCGTTCTTGTGACGATACGCGGCGAAACGGGGGGTGGGCAATGGGATCGCCGGGGTTTCGGCGTACTGATCCCCATCCCCTACGAAAGTGCGATGCGAAAGCCGCCTTTTCCGGCAATTGCCCAGAAATCTCCCCGATCGTGTCGGGTTTTGGAACGAATCGCCCCCTAACCCGCGCCTCAACACGCCACACATCCGGGGACAGATGAATGGTCGCACGTTCGATCGCGATATCCTTTTGCGTTTTGCTGGGGGGCTTCTTGTCGGTATCCGCCATTGCGGACGGAACCGGCACCGAGGACCTCGGACAACCTCCGCATCAGCGCGCCATCAAGATCACCGGCGAAACCGGAATGGCCTCGATCTACGGCTATGAGGGCGACAAGAGCGCCGGCGGGAGCAGGACGGCCAGCGGCGAGCAGTTTCGCCCGACCGACCTGAGCGCGGCGCACAAGTCGCTTCCCTTTGGAGCGCGCGTGCGCGTCACCAATCTGGTCAATGGACTGTCGACCATTGTCCGCATCAACAACCGCGGTCCGTTCACGAAGGGCCGTATTATCGATCTCACGCCCACGGCGGCCGAGGCGCTGGGATTCAC
>CAYJNT010000168.1:4746-7622 GCA_964370945.1 uncultured Hyphomicrobiales bacterium | reverse complement strand
GGCAATGCATGCCCGAGCCGTTGTCGCCGTAGATCGGCTTCGGCATGAAGGTCGCCGTCTTGCCGTAGATATTGGCGACCTGGTGGATGCAGTATTTGTAGATCTGCAACTGGTCGGCCATGTTGGTCATCGGCGAGAATTTCAGGCCGAGTTCGTGCTGCGCCGACGCCACTTCGTGGTGATGCTTCTCGACCTTGGCACCCATTTTCGCCATGGCCGCAAGCATTTCACCGCGCATATCCTGCGCGGAATCCTGCGGCGGAACGGGGAAATAACCCTTCTTGGTGCCGACGCGATGGCCGAGATTTCCGGCCTCGTAATCGGTGTCGGCATTGGTCGGAAACTCGATCGAGTCGAGCTTGAATCCCGTGTTGTAGGGATCGGCCTTGAACTTCACATCGTCGAAAATGAAGAATTCGGCTTCCGGTCCGAAATAGACGGTGTCGCCGACGCCCATCGACTTGACCATCGCTTCGGCTTTCTTGGCCATGCCGCGCGGGTCGCGGTTATAGGGCTCGCCGGTGGTCGGCTCGAGCACGTCGCAGACGAGAACGAGCGTGGTCTCGGCGAAGAACGGATCGATGCAGGCGGTTGCCGGGTCCGGCATGAGACACATGTCGGACTCGTTGATCGCCTTCCAGCCGGCGATCGAGGAGCCGTCGAACATGATGCCTTCGGCGAAGGTGTCGTCTTCGATCATGGTGATGTCGAAGGTGACATGCTGCCACTTGCCGCGAGGATCCGTGAATCGGAAGTCGACGTATTTCACGTCGTTGTCCTTGATCATCTTCATTACGTCTTTGGCGGTCGTCATTTAACGCGTTCCCTTTTTTCCAACGGGACTGAACGGCACCTATTTGATCTACGCGATCGGCGATCAGATGGCATCCAATCCGGATTCGCCCGTTCTAATCCGGATTGCTTCTTCGATGTTAGACAGGAAAATCTTGCCGTCGCCGATCCGTCCCGTCTGCGCCGCCCGGCGGATGGCATCGACGGCTTTTTCGACCATTTCGTCGCCCAGCACGATTTCGATTTTCACCTTGGGGAGAAAATCGACCACATATTCGGCGCCCCGATAAAGCTCGGTATGGCCCTTCTGCCGGCCGAAGCCCTTGGCTTCGGTCACGGTAATGCCTTGCAACCCGACTTCCTGCAGCGCTTCTTTCACTTCGTCGAGTTTGAACGGTTTGATGATGGCCTCGATCTTCTTCATTTCATTTCCTCTCCCGGTCCTGCCGGTACGCAATCCGGAAGAGCCGCATTGCCGGTTAGCAGGTCTTGTGCCAGTCTGCTGAGCGTCGAAAAGCGCAAAAATATCAATAGCTTACGAGATTACCGCCCAAATAGGCGGCGATTGCGCCGCCCATCAAATGCGCAGTTTGCTTAGTAATTAACCAGCAAAGATACGCGACTTTCAAGCGTTGCCGGAAAGGGAACGCCAAGCCTAGTTTGTCTAGCAATGATCGAGCTTTTGTCGAACAGCGAAATGGCCGAAGCCGATCGCCTGGCGGTGGCCTCCGGCGTGTCCGGCACGACACTCATGGCCAATGCCGGCCGCGCGGTGGCGGATCTCGTTACCCAACGACATCCGCTCGGAACCCGCGTCGTGGTGGTGGCCGGGCCGGGCAACAATGGCGGCGACGGCTTTGTCGCCGCACGCCGGCTGTCCGAGCGCGGCTATCCGGTCCGGCTCCTGTTTTTCGGCGACCGCGACCGCCTGAAAGGCGATGCGCTCCATGCCGCGCAAAACTGGAAAGGTCCGACCGAGAAAGCCGGCGCCGACCTCCTCGTCGGCGCGCAAGTGATCGTTGACGCGTTGTTCGGCGCGGGCCTTGATCGCGACATCACCGGGGAGGCGCGTGATCTCATCGAGGCGATCAACGCGCATGACGCGAAGGTGATCGCGGTCGATCTGCCCAGCGGCATCAATGGCTCGACCGGCGCGCTCATGGGCGTGTCGATCAACGCGGCGGAGACCGTCACTTTTTTCCGGCGCAAGCCCGGCCACCTGCTGCTTCCGGGCCGGTCGAAATGCGGCCGTGTCACCGTCGCCGATATCGGAATTCCCGCAGCGGTTCTCGACACGATCAAGCCATGCACCTTTGCGAACGGGCCCGCGCTCTGGCAGGACTTTTTTCCTGTGCCGGACGCGTTTGGTCACAAATACACCCGCGGCCATGCCGTCGTGCTGTCGGGCGGATTGACGACCTCGAGCGCAGCCCGCCTGGCAGCGCGCGGCGCGCTCCGAGCCGGCGCCGGGCTCGTGACGCTCGCGACGCCAACCGACGCGCTCGCGGTCAACGCGGCGGCGAGCCTGTCGGTGATGGTGCGCCCGTGCGACGGCCCGGACGACTTCAGGGGTCTGCTGGCCGACCGGCGGGTCAATGCGGTGGTGATGGGTCCCGGCGGCGGCGTGGGGGCGCCCATGCGCGACATGGTGCTTACGGCTTTGAACGGCCGGCGCGCGGTGGTGCTCGATGCGGACGCGATTACCTCTTTTGTGGACGAACCAAAAAAGCTCTTTACATCACTAAAAAGCCGCGACGAATCACCGGCGATTCTGACCCCACACGATGGCGAATTCGCTCGTATTTTCAATACAAAAGGACAAAAAGCTCCAGTTAAACAAAAACTTAAGGAGTGCCAGGACGCTTCACATGAAGCAGGGGCTGTCGTCGTGCTCAAGGGCGCCGATACGGTGGTTGCGGCGCCCGACGGCCGCGCCGCCATCGCTGCGAATGCGCCGCCCTGGCTCGCGACCGCCGGTTCCGGCGACGTGCTCGCCGGTCTGATCGGGGGCTTGTGTGCGCAGGGCATGCCGGAATTCGAAGCTGCCTGTGCCGGCGTGTGGCTGCACGGGGAATGCGGCACCG
>CAYJNT010000168.1:0-4646 GCA_964370945.1 uncultured Hyphomicrobiales bacterium | reverse complement strand
TGCATCAGCCACTTGCCCGGATTGTCCGCCACCAGGGCGACGCGTGTGGTCCGGCGCGGGCCGGCGAGGATGGTGTCGAGCCAGAACGGTTTCCAGCCATCGTCCAGATTGTCGAGCAAGCGGACGTGATGGCCGTGCAGGTGGACCGCATAGGCGGCGTCCGTCTGGTTCGGGAAAGTCAGGACAACGGCGCGGCCACGTTTCACGGAAAAAAGCGGCCGGCCGAAATCCGATGGTGACGTGGCGGCGAGCCAAACCGGCGCCGGCGAGTCCACGCCGTGAAACGGTGCCTGTGCCCGGAGCGCGGTTCGCATGTCGACGCGCGCCGGCAACGGATTGGCCGGCAGCGGCCGCGGATCGGGAAGCGGCGACGGCCGCCGCTTGTTGCCGGGGTCATAGACGAGGCGCGCGAACTCGGTTTCACGCCCGGCATCATCCAGAAAAATCGAGGCGGTCGCGCCCGGCGCGAGCGTCGCGTCCACGAACACATCGATCCGGTTTCCCGGACTGAGCGTGACATGGCCCTCGTGTGCCAGGAACGGCTCGGCCGGCTGCCCGTCGATCGCCATCACGCGGACGGCATGACGATCGAAACGGAACGACATCAGCCGCGCCTGCGACGTATTGACGAGACGAATGCGCAATCGCTCGTTTTTCGTCGTGGCGATGGATTCCGCTGGTCGCTGCTTTCCATCGAACACAAGGACAACGTCACGATCGACCTCGACCGGCGCTTTTTCGTCCACGATCAGGACGCCGTAGAGACCGCGTTCGATCTGGCCGGGCGTCGTGCTTGGTGCGTGGTACCAGTACGTCCCCGCATCTGCCGCTGTGAAACGGCACTCAAAGGTGCCATTTGCCGCAACTGCGGGTTGCGTCAGGCCTGGCACGCCATCCAGGGCGTTGGATGTCCTGATCCCGTGCCAATGAATGGCGGTGGCTACCGGAAGCTCGTTCGCCAGCCGGATTTTCACCTCATCGCCTTGCCGCACGCGGAGCTGTGGGCCCGGCACAAGGCCCTCATAGCCCCATGCCGTGCTGTCGGATGATCCTTGGGCGCCCGGCTTGGCGCGCAACACCCGAAACCCGTCCGCGCCGGCGTTCGACACCATCTGACCGAAAGCGGGCCGGCCCAGCGTGACGCAGGCCGCAGCGCCGGCCAGAAACGATCGTCGCGAGGGGGTGACAATCATGCGCTTGCCCAGTTCGAAGCGGCGCGAGTGTGACGGCCGGCAGCGCCCGATTTCAACCTTTGCTTCGCAGGTGTGGGCGCCGGATCAAAGCCCGCGGCCGGGCATTTTTTCTAGTGCGCCGATTTGGCCGCGTGCTATAAGCCGCGCCGCTCGGCCCAAACGAAGCCGCGCAATGCCGGTTCGGCGGGCGTGGCGGAATTGGTAGACGCGCTGGATTTAGGTTCCAGTGACGAAAGTCGTGGGGGTTCAAATCCCTCCGCCCGCACCACGCCGAGCACGCCATCAGCTAGTGTGGTGGCTCAGAAGTTCCCTTGATCTCCGCGGCGAGTCCGTTAAGTGAACTTCTGAGCCAAACCACACTAGAGAATCCTGACTTGCTCGTGACCCTTAGAATCCGAAGTTCGCTACCGGGGGCGCTGCAAGATCAAGCGAACTTCGGATTCTAAGGGTCACTAGCCGGTTTTCGGACAACAGGATGTGAACGCCTCCGCAGGGCGACAAGGAACGGACGAGTTATGCAGGTCACCGAGACAGCTTCCACCGGATTGCGGCGCGAATACAAAGTCGTCGTTCCATCCCAAGAACTCGACGAAAAGGTCAACGCGCGCCTCTCCGATCTGAAGGGCCGTATCCGCATCGACGGCTTCCGCCCGGGCAAAGTGCCGGTCGATCATCTCAAGCGCGTCTATGGCCGCTCGGTCATGGCCGAAGCGATCGAGACCGCGGTGCGCGAGGGCAATGCGAAAATCATCGCCGACAACAAATTCCGTCTCGCCATGGAGCCGCAGGTCACGCTGCCGCAGGAAGAGACCGAGGTCGAGCAACTGATCTCCGGCAAAACCGATCTGTCCTACACCGTCGCGATGGAAATCCTGGCGCCGATCGAACTCACGGATTTCCGCGCGATCGAACTGACCAAACTCACCGCCGAGGTCGCCGACACCGAAATTGACGAAGCGCTCAAGCGCATTGCCGACGCGAACCGGCCGTTTGCCGACAAAGGCGAGGGCGCCAAGGCGGCGAAGGACGATCGCGTGACGGTGTCCTTCGTCGGCAAGATCGGCGGCGCCGCATTCGAAGGCGGCACGGCCGAGGATATCGCGGTGCCGATCGGGTCCGGCACCTTCATTCCGGGCTTTGAAGATCAGTTGGTCGGGGTTGCTGCCGGCGACGACAAGCTCGTCAAGGTGACGTTCCCGCAGAACTATCTGAATGCCGAGCTCGCCGGCAAGGAGGCCGAGTTCGACGTCAAGGTGAAGTCCATCGAGGCGCCGAAGGACGTCACGATCGACGACGAATTCGCCAAATCGCTCGGCATGGAATCGCTCGACAAGCTCAAGGACGCGCTGCGCGATCGCGTCAAGCAGGAGCATGATCGGGTCTCGCGGCAGCGCATCAAGCGCGCCTTGCTCGACGTTCTCGATGAGCGCCACCATTTCGATCTGCCGAACGCCCTGGTCGACCAGGAATTCGAAAACCTGTGGCGCGTGACGACCGAGCAGATGAAGAACGAAGGCAAGACCTTCGCCGACGAGAACACCACCGAGGAGGAGGCGAAGGAGGACTACCGCAAGATCGCGAACCGCCGCGTGCGCCTTGGCCTGGTGCTCGCGGAGATCGGCGACAAGAACGCCATCAAGATTTCCGACGAAGAAGTGACGCGCGCGATCGTCGACCAGGCGCGCCAGATGCCGGGCCGCGAGCAGCAGGTGTGGGACTATTACCGCAAGAACCCGAACGCCCTTGCGGAGCTGCGCGCGCCGATTTTCGAGGAGAAGGTCGTCGACTTTCTCCTGGCGCTCGCCAAGGTGACCGACAAGACCGTTTCTCGCGAAGATTTGTACAAGGTCGAGGATGACGACAAGGCGGCGTGATCTGGTGTCCTGAATCCGAAGTTCGCTTGAATTCGCAGTGACTCCGGTAGCGAACTTCGGATTCAAAAAGGGACACCAGGAGTCGTGAGATTCCAGTGTGGCTTTGGTTCAAAAGTCCCCTTACGGACTCGCCGCGTGACGAAAGGGGACTTCTGAACCGCCACACAGGCGGCACCTAGCGCAACCGCCTTTTAAGCATAGCTTGGGGTCGCGATTTAGCCGGCGCGACTTGCCGCTATTGTATTCGAGCTATTGTAGCCACATGTGATTCGAGGGTGCCGCCGACGTGGCGGAAGAGGGAGACGAGATGCGAGATCCGGTCGAGACTTATATGCAATTGGTGCCGATGGTGGTCGAGCAGACCAACCGCGGCGAGCGCGCCTACGACATTTTCTCGCGGCTCCTGAAGGAACGGATCATCTTCGTGACCGGTCCGGTCGAAGACGGCATGGCGACGCTGGTCGTCGCGCAGATGCTGTTTCTCGAAGCGGAGAATCCGAAAAAAGAAATCTCGATGTACATCAACTCGCCGGGCGGGGTGGTGACGGCGGGAATGGCAATCTACGACACGATGCAGTTCATCCGGCCGGCGGTTTCGACCTTGTGCATCGGCCAGGCGGCGTCGATGGGCTCGCTTTTGCTTGCGGCCGGTCAGAAGGACCTGCGCTTCGCGCTGCCGAATGCGCGCATCATGGTGCATCAGCCGTCTGGCGGGTTCCAGGGCCAGGCGACCGACATCATGCTGCACGCGCAGGAGATCCTGAATCTCAAAAAGCGGCTGAACGAAATCTACGTCAAGCATACCGGGCAACCGATCAAGAAGATCGAGGAGGCGCTGGAGCGCGACTATTTCCTGACCGCCGAGGCCTCCAGGGAATTCGGACTTATCGACAAGGTTATCGACAAGCGGCAGGAAGAGCTGCCGGCCAAGAGCTAAAGCCCACCGCACCTGGGTTCCCGGGTGCAACCTGCCTCCGCCTTTGTTATCATTAATGGATTCTTGATTATCCCGGCTTTAGCATGTTTTGTTAGATTGTCGGCTAGGCTTGGTTTCGGGAGGGATTCATGGCCGCTGTGCCCGCGGTGCAACGGTCCGCAGGCTTGAAGATGGTAGGTTTTCGTAAGACCGGGGCGGGTCTGGAGATTCGACGGAGAATGGAATGAGCAAGGTTGGCGGCAGTGACTCCAAGAACACGCTTTATTGCTCGTTCTGCGGCAAGAGCCAGCACGAGGTGCGCAAGCTCATTGCCGGCCCGACGGTTTTCATCTGCGATGAATGCGTCGAACTCTGCATGGACATCATCCGTGAGGAGAACAAGTCCTCGCTGGTGAAGTCGCGCGACGGCATCCCGACCCCGAAGGAAATCCGCAAGGTTCTCGATGACTATGTCATCGGTCAGGATCACGCCAAGAAGGTGCTCTCGGTCGCGGTCCACAATCACTACAAGCGGCTCAACCACCAGGCCAAGCACTCCGACGTCGAGCTCGCGAAGTCGAACATCCTGCTGATCGGCCCGACCGGGTCCGGCAAGACGCTGCTCGCGCAGACGCTGGCGCGCATCCTCGACGTGCCGTTCAC
>CAYJNT010000167.1:5702-7748 GCA_964370945.1 uncultured Hyphomicrobiales bacterium | reverse complement strand
TCGAGCACGGCGGTGGCGGCGGCCGCGATGCCGCCTTTCATGTCGACGGCGCCACGGCCGTAGAGCGTGCCGTCCACGATCTCGCCCGCGAAGGGCGGATGCGACCATGCGCTTTCATTACCCGGCGGCACGACATCGGTATGGCCGGCGAACATCAGGTGCGGCCCCTCCGTGCCGATGCGGGCGTAGAAATTCTCCACGTCCGGGGTGCCGACGTCGGAAAAGGTCATGCGATGCACGGTGAAGCCGGCGGCGCCGAGGGTTCTCTCCAGCAGCGTCAGCGCACCGCCTTCCACCGGCGTCACCGACGGGCAGCGCAGAAGATCGCGCGCAAGCGAGATGGGATCGGTTGTGGTCATGTCCGCTCAGCCTTGCGACTTTCGCTCTCACTCGGAAAAAACGCCGGCGCGAGAAGAAGGAGAAGCGAGACCGCAAGGGCGATGGACCACAGCGATCCGACCAGTTCCGCGCTCAGCAGCAATACGAGCGGTCCGAGGCCGAAAATGAAATAATACCAGCCCGGATGCCCCGCATCGCGCACCCGCTGCACCACGATCGCGGAATGAATCCATGCGACCGCGATCAGCAAGAGGATCGTCACCGGAACGAACAATCCGACGCCGCCGCGCGGGTCCATGAAATTCGCCGCCGACATCAGAAGAAAGACCAGCAACACGACAATCACGCCGAGGCCGATCAGAAATTGCACGCGGCTGATCCGCCCCTTGAAGCTGAACAGGAAGCCGAGCGGACTGGACCTGGGTTGATCGTGTTCGCTCATCGCCGCCTCCGGCGTCACGCCCGCAGCAATTCATTGATGCTGGTTTTCGAGCGGGTCTTCTCGTCGACGCGCTTGACGATCACCGCGCAATAAAGGTTCGGCCCGGGCGCGCCGGTATTGGTCGGCTTGCCGGCCATGGTGCCGGAGACGACGACCGAATAGGGCGGGACTTCGCCGCGCATGGTCTCGCCGGTTTCGCGGTCGACGATGGTGGTCGAGGCGCCGATATAGACGCCCATGCCGAGCACGGCGCCCTCGCGCACGATCACGCCCTCGACGACTTCGGAGCGCGCGCCGATGAAGCAATTATCCTCGATGATGACCGGGCCCGCCTGCAGCGGCTCGAGCACGCCGCCGATGCCGACGCCGCCGGAGAGATGGCAGTTCTTTCCGATCTGCGCGCAGGAGCCGACCGTCACCCAGGTGTCGACCATGGTGCCGGAATCGACATAACCGCCGAGATTGACGAAGGACGGCATCAGGATGACGTTCGGCGCGATGTAAGCGGAGCGGCGCACGATCGCGCCGGGCACGGCGCGGAAGCCCGCTTTCTTGAATTTCGCGGCATTCCAGCCGTCGAATTTCGACGGCACCTTGTCCCACCACACGGCTTTACCGGGGCCGCCCTTGATCACGCTCATGTCGTTCAGCCGAAACGACAGCAGCACGGCTTTCTTCAGCCACTGGTTCACTTTCCATTGGCCGTCGATCTGCCGTTCGGCGACGCGCGTTTCGCCGGCGTCGAGCAGGCCGAGCGCCTTCTCGACCGCCTTGCGGACGGCGCCCTTGGTCTTGGGGGTGACGCCGTCGCGCGCCTCGAAGGCGTCGTCGATGGTCTTTTCGAGTGCGGAATGAGACATGGAAATCCTCAAGGGAATGGCGGATTTCTGTGTCGCGCGGGGAGGGCGGCGATGTCAAGAACGGCCGGGTTTCGCTGTTGCGAGGCCTGCAAGAAAACCGGTGAGATCGTCGGTGACATGATCGACATGCGGGTCGTCGCGGCCTTCGAGCTCCCATTGCTCGCGGAAGACTTCGCGGCTGCCTTCCGGCACCACCAGCACGGTGGTCATGCCGAGCGCATGCGGGACTGAGAGATTGCGGGCGAGATCCTCGAACATCGCGGCCTTCCTCGGGTCGACATCGTGGCGCGCGAGGAAGCGGTCGTAAGTCTGCGGTGACGGCTTCGGCTCGAGCTCGGCCGCGACGATGTCGAAGACGTCTTCAAAGTGATGATCGATCGCGAGCCTCTGCATGACCGCGTCGGC
>CAYJNT010000167.1:0-5602 GCA_964370945.1 uncultured Hyphomicrobiales bacterium | reverse complement strand
ACCTGCTGCCAGAGATTGAGGTGGTGCGAATAGAGCGTGTTGTCGAGATCGAAGACCCAGGTCTCGATATCGGAAAAGCCGCGGGAAGCGGCGCGCATGCCTGCAGAGGAACTCATTACTTGAATCGCACGGTCGCCGGGTTGCGCCCGGCCAGATCGATGGCAGCGAATCCCGCCGTGGTCAAACCCTTGGCGGCGCAATCGCCCTGATCGGCGATTTCGAACTTGGAACTGCGCGTGCACATCAACGCATCGCCGCCCCAGGTCAGCGGCTTGCCGCCTTGCACGATGGCGCGGCCCTCGCCGTCGACCGCTTCCGCAAACGAATAGAGTGTCTTCGGCTGGCCGGTCACGTCGGGCCGCAGGCATTTGCCGGCCTCGATACGATACCATCCGCGCGTCACGACGAGGCCGCGATCCTCGACGCCGATTGCGGCCATGACCGTGTTGGACGTGTCGTTGCACCAGGTGAAAATATGTCCCGGCTTCTGCGCCGCGTCGAGCAGTACATCGAAGAAGTCCGAGCGTCCGGCTGCGGTCAGGCTCAGCTTGTTGTCGATCAGGAATTGCCGGAGCGCCGCGTCGGTTTTATCCCCGCGCAGGCCGTCGACCGGGCTTGCATCATAGCCGGCCGCGACCAGCAGACGCTGGATGCCGGCTTCGCGCGCCTGCGCATCGTCATACTCTGCGGCTTCCGCGAGCATGATGATCGCGCCCTCGCCGCTGTCGGAGGGTTTGACTGCACTGAAGCGGACGAGCTTTTGCCCACCGCGGCAATTACGGGCGCCGCCGATCACGAAATTGCTCTCCGCAACGCAAAAATCCACGTCGCCGGTTTGTGCCGCCGGCGGCGGTCCGTAAACCGGATTGACGCGCGTGTGAATGAAAAGCTCGTCCGCGGTCAGTCCACCCTGCAACACGCTGCGGCATTGCCCGGGGTCAACGCGAAACCAGCCGCGGCTCGCCGCCGCGCCGCGCTCCTGCACGGCGATCGCCGCTTCGGCCACGTAGCTCATGCGGTTGCAGATTTTCAGGTCGGCGGCGGCGGGCGCGGCGAATGCGATCGCTCCCGCAAAAGCGGCGGCGAGTGGGGCAGTCGCCCGTCGGATCGTTGCGTTCGTCATCGCGCGTGGCCACAGCGCCGAATCGACTGCCCTAGCAAAGCGTTGAACCACCTCAGGCAGCAAGCCCGGTGTGTGCGAAAGGGGCATTTTCCGCCCCTATTACATGCCGGTTCGGTGAAAATAAGTCTGACTTTTCAGTTATTTGCCGACGCCAACGTGTCGGCGCTCGGATACCTCACATTAATGGCTCATTTGCTATGGAAATGCCGCGCAATGACGCGCCGCAGGCTCGGGGCCGATGTCGTATGATCGTCTGACCTGGTTGGGGAAATCGGCGGCAGCGCCGGCGGCTCCGGGATCCGGTCGCGACTCGGATCTCCTGGTGTGGTCGCCGCTGACATTCGTGGTCGATCGTGATCCCGCAAGCGCGCAGCACGCGGCCGCGATCATGACCAATTGCGGCGTCGAGAATCTGATCGTGGCGGATACGCACGCGCTCGCCGATGCGATGTCGCTTCGCACCCCCGACATGGTCCTCCTTGATGTGCCCGCCGACGGCACCGACGCCATCGATACGATCCTGATGCTCGGCGAAAAGAATTTCTCCGGCGCGGTGCAATTGACCAGCGAACCGGGAGCGGCCGCGATCCAGACGGTGCGGCATCTCGGCAAGCGTCATTCGCTGCAGATGCTGACCGCGCTCGACAAGCCGCTCAACGAGGCGGCTTTCCGCGCGGTCCTGCAGGCGCAAACGCAGGCGCCGCGCCCGGATCGTTTTCGTCTCAGTCTCGACGAAGCGATCCAGAGCGGCTGGATCCAGTTCTGGTATCAGCCCAAGATCGATCTCGCGCGCAAGCGTGTGGTCGGCGCGGAAAGTTTCGCGCGGCTGTTTCACCCGCAGAAGGGACTGCTTCCGCCGTCGGCGTTTCTCGATGGCGCGAGCGACCAGAGCCTGCTCGCGCTCAACGAGATCGCATTGATCAGCGCGCTCAAGGCCGGCCACGATTTCGCGCGGCTCGGCCTCAATCTCGAAATCGCGCTCAACGTCACCGTCAACGCCTTGCGCAACCTGCCAGTCGCGCAGATCATCCGCACCTATCGGCCCCACACCGCCGGCTGGCCCGGTTTGATCTTCGACGTGCTGGAAGAGCAGATCGTGGAGGACCTGCCCTTCATGCACGACATTTCGAAAGTCCTGCGCGGCGCGGGCGTGCGGTTCGCGATCGACAATTTCAGCGGCAGCCAGCTCTCGCGCGCCGACCTGAAAGGCCTTCCGTTCGCGGAGCTGAAGATCAAGCGCAATTTCATCGCGAGATGCGACGGCTCCTCGACCGAAGCGGTGATCTGCCAGACGCTGATCGCTCTCGCACGCGACCTCGGCTGCTTGTCCGTCGCGATCGGCGTCGAGCAGAAGAGCGAGGCCGCGGCGCTGCGCCGAATGGGCTGCGATCTTGCGCAGGGCTATCTGTTCAGCCAGCCGCTGCCCACGGAGCAGCTCGTGTCGCTGTTGCGCAAGCGTCTCGCGCGCGGCAATTCCGCGGCCTGAGCGGGACGGTTCAGAACAGGGACGGTGCGGATTCGGTGATCGTATCGCCGGCCGCGATCTCCCCGCCGGTGACGACTTCGGCATAGACGCCGCAATCCATATGGCCAAAGGCTTGCATCAGGGTCTTTGGAATCTGCAGGTCACGGATGCCGGTACCGGGCTCCACATTGGTGGCCGCGCAGCGCACGATCCGCTTGACGATCTTGAGGCGTACCGGCCCGGCGGCAATCGTCTTTCCGACCAGATCGAATTCATGCCAGGCCGGCCAGCCGCTGACATAAACATTGCCGCGGAAGCGGAGCGGGTCGACGGGCACGCCCACGGCGTTCTCGATCGCGGCGACCGAAGCAAGATTGATGATCGAGACCACCTTGGCGGCGACGTCGGAAAAGCTGTGCCCGTCAGCCTGCAGCACCTTCGGCGGGCCGTTGAGCTCATCCGCGCAATAGGCGGCGAGGAATTCTTCGATCGCGGCGCGGCCTTGCAGTGTGGCCAGGTCGCCACGCGCGGCCTCGCGGCCGTTCTGCATGATCGTCAAGGTGTGGCTGGCATCGTGATAGCGCGTCTGCAGCGCAGCAAGCCGCTCGTTGCGCATCAGCATCAGGAAACGCTGCTTGGGAAAATAAGCAGGTGCCGCCGGGTCGAAGCCCGAAGGGCCATTCTCGATCGCATAACGGCGGTCGGCCGCGAGCGTGTGGCCCGGGGCGAGCTCGGCGCGCGGCAGCCTTTCGGGCGTCAGCCCCTTCACCGGATAGCGGTAAATCGATTGAATTGCAGCTGTCATCGCGTCGACCGAGAATGTGGCCTGATAAACCCGCACACATCCGTCGCTGTCAACTACGTCATCGTGACAATGACATTTCCGATTGTCCCGCGCTCGACGGCTTCGTGGGCGGCCGCGGTTTCAGCGAGCGGAAATGTCGGCCCGATGCGGTTCTTGAGTTTGCCCTCGTCGAGGGCGCGATTGATGCCGTTGATAGCGCAATCGCGCTGTTGTGCATCGAGCTGATAGACCAGGAAGAATTGGAGAAGGATCGAGTTTGTGAGGCAGAAGAAGCTCGGAATGGTCGCCTCCGCTCCGGTGCCGTAAATGATGACGCGGCCCTTCGGCCGCAATACGGCTGGAATCAGTTTGGCGTTCGAGGACAGATCCATCTCGACGATGGCGTCGACGCCGCGCTTGCCGGTAATGTCCGCAACGCGCTCTCCGACATCTTCGCGCTTGTAGTCAATGCAATGATCGGCGCCGGCTTCGCGCGCGGCTGCGCTCTTCTCCTGCGACGATACAGTGGTAACAACGATTGCGCCGCGGGCCTTGGCGAACTGGATGGCGTACTGGCTGACCGATCCGGCACCGCCCGAAACAAGCAGGGTTGTCTTGCTGGCTGCGCCGGCGAGTTCAATCGCATGAAAGGCCGTCATCGCGGGGATGCCGAGGCAGGCGCCTTCTTCGAAAGCCAAACCGTCGGGCAAGCGAACGGCCTGCGCTGCCGGCAGCACGATGAATTCCGCAGCCGTTCCGGACGGGCGCTGCCACTGCCCGTTCCAGATCCAAACCCGCTCGCCGATGCGTGATTTCGGAACGCCGGCGCCAACCATCTCGATCTCGCCGGCGCCGTCGCTATGCGGGATCACGCGCGGAAACGCCAGTTTGCGCAAGCCTCGGCTTTTCACGTCGGACGGGTTGACGCCCGATGCGCGAAGCCGCACGCGGACCTCGCCGGCGCCCGGCGTCGGGGTTTCAACCTCGTCCACGCGCAGCACCTCGCGCGCGGGACCCATGGCTTCGTAAAATACAGCGCGCATTTTCTGGAACCCCGGAGCATGGACAAATGGCAGATAAAGGTACTGCCACACGGCCTGGAAGCCCAGACGCACGGCTGGTCGGCCGTCTCCGATTTGAGGCGGATCAAGGTCCGGCAAGACGGCTAATGGCTAAAATTACCCAAGACCCACTTTCGCCCGCCGAGGCGGCTCCTTAAATCTTGTTCGACGGATGCCTGATGGGTCCGTGCAGTTTTAACAGCTCGCCTTCAAGGGGGCATCGCCTATGGATTTTGAGAAATTTACCGAACGTTCGCGCGGGTTCGTGCAATCCGCGCAGTCCCTCGCCCTGCGCGAGGGGCACCAGCAATTCACGCCCGAACATCTGCTGAAGGTTCTGCTGGACGACCCGGAGGGATTGGCCGGCGGCCTGATCGACCGCGCCGGCGGTCGCTCGCGCGACGCCTTGGCCGCGACCGAGACCGCGCTCGCCAAGATGCCGAAAGTCTCCGGCAGCGGCTCGGGCCAGGTTTATCTTTCCCCCGCGACCGCGCGGGTTTTCGATCAAGCCCAGAAGGTCGCCGAGAAGGCGGGTGATTCTTTTATCACCGTCGAGCGGCTTTTGCTCGCGCTTGCGCTTGAAAAGGACTCTGACGCCGGAAAAATCCTCGCCAAGGCCGGTGTGACGCCGCAAAGCCTCAATGCCGCGATCGAGACGCTCCGCAAGGGCCGCACGGCTGACTCTGCGACCGCCGAGAACGCCTATGAGGCGCTCAAGAAGTATACTCGCGATCTGACCCAGGCCGCGCGCGACGGCAAGCTTGATCCTGTCATTGGTCGCGACGAGGAAATCCGCCGCACCATTCAGGTCCTTTCCCGCCGCACCAAGAACAATCCGGTGCTGATCGGCGAGCCGGGTGTCGGCAAGACCGCGATCGTGGAAGGGCTCGCGCTACGCATCCTCAACGGCGACGTACCGGAGAGCCTGGAAAACAAGCGCTTGCTGGCGCTCGATCTCGGCGCACTGATCGCCGGCGCGAAATATCGCGGCGAGTTCGAAGAGCGCCTGAAAGCGGTGCTGAACGAAGTGATCGGCTCGAGTGGCGAGATCGTCCTGTTCATCGACGAGATGCATACGCTGGTCGGCGCCGGCAAGGCCGACGGCGCGATGGACGCGTCCAACCTGCTCAAGCCTGCACTGGCGCGCGGCGAACTGCATTGCATCGGCG
>CAYJNT010000166.1:0-7769 GCA_964370945.1 uncultured Hyphomicrobiales bacterium | reverse complement strand
TTTGTCGCGCAATCTTGCGGCGAACCGGTTTCCACTTCGCCGGATTGCGCTCTAACGGCGCATCAGATGTTGCGGCCTTCGACCTTCTCGGTCAACGTCTTGATCAGGTCCGGGATGCGCGGCAGGCGCGGGTGGATCGCCAGCGCCTTGCGATAAATCTCGAGCGCGCGCTTGTCGTCGCCGAGATCCTGCATGATCAGGCCAAGACCGGCGAGCGCACCGAAATGGCGCGGCTCGCGCGCCAGCACCTGCCGGATGTCTTCGAGCGAGCGGTTGAAATCCTTCTTCATGTAATAAGCGGTCGCACGCCGGTTGAATGCTTCGACGTAATCCGGCTTGAGCTTGACGATGGAGTCGAGCAGCTTGATCGCGAGATCGAGATCCTCCCCGTCCATCGCCGTCTTCACGCGCGTCATGAGAAGATTGGCGGTGTCGCTCTTGGAGACGAGCCACAAGGCCCAGATCCGCTCCTCGATCGATTTCGAGCTCGCCTCGTCGGGCGCGACTTTGAGCGCGCCGAACAGGAAATCGAGATTGTTGGTGCGGTCGCCGCGTTGCACGCGCGGCAGCTTCTTCGGGGGGTCGATCCAGCTGCCGGGTTCGGACACGGCCGGTCCGGCCGGCGCCAGGAGCGCGACGCAGAGAGCGATTGCTGCAAGAAGACGGAATCGCAGGCTCATGAGCACATTTTGGCGTGCTCGCCGCGCCGCAGCAAGGTCAAAGGCGCATCACAATTCAGTGCGGCCCGCCCGCTTTTCAGCCAATGGCTGAAGCGGAACCCTTAGCCAATCCTCAGCCTTGGCGGGCCTTGAAGCGCTTCTGGGTCTTGTTGATGACATAGACCCGGCCCTTGCGGCGGACGAGCCGGTTGTCGCGATGCCGCCCACGCAGGGACTTGAGCGAATTACGGACTTTCATGGCGTAGAACCTCGGTTTCGCGCCGAAAACAGCGGAATGTCGGGAATTGCGGCGGAAACTAATTGCCGGGGTATGGCAAGTCAACGCCGAAGCAAGCTCAGGATGAATGGCGCGAAAAAGCCCCGCTCGGACCGAGCGGGGCTATTATTTCGACCCTCTGTCGGCCCTTACTTCGGGCAGCCGGGCTGCCAGCAGGCCATCAGCGACGGATACCACTTGCCGTCCAGACCGCAGCGCTGCATCGAGCACCAACCGAGGTTGTTGCATGCAGCCGTTTTGTATTGCCACGCAACGCAGGTCGCAGGCGCCGCCGCTTTCTTCTTCGCCGCATAGGACGGCGTCGAGAGTGACACGGCCATCGCCGCAACCGCAGCAACGAGAACGAATTTCGAGATCGTTTTCAACATGGGAGCTCCCCGCTTTCATTGCGAACCCAGTCGCAAAGGATTGCATAACCACCTTTGCGCGACAAGACGATCGGCCGCTCTTCCAGCCCAAACGCACGGCCAGACCATAGCTTAAGAACCGTTCAGGAACGTGGCTCGCCGTACCTTCGACGTTCAGCCGGTCAGCATTTCGGCGGGCAGAACGGGCTGCCTTCGAAACAGAAGCCGAGCGTCGGCGTCATCTTGCCGGAGGCAGTGCAGACCTGGACATTGCACCATTTCGCGCTGTTGCAGGGACCGGTGCAAAGCGCGCCCGCCGTGCAGGCAGGCTTCGCCGCCACCTTCTTTTTCTTCGCTGCGAGGGCCGGTTGCGCCGCAGCCAGCGCGACGATGGCGGCCGCGAGTGAGAGTGTCGCAATCAGTCTGATCATGAATCGCCTCCCGTCGGATCGTTCGATCCGGTTCCGGAAAGATCGCATGGCGAATTTGAGCCCACAAGCAGCGGGCGGCCGGCGCCATTGGATTACCGCGGGATCAAATGGTGGGCGCGACAGGGATCGAACCTGTGACCCCTTCCATGTCAAGGAAGTGCTCTCCCGCTGAGCTACGCGCCCGGTCCATTCGAGACCGGCCCTATATCGGCTCCGGCGTGCCGACGCAAGAATGGCCAAGACGGCCCGAACGGGGGCCTCAGGCCGCCAACAGCTTCTGCACTTCCAACTGGCCGCCTCAGGCGGCCAGCAATTTCTGCACTTCGTTGACGAGGTCGCGCAGATGCACAGGCTTCGACAGCACCTTGGCGTGCTTGGGCGCCGCAGAATCCGCGTTGAGCGCGACGGCGGCGAAGCCGGTGATGAACATGATCTTGATGTCGGGGTCGAGTTCGGAAGCGCGGCGGGCGAGTTCGATGCCATCCATCTCGGGCATCACGATATCGGTGAGCAGAAGCTCGAACGGCTCCTCGCGCAGGCGTTGATAGGCCGACAACCCGTTGTCATAGGAGACGACCTCGAAGCCGGCATTCTGCAGCGCCTTGACCAGAAAGCGGCGCATGTCGTTGTCATCTTCCGCGAGCAGGATTTTCGGCAATTCTTCGTTCATCGGGCCACTATCTCACTCTACGCGCTAACGTCCCGTTAGTGTTCCTGCCGGCGAACGCCGTCAGGCACGTGCCGGATGCCCCGGCGAAGCCTTCATTGCACTGTCGGATGGACCCCCAACGTCCCCTGACGCTCGAACGAAGTCCCATTAGCCCGATGGCCGGTAAATAACGGGTGAAAACCGGCCCCGAGAGACCGAAACTTTCGCCCGCATGGACAAGCCGAGCCAATAGAGGATAGTGCATGTTATGAGCCCCGCGCCAGCGTCCCGGAAGCCCGAAAACGCCCGATGAATACGGACGAAGAGCTCACCCCCCCCTTTGACGTGCTGGAGCCCGCGCATTGGCGCGGCCCGGTCCTGTTCAATTCGCCGCATAGCGGGCGGGTCTATCCGCGCGAATTCCTCGCCGCGTCACGGCTCGATCTGCCGACGCTGCGGCGATCGGAAGACACCTTCGTCGACGAGCTCGTGGCCGGCGTGGTCGAGCGCGGCTATCCGCTCATCCGCGCGCATTTTCCGCGCTGCTATATCGACGTCAATCGCGAGCCGTATGAACTCGACCCGCGCATGTTCAACGGCCGCCTGCCCTCGTTCGCCAATACGCGCTCGATGCGTGTTGCCGGCGGTCTCGGCACGGTGGCGCGCGTCGTCGGCGACGCGCAGGAAATCTACGATCAGCGCATCTCGATCGATGACGCGCTCCAGCGCATCGAAAGCCTCTACAAGCCGTATCACCGCGCGCTGCGGCGGCTGTTCGGACAGATCTACAAGGATTTCGGCGCGGCGATCCTGATCGATTGCCATTCGATGCCGTCGGCCACCGCCTCGCGCGACGACCGGCCGCGCGCCGATATTGTGCTCGGCGACCGCTACGGCACGTCTTGCGTCGCGATGATCTCGGAGATCGTGGAAGACACGTTGCGCGAGCTCGGTTACGCGGTCAGCCGCAACAAGCCCTATGCCGGCGGCTTCATCACCGAGCATTACGGCAATCCGGGCTCCGGCCTGCATGCCATCCAGCTCGAGATCAACCGCGCGATCTACATGGACGAGAAGCGCTACGAGCGCGTCGCCGATTTCGAGCGCGTCGCGGCCGACCTTGAGACGCTGGCCGATCGCGTCGCGGACATCCCGGCCGAGGAGTTGCGGCCCTACCGGTCAGCGGCCGAATAGCCTTCCCGGCCGTCCGCCAGAGCTATCCCATGCTGCATAGCAGCATCCCGGTTGCCGCAACCCACCGTTTTGGCTCATGGCTCCGGCGCTCAGCCAGTCCTGGAACCAGGCCCGCGGTGAGCCGGCCGTTAACGCCAAAGACTGCTGAAAGCCCCAAAAACCCAAGAAAAAAGGGCCGCTTGCAGAGCAAGCGGCCCAAGTCTAGGGAGGAAACGCCCAAGGAGGGCGGCGGGAATGAGCGAAGCTCATTGCCGCGCTGCAGCAATATCGCATCGCATCGCACCAAATGCAAGAGGGTATGTCAGCGACCATGACCTATCCACAAGGCTAACAATCCCGCGCTCTTTCTTCTCCCTCTCCCCGCTTGCGGGGAGAGGGAAGGAAAGAGACGTCAGGCCTTCCGCCAAGAACCGCGCCAAGGGTCGTGGGCCCAGAGATAGGGAATGCAGGCGGCCAGAACAAAGGCGCCCTGCAAGGCAAAGACCGCGCGATAGGCGTCGAGCGCGTAGGCGCCGTTCTCGATCGGAAACAGGTTGATCACAAAGCCGGTCACCGTCTGCGACAGAAAGGCGCCGCCCATCGTCGCCATGTTCAGGATGGTCATTCCGCGCCCGACGAGATGCGGCGGGAAGAGCGACTTGCCATGCGCGATCATCACCGGCGTATAGGCCGTGACCGCGCCGATCGCGATGAACCAGATCAACACCCAGCCGGCCGGCAAGACGCCGACAAAGGCGACGACGCCGAACGTCAGCACTGTCAGCAGCGCGCCGGTCAAAACCGGAATCTTGTAGCCGCGGAAAATCCGGTCGGTCGGCCCAAACAGGAACACGGTCACGATCTGCGCGACCACGGCGGCGAACAGCATGTCGCCGCGCTCCTTCAGGCCATAGCCGTAAATATGCGTGAGATACGGCCCGCCCCACAGACCGACGACCAGCACGAAACTCGAATAAGCGGCGAGATGAAAAAGGAAGAGCTGGCCGACCGAGCGAACGCGTAAAGCCTGCGCCAACCCGGCAATGCTTTCGCGGAAGGTCTCGTGGTGAACGCCAGGCGCTTCGGTGGCTTTGTCCTCGCGCACGACAATCGCGACCATGATGCCGGCAACCACCATCAGGCCCGCGACCGCAAGAAACGACGCGCGCCACCCGATGGACGCCACCGACCAGGCGAGCGGCGCCGTCGCGAACAATGTTCCGATCGTGCCCACACCGAGCTGGATGCCGACCAGCGTGCCGAACTTTTCCGGCGAATAGCGCTTCGCATAGAGCGCGAGCGGCGCCATCAGATAGCAGCAGGAGCCAACCCCCATCAGGATGCGCGCAGCAATGAGCGTTCCCGGGTTTGACCCGAGCGAAAACAGCACCGCCCCGGCCGCGACCACGCCGGCGCAGACCAGCATGCAGATTTTCGGGCCGTAACGGTCGAGGCAGATGCCGAGCGGGATTTGCGCCGCCGCGAAGGAGAAAAAGAACACGCTGGAGAGGAGCCCGATCTCGGCCGCCGACAGCGTCAATTCGCGCGCGAGGTCCGGCGCGATGACGCCGATCGAGTTCCGGAAAAACTGGCTGACGACATAGATGCCGCCGAGCGTCGCGACGAGCAGAATCGTCGCGCGCACAGGGATCGCAGCCCGCGTCACAGCGGTGCGTGGCATCGTCATGGACCCGGCTTCCTGACGTTAGGCAAGTTTCGTCGCACGCGCCCGCTCGCGCCGCAAGGCGGCCGCGCGCATGGTTGCCCCCCAAAGTTGCTCAACATGCGACTCTTCGATAGGTGATCGGTCCGGACATGAGGCAGGCGGGCAATGACGGCCATCGATTTTGCGGCATTCGTCGACGAACTCGCGACCGTATCCGGCGAAACCATCCGCCCGTTTTTTCGCACCGCGCTCGGGGTCGACGATAAAGGCCCCGCCGGCCGCTTCGATCCGGTGACCGCGGCCGACCGCGCGGCGGAAAGCGCGATGCGGGCACTCATCAACAAGAATTTCCCCGCGCATGGCATCGTCGGCGAGGAATTCGGCACCGAACGCACGGACGCCGAATATGTCTGGGTGCTTGACCCGATCGACGGCACCAAGTCGTTCATCACCGGCATGCCGGCCTGGGGCACGCTGATTGCGCTCACCCGGAAGGGCGAGCCGGTCTATGGCATGATGCACCAGCCGTTCACGCGCGAGCGTTTCACCGGCGACGGGACGGCCGCGTATTATCGCGGACCGGCGGGAGACCGTGATCTGCACGTGCGGCCGTGCGCGGCGCTCGCCGATGCGATCCTGCTCACGACCTCACCGCTCTTGATGAAGCCGAAGGATCGCGCCGCTTTCGGGCGCGTGGAAGAGAAGGTGCGGCTCTCGCGCTACGGCGGGGATTGCTACGCCTATTGCATGCTGGCCTCGGGCCACGTCGATCTTGTGATCGAGACCGAGCTCAATCCCTTCGACATCGTTGCCCTGATCCCGGTCGTGACCGGCGCCGGCGGCGTCATCACGTCCTGGGATGGCGGACCTGCGACCGCGGGCGGACGCATCATCGCCGCGGGCGATACGCGCCTACACAAGGCGGCGATGGAGCTGCTGAAAGCTTAAGCGAACAGCGGTGTGCCCGGCACGAAGGCGTCGAGCGCCGCGAGGAATTGCGAGCGATAGCGGTCCTGCTCCATCAGCAATTCGTGCTTGGCGCCGTTGACGATGAGATGCGCGCCGGTGCGCAGCCGCAAGCCGAATTCCTCGGTCGCGAGCGTCGAGACGATCACGTCGCGTCCGGCGGCGACAAGCACCATCGGCTGGCGCAGATTGGACGTGAAGCGCTGTTCCTTGAATTGGTCCATGGCGTCGAAGGCGGCCGCCGCCCAGCCGACGGTCGGCGCGCCGATCCCGAGCGAGGGACGCGCCTCGAGGATCGCGACCGTGCGCGCGTACCGCACCGGATCGGAGGTCACGGGATTGCCGATGTAGGACTGCGCCGCCATCACGGTGGCGTCGCCGCCCGGGATATACGATGAGCCGGCGCCAAACATGCGCATGACCTTCATCACCGGTTGCGCAAACCGCGGATAGGTCTTGTTGGACAGCCCGATCATCGGCGCCGACATCACCATGCGGTCGAACCAGCGCTGACCCTTGTAGGACATCCGAAGCAGCACGCTCGCGCCCATCGAATGCGCGATGGCGTAATGCGGCGGCGGGCAATCCGGCAGCACGACTTCGCGCATGAAGGCCTCGACGTCGATCTCGTACTCCGCGAAATCCCGCACATGGCCCTTGAACGGATCGGACAGCGCGCGTTGCGAGCCGCCCTGCCCGCGCCAGTCGAACGCCGCGACGGCAAATCCCCGCACGCGCAGATCGCGCACGGTCTCGAAATATTTCTCGATGAATTCGGCGCGCCCCTGGAACAGGCAGATCGTGCCCTTGCGTCCCGGCGGCGGCGCAAAGCGCGCGAAGCGAAGGCTGGCGCCGTCCTTCGTCTTCAGTATGCCGGCGACGGTATCGTCGGGCACCGGATTGGCGGGAATGGAAACGAGGGTCATTGCGAGAGCCGGCCGCGGGAGCGGGCCTTATAGCAGTCCGGGGAACAGGCTCAATTGTGGAACGGTGGATAAGAGGCGCCCCCCAGATCGCGCTCCAGAGCCCTGATTTTTCGCCGGTTCCCGGCCCTTGAAGGGCGTTTTGGCCTTCCTACATTTTGGCCGTGCAGGCCCATCCGGGCTGCATCTCGTGGGGTCCGGCCAAAGCGGCGGACTACCGCATGTCGCTCATACTGGAGGATATGCCATGCGTTTTGATCTCACTCCCTTCCACCGTTCCACCATCGGCTTCGACCGTCTGTTCAGCCTGCTCGACCAGGCTGGCGGCTTCGAATCCGCTCCGACCTACCCGCCCTACAACATCGAGCGGACCGGCGAGAACGCCTACCGCATCTCGGTTGCGGTCGCGGGCTTCGCGCAGCCTGAGCTCGATATCGAGCTGAAGGAAAACACCCTCACCATCCGCGGCGAGAAACAGGCCCAGTCCGAAGAGAAAGCCGGCGAGACCCTTTATCGGGGTATCGCGGCGCGCGCCTTCGAGCGCGTCTTCCAGCTTGCCGATTTCGTGCAGGTGAAAGGCGCGGCGCTGGAGAACGGTCTCCTGCACGTCGACCTCGTGCGCGAGATTACGGAGGCCAAGAACCCCCCGCAGAAAGC
>CAYJNT010000165.1:0-7780 GCA_964370945.1 uncultured Hyphomicrobiales bacterium | reverse complement strand
GGCACAGCTGAAACCAGTCGCGGCAGGTGATGCGGTTGCCGGTCCAGTTGTGGAAATATTCGTGCGCGATGATCGCCTCGATGCTCGCGAAATCGCCGTCGGTCGCGGTCTCGGAGGTTGCGAGCACGTATTTATCGTTGAAGATGTTGAGGCCCTTGTTCTCCATCGCGCCCATGTTGAAGTCGGAGACCGCGACGATCATGAAAATATCGAGATCGTATTCGCGCCCGAAGGCTTCCTCGTCCCAGCGCATGGAGCGCTTGAGCGAATCCATGGCATAGGCGCAACGGTCCTCCTTGCCGCGTTCGACATAGATTTTCAGCGCGACCTGCCGGCCGGACAGGGTGGTGAAGGTGTCGTCCACGCAGCCAAGGTTCCCGCCGACCAGGGCATAGAGATAAGCGGGTTTGGGGTGCGGATCGTGCCACACGGCGAAATGCCGGCCGCCCGGCAGATCGCCATGTTCGACCAGATTGCCGTTCGCGAGCAGCACCGGGACGTCCGCGCGCGCGGCTTCGATCCGTGTGGTGTAGACCGCCATCACATCCGGACGGTCGAGGAAATAGGTGATGCGACGGAAACCCTCGGCCTCGCATTGCGTGCAATAAGTGCCGTTCGAGCGATAAAGCCCCATCAGCTTGGTATTGGCCGACGGATCGATGGTGGTTTCAATTTCCAGCCGGAACGCGCCTTGCGGCGGCTGCGCAATGGTCAGGTTGTCAGGCGTCGCCGTATAGGCGTCCTTCGGCAAGGGCGTGCCGTCGATCGCAATCGCGGCGAGCGATAATTCGTCACCATCGAGATGCAAGGGCGCAGCGCCGGCCGCCGCCGGGTTCGGCCGCACCGCAAGGCGCGCCCGCACGCGCGTCGCGGACGGATGCAGCGAAATATCCAGATCGACCTTGTCGATCAGCCAGTCGGAGGGACGGTAATCCTGGAGACGAACGGGGCGGGCTTGGTCAGTGCGCATGGGACTTCATTGGCCTTGCGGCTTCGTCAGGTCAAGCACAAGCGAATTAATTGCGACGGGATGGAGGCAGAGGTTCGGCGTGTCCGATGACCCGCTTGATCGAAGGCCATTTGATGCGCAACGCGCGCTCCAGCTCGTCGACCCTCTCATGCACGTCATGCACGGTTTTCGACGGGTCGACCCGGCAATGGAAATTGATGATCTCGCCCTCGGCTGTTTCGCGCACCCGGACATCGTGGACATCGCAGAGAAGGCCCGACGTCTTTGCGAGTTCCGAAAGCGCGTCCTGAACTTGCTTGACGCGCCCCGGCGCAGCATTGCGGCCAAGGGCATCGGGTTGCAACGGCTCGATATGCGTCTCGACCTCCACATCGGCGCCGAGTTCGTCGTTAATCGCGATCTCGAGGCCGTCGGCAATGTCGTGAGCCGCGGTAAGCGTGAGCGAGCCTTCCACTTCCAGATCGAGCGAAACCGAAAGCTTTTCGCCGATGGCATGCACGGTCACATGATGCACCGCGAGCCCGCGATTGCGCGCGATCACCATCACGCGCTCCATGATGGTTTCGTTGTCGAGCGCGCGCGGCTCGGTGACCACGCTGATCTGCGCCTTCGGCAAGTCCGCGCAGACTGCCTTGATGACGGCTTCTTTCATCGCGGCTACGCGGTCGAGCGGCGTGGTCCGGCTGACCGAAACGTTGAGTTCGACGAACTGGTCGGGCCCAACCTGCCGCGCGCGCACGCCGTCGATTGCGACGACACCGGGCACGCGCCGCGCGATGCGTGTCACCTGATCGGCAATCCCGGGAGGTGCGGTATCGAGCAGCGTATCGATCGTGCGTCGGCCGAGTCGGTAGCCCGCAACCAGGACGAAAGTCGCAACGACGAGCGCCGCAGCCGCGTCCGCCCATTTCAGTCCGGCCGCGACGCCGGCGAGCCCGACCAGAACCGCGAGCGAGGACCACAGATCGGAACTGAAATGCAGCGCATCGGCCTCAAGCGCCTCGCTCGAGGTTTCCCTCGCCACCTTGCCCAGTATCCGCGCGCGAACGAAATCGACGACAATGGAAGCACCGATAACCACGAAGGCCGGAATGGTCGCTTCGACCGCATGCTGGTCGCCAAGGAGTCGCTTGATCGCTTCGTAAATCACAACGCCCGAGAGGAAGAAGAGAAGCGCCGTTTCCGCGAGCGCCGCGACGCTTTCGAACTTGCCATGTCCGTAGTGGTGTTCGTCGTCGGCGGGCTTACCGGCGACGCGGACCGCGAGGTACGTCATCACCGTGGCGGCGAAATCGATCAGCGAATGCGCGGCCTCCGACAGGATCGCGAGCGAGCCGGTCATCACGCCGACCACGCCCTTGGCAAGCGTCAGCCCGCCGGAGGCCGCGATCGATCCGAGGGCAACCTTTTCCTTGTCCTGCTGCATTTGGAATCTGCTGCGCCAATCGAAACGTCATTTGGCGATCGGCGCGCGGGAACTCAACCGGAATTGCAGGTAATGCGAATTATTCGCAATGTTTTTGCGCGGGAATACGACTTTGCTAGGCCACTTTCGCCGTTGACTCGATGAGCGCCAGCAGGCCCTTGAGAAGCGCGATCGGACTGGGTGGGCAGCCGCGGATGTGAAGGTCGACCGGCACGACTTTGGACACGCCGCCGGTCACCGCATAGCTGCCGGAGAAAATGCCGCCATCCACCGCGCAATCGCCCACCGCGACGACCCATTTGGGATCGGGCGTGGCGTTGTAGGTGCGTTCCAGGGCTTCCCGCATGTTCTTGGTCACGGGGCCCGTGACCAGAAGAACGTCCGCATGCCGCGGCGAGGCAACAAAGCGCAAGCCGAAGCGCTCGAGATCGTAGAAGACGTTGTTGAGCGCGTGGATCTCGAGTTCGCATCCATTGCACGATCCGGCGTCCACTTCGCGAATGGACAGGCTGCGGCCGAGCCGGCGTCGCGCTGCGGCATCGAGGTTAGCGGCGAGTTCGGTGACCGCGGCATCCTCCACCTGAGGCTTCTTCTCGGTGTAAGGTTGCCGCACCAGGCTCTCGAACAGGATTTTTCGCATCGGTCGAAACCTTAAACGTCGTGTCCGGAATAGGAGCAGTTGAAGGATTTGTTGCAGAGGGGGAAGTCCGCGACGATATTGTTTTCGACCGCGGCTTCCAGGAGCGGCCACTGAAACCATGACGGATCGCGCAGGTGCGCGCGCACGACGCGGCCATCGAGATCGATGCGAACCCAGGCCAGAATATCGCCGCGGAAACTTTCGGTGAATCCGATGCCTTCGCGCGTGTCCGACATTCCGCTCGCGAGCGGATTGCGGACCAGACCCGCCGGCAGCCCGGCGAGAATCTGCTCGATCAGAGCAAGACTCTGCTCGATCTCGTGGATGCGAATCCACACCCGCGCGTCGACATCGCCTTCCTTGCGCACCGGCACGTCGAATTTGAGTTCTTGATATGGAGAACAGGCGAAGGCGCGGCGTGCGTCGAAGGCGCGTCCGGAGGCGCGGCCGACAAATCCACCGGCCGCGAATTGGCGTGCCAGTTCGGGTTTCAGCAAGCCTGTTGTGACGGTGCGGTCCTGCAGCGAGGCGGTGCTGTCATAAAGCTCCGTCAGCTTCGGGAACAGGCGCCTGATGTCCGACAGCAGCGTGCTGATCTGCTTCGCGCCGTCCGCGCCAAGGTCGGCGGCGACGCCGCCCGGGACGACGCGGTCCATCATCAGCCGGTGGCCGAAGGCGGCATCGGACGCGCGCAACGTGCGCTCGCGCAGCATGCCGCATTGCGCGAGCATCATTGAAAATGATGCGTCGTTGCAGATGGCGCCGAAATCGCCGAGATGGTTCGCGACACGCTCGAGCTCGGCCATCAACGCGCGCAGCCACGCTGCCCGCGGCGCAATCTTGATATCGAGCGCAGCTTCAATCGCGTGAGCGAAGGCCAGCGCGTAGGCCACCGTGCTGTCGCCCGATACGCGCCCGGCGAGGCGGGCCGCATGGTCGATCTCCGTCCCGATCATGAGACCGTCGATGCCCTTGTGGACATAACCCAGCTTTTGCTCGAGCCTGACCACCGTCTCACCATTTACGGCAAATCGGAAATGTCCCGGCTCGATGATCCCGGCATGCACGGGCCCCACGGGAATCTGATGCAGGCCCTCGCCCTCCACGGGCAGGAAGCGATAGGGCGGCGGGGCGGATGAAGCCGACCCTCGCTCACAGAGCGGATGTTGCAGATCCCAGCGGCCATGATCGAGCCAAGGCCGCGAATCCGGCAGGCCGTCGGCTTTGAAGCCGTAAAGATCCTGGAGCGCCCGCTCAAGGCGAATGGCCGGTGGATGCAACGCTCCGATGGAGGGAAAACCGCCCTCGACGCAATCGACGGTGATGACCGCGACGTCGACAGGTTCGTCCTGCAGCAGCGCCATATGCACGGCATCGTCGTCGCCCCAAAGGCCGAGAAGGCTCACCCGGCCCTCCGCCAGCCGGCTGCCCGCAAGCCTCCACGCATCCGGCGCAACAACGAACCGGGGCCACGGGCGCTGCGCGTCGTCCCGGCGGCCTCGTGAAGTAATTTCCTTGAGCGGCGACACCAACGCGATCTCCTTTGCCTATCCCAAGAGTTTCGCGACGTTCTGGAACCAGGCGACCATTTGCGGCGGCAGGTAGACTCCGCCGACAAACACCAGCGCCAGATGAGTAAACATCGGCACATAGGACGCCGTTGCTTTGGCGCTCGCACCGCGCGGCTCACCGAAAGCGATCGTGTTTAACCGCAAGAACAACGCACCGAAGCCAATGAGCAATCCGGCAACCAGCAGGATTGCGAGCAATGGCTGCCGCGCGAAGGTGGAGCTGACCAGCAGAAACTCGCTCATGAAGATACCAAGCGGGGGTAGGCCGGCGATCGCCACAACGCCGAGCACGAGACCCCAGCCGAGCACGGGGTTGGTTTCGGTCAATCCACCCATATCGGCGATCTTCTGCGTACCCTTGGCTTGCGCAATGTGACCGACGGCGAAGAAGATTGCCGACTTCGTCAGCGAGTGCATGGTCATGTGCAGCAAGCCGGCGAAATTCGCGAGCGGTCCGCCCATGCCGAAGGCGAACACGATGATGCCCATATGCTCGATCGAGGAATAGGCAAACATGCGTTTGATATCGCGCCGCCGGTACAGCATGAACGCCGCGAAAATGACCGAGACGAGCCCCAGCGTCACCATCAGCGGGCCGGATGCGAGCGCGGCCGGGTTCACCGCCAGCAGCATCTTGAATCGCAGCAGCGCGTAGAGCGCGACATTGAGCAAGAGGCCGGACAACACGGCCGAGATCGGTGTGGGACCCTCGGCATGCGCATCGGGCAGCCACGCGTGCAGCGGCGCCAGTCCCACTTTGGTGCCATAACCGAGCAGCAGAAACACGAAGGCGACGTTCAGGAGTTCCGGGCTGAAACCGCTGGCTTTCTCGATCAGCGTTGTCCACACCATGGCGTCGGCTCCTTCGCCGATCACCGGTCGCGCCGCCATGTAGACGAGGATCGTTCCGAACAAGGCGAGGGCGATGCCGACGCTGCCAAGGATGAAATATTTCCATGCGGCTTCGAGGGCCTCGTGGGTGCGATAGATGCCGACCATCAATACGGTCGTGAGCGTCGCGAGTTCGACCGCCACCCACATCAGGCCGATATTGTTCGCGGTGAGTCCGAGGTTCATGGCGAACATCAGGATCTGATACATGGTGTGGTAAAAGCGCAGGTGGCGGGGCGTAAGGCGGCCGATTTCCAACTCGTGCGCAATGTAGCTCGAGCTGAAGATGCTCGTCGTGAAGGCGACGAAGGTGGTCAGCACGATGAACACGTTGTTGAGATCGTCGACAAAAAGGTAGCCGCCCGGCGGGGGCCGGTTGAACAGAAGCGATATCGCCGCGATGAACGTCGCCAACGTGGCCAGTACATTGAGACGAGCCGCGGCCCGGTAGCTTGGCAAGAGCGCGAGCAGCGCCGCCGTCACCGCGGGAATGAGCAGCACCGCCGTCAACGGCTCGAAGGTGAATTGGGCGAGAAAATTGTTCACCGCCGTTCTCCGCGAAACTCGTCGAGCGCCTGAAGATCGACGGAATCAAACCGCTCGCGAATGCGGAACAGGAACACGCCGATGACAATGAAGGCGACCAGAACCGAGAACGCCACGCTGATCTCGACGACGAGCGGCATGCCTCTGGCGGCTGTGGCTGCGAGGATCAGGCCGTTCTCGATCGACATGAAGCCGACGATCTGGCTCACCGCGTTGCGTCGCGTCACCATCATGAGCAGGCCGAGCAGCAGGATCGACAAGGCAAATGCAAGATCCTCACGCGCCAACGGATCGGCCGTTTCCGCTGCCTTGAGCATGACGACCATCGAGAGTGCGACAAGTCCCACGCCGAAGAGCAATGTCGGCCCGATACCCACGACCGTCTCGATCTCCCGGTGAATGCCGAGCCGGATCACAACCCTGTGCAGAGCGACCGGAATGATGATGCCCTTGAGTACCAGCGCGATCGCGGCCGGAACGTAGAGATGCGGCGCATCCTGGATGTAAGCCTGCCAGGCCACCGAGGCGGAGAGCACCATCGCGTGCACGGCAAAGACGTTGAGCAGTGCAAACATGCGGTCCTGGTAGAGCAGCATGAAACTCACCAGCACCATGCCGCCGGCGAGCATGTGCGCAACGTCGAGGGAAAAAGCGTTCATCAGAATGTCCGTGATACGAAAAGCAGGAGCATGCCGAGCAGTCCAAGCATCAGCGCAATGCCGAGGAAGTCAGGCACCCGGAACACGCGCATCTTGGCGATCGAAGTCTCGAAGAAGACGAGCCCGAAGCCGCCCACGGCGATCTTTGCAAGATAGGTTGCGAGGCCGATCGCATAAGCCGCCGGCCCGCCGCCTGCCGGTGCAATCCCCCATGGCGCGAAGATGCAGGCTATGAGCGAGAGATAGAGCAACAGCTTGAGCGCAGCGGCAAGCTCGATGACCGCGAGATGTCTGCCGGAATATTCCAGCACCATGGCCTCGTGCACCATGGTGAGCTCGAGATGGGTAGCCGGGTTGTCCACGGGAATGCGCGCGTTTTCGGCAAGCGCCACGATGATGAGCGCGATGAGCGCGAGCCCGAGCGAAACGCGCAGGCTGGCATTCGTTTGCATGAAGTCAGCGACGACCGAGAGCTGGGTCGAGCCGGCAAGGAGGGCGAGCGTGAACACGATCATCATCATTGCCGGCTCGGCGAGCGAGGCAAACATCATCTCGCGGCTCGAGCCGATGCCGCCGAACGCCGTTCCGACATCCATGCCGACAAGCGCCAGAAAGAACCGCGACGAGCCGATGAGTGCGGTGATCGCGATCAGGTCGGCGGTCCAGCTGAACTGCAGTCGCGTCGCGAAAGTCGGGACCAGCGCGGCTGCCACCCATGTGGCGGCAAATATCATGTAGGGGCCGCTGCGGAACAGCCAGGACGCATTCTCTGCCAGTACCGCTTCCTTGCGGATCAGGCGCAACAGATCGCGGTAGGGCTGCAGGATTGGCGGTCCCTGCCGGCGCAGCAGGCGCGCCCGAACCTTGCGCGTAAAGCCGAGCAGCAGCGGCGCCAGAACGAGCACGAGCACCATCTGGGCGCCCTGAGTGATGAGATCGAGGATCAGGACCATACCAGCATCATAAGCATGAGGAAGAACAGCAGGATGACCAGCAGCGCAAACACCAAGCTCAGGTATTTGCGGATGGTCAGGAATTGCAGATGGTTGAGTTTCTCGGTCCCGAACCAGATGGCGG
>CAYJNT010000164.1:0-7812 GCA_964370945.1 uncultured Hyphomicrobiales bacterium | reverse complement strand
AACAAGCAAATAAACATCGCCGGCCGCTTTAGTTTTTCGGCAGCGCGAGACGGATATGGAGCTCGCGTAATTGCTTCTCGGCGACCTCCGACGGCGCTCCCATCAGCAAATCCTCGGCGCGCTGGTTCATCGGGAACAGAACCACTTCACGCAGATTCTCTTCGCCGGCGAGCAGCATCACGATGCGGTCGATGCCGGGCGCGATGCCGCCATGCGGCGGCGCGCCGAGTGACAGCGCGCGCAGCATACCGCCGAATTTCTTCTCCAGCACGTCCTCGCCGTAGCCAGCGATGGCGAACGCCTTCTTCATCACGTCGGGGCGATGGTTCCGGATCGCGCCCGACGACAATTCGGTGCCGTTGCAGACGATGTCGTACTGAATCGCCAGAAGCGACAACAGCTTCTCATGATCGTTCGGATCGAGCGCGAGGAATTCATCGACCGCCATGTTCGGCATGGAGAACGGATTGTGGGAGAAGTCGATCTTCTTCTCTTCCTCGTTCCATTCATACATCGGGAAATCGACGATCCAGCAGAACTCGAAGCGATCCTTGTCGACGAGGTTGAGTTCGGTGCCGATCTTGGTGCGCGCGGGGCCGGCGAATTTCACGAAATCCTTCGGCTTGCCGGCGACGAAGAAGCAGGCGTCGCCGACGCCGAGCTTGAGCTGGTCGGCGATCTGCTTGGTGCGCTCGGGTCCGATGTTCTTGGCGAGCGGGTCCGCGCCGCTCTCCTCACCTTCGCGCCAGAAGATATAGCCGAGACCGGGCTGACCTTCGCCCTGCGCCCAGGAATTCATCCGGTCGCAGAAGGCGCGGTTGCCGCCGGTCGGCGCCGGGATCGCCCAGACTTCCGCTTTCGGATCGGACGCAAGCATGTTGGCGAATATCTTGAAGCCGGAACCGCGGAAGGCTTCGCTCACATTCGCCATCTTGATCGGGTTGCGCAGATCCGGCTTGTCGGTGCCGTAAAGGCGCAGCGCGGCGGCATAAGGGATGAGCGGGAATTCTTTAGTTACCGGCTTGCCGTTCGCGAATTCCTCGAATACGCCGCGCATCACCGGCTCGACCGCTTCGAACACGTCAGCTTGCGTCGCGAAGCTCATTTCCAGATCAAGCTGATAGAATTCGCCGGGCGAACGGTCGGCGCGCGCGTCCTCGTCACGGAAGCACGGCGCGATTTGGAAGTATCGGTCGAAGCCCGATACCATGATCAGCTGCTTGAATTGCTGCGGCGCCTGCGGCAGCGCGTAGAATTTTCCGGGATGGATGCGCGATGGCACGAGATAGTCGCGTGCGCCTTCCGGCGACGATGCCGTGAGGATTGGCGTCTGGAATTCGAAAAAGCCGCCCGCCTTCATCCGGCTGCGGATCGAGTCGATCACCTGCCCGCGCAGCATAATATTTTTGTGCAGCCGCTCGCGCCGCAGGTCGAGGAAGCGATATTTCAGCCGGATCTCTTCCGGATATTCCTGATCGCCGAACACCGGCATCGGCAGTTCACCGGCCGGCCCGAGCGTCTCGATCTCCGAAATGAACACCTCGACCATGCCGGTCGGCAATTCCGGGTTCTCGGTTCCACCCGGGCGCTTGCGCACCTTGCCGTCGATCCGGACCACCCATTCCGAACGCAGCTTCTCGGCATCCTTGAAAGCCGGGCTGTCCGGGTCAGCCACGACCTGCGTGAGGCCGTAATGGTCGCGCAGGTCGATGAACAGCACGCCGCCATGGTCGCGGATGCGGTGGCACCAGCCCGAGAGACGGACGGTTTCGCCGATGTGCTGTTCGCGGAGCGCGCCGCATGTATGGCTGCGGTAGCGATGCATAGGGGTTAAACGCTCGGATTTGAGTGATTTAGGGGTGATTCAGCGCGCGGAAAAGCGCATGGGGGGTGGGCTTTGTCAAGGCAGAGCGGCCCGGATGCGCCTGAACCTCAACCTCCCCGCGCAAGACTAACGACCGATCTCATTCGACTGTTATTCCGGGGACTTTAAGCGTGGCCTTTGGCTTCAACATCGCCCTGCCGACGACCGTCACCCTGATCGCCGCGGCGTTTTTCCTGACGCTGGAACGCGCGCGGCCGGGCCGCGAACTGCCCAATGCGCCCGGCTGGTATGGCCGCGCCATCCTCGTCAACCTCACCCAAGTCGCGATCACGCTTCTCACCAACAAGCTCTGGATCGCGGCCTTTTCCGGTGCGTCCGTCTTCCAGCTCGCCAATCTCAAGATGCCGGTGGTGGAAGGATTCATCGGCTGGTTCGTCGGCACATTCTTCTTCTATTGGTGGCACCGCATCCGGCACATGAGCGGCTTCTGGCAGGTCTTCCATCAGGTGCATCATTCGCCGGCGCGGATCGAGGCGATCACCTCGTTCTACAAGCACCCGGTCGAGATCCTCGCCGATTCCGCGCTCGCGGCCGCGATCCTCTATCTCCTGCTCGGCTGCTCGCTCGAGGGCGCGCTCTGGTTCAACTGCTTCGCGGCGACCGGCGAATTTTTCTATCACTCGAATTTCCGCTCGCCGCGCTGGCTCAAATATTTCATCCAGACGCCCGAACTGCATTCCATCCACCACGAGCTTGACGTACACAAATACAACTTCGCCGACCTGCCGATGTGGGACCGGCTGTTCGGCACCTACAGGGATGCCGACGATTTCGCAGCGCAATGCGGCTTCCCGCGCCACAATGAGCGCAAGCTCGCCCGGATGCTGATCTTCAAGGACGTCTACAACGACTGAGGCCTTGATAGAGGGCCCGCGATCTGCACACTCCGTTCCTGGTGTGGTGGTTCAGAAGCTCCCTTGGTCGCGCGGCGCGTGCGTGAAGGAGCTTCTGAACCAAAACCACACCAGAACTGTAAGTTGCCAGTGTCCTCCCGTATCCGAAGTTCGCTCCCGAAAGCGCGGCAGGGGAAAGCGAATTTCGGATTCGGGAGGACACTGGGTATCCCTTCGGAATCTGCATGACTCACCCGATTACGACCACCAAGGACCTGACGGACGTTTGCGAGCGCCTGGCGCGGCATCCCTTCGTCACCGTGGACACCGAGTTCCTCCGGGAATCGACCTATTACCCGCAGCTCTGCGTTGCGCAGTTGGCGAGCCCCGACGAGGCCGTGGTCGTCGACGCGCTCGCACCCGGGCTCGACCTCGCGCCCTTCTTCACCCTGATGGCGAACGAAAGCGTCGTGAAAGTCTTTCACGCCGCGCGGCAGGACATCGAAATCGTCTGGCACCGCGCCAGCCTCATCCCGCATCCGATCTTCGACACGCAGGTCGCCGCCATGGTTCTCGGCTATGGCGACAGCATTTCCTACGACCAGCTCGTGCAGCGCATCACCGGCGACATGCTCGACAAGTCGCACCGCTTCACCGACTGGACGCGCCGTCCGCTGTCGCAGGCGCAGCTCGAATACGCGGTCTCGGACGTCACCCATCTGCGCGACGTCTATCAGAAGCTGCTCGCCGATCTCGGACGGCGCGGGCGCACCGAATGGGTGAGCGAGGAGATGGACGTCCTGACCTCGCCCGAGACCTACAAGCTCGAGCCGGAAAAAGCCTGGCAGCGGCTGCGCACCCGCGTGCGCAAGCCGAAGGAGCTTGCCGTCCTGATCGAGGTCGCGGCCTGGCGCGAGCGCGAGGCGAAGTCGCGCGACATTCCGCGCCAGCGCGTGCTCAAGGACGATCTCGTCGCCGACATCGCGGTGCAGGCACCGACCACGATCGAGCGGCTCGCGACCTTGCGCGCACTGCCGAAAGGCTTCGAGCGCTCGAAATGGGGGCTCGAGATTCCGGAAATCGTCAAGGCGGGACTGGCGCGCGATCCAAAGACCTTGCCCTCACTCGAACGCGGCCGCGCCGCCCCCAACGGCGCCGCGATCGTCGAACTCCTGAAAGTGCTCCTGCGCATGACCGCCGAGCAGCACGCGGTCGCCGCCAAGGTGATCGCGACCGTGGACGACCTCGAGCAGATCGCCGCCGACGATGCCGCCGATGTTCCCGCGATGAAGGGATGGCGGCGCGAATTGTTCGGCGAAAAGGCGCTGTCTTTGAAGAAAGGCCGCCTCGCCCTCGCGCTCGAAAAGGGCCGCGTGACGGCGGTGGAGCGCAGCTAGAACACGTCGCCCAACACGCGGCGTTCACCGTCCCGTCTAGCGCTGCTGACGCAAGTTTGCCCAGAATGGGTCCGTGAGCGGGCTCACGCCGGACGGCCGTCCGCGTTGGAAACCGGCAACCGTCCCGCGCGCAATCGGGTGAGTTGTTCGCGCTTCCGTGAAACACGTGCACTCGGCGTCACGATTGGCGACGTAGGATGATCCAGGCTGGCCGTCGACCTCGTTGTGTCCGATGGCGATCGTGCCACGCTCGATACGGCAACCCAAGTCCCCAAAGGTCACATCGAAGCCGGGCTGTCCGGCCACCTCCAGGATCAGGAGGCCGTGGTGAAGGTCGATCTCGACCGGTACGCGGGAGCCACGGTCGAGGCGCATGCGGCTGTTTGGGGTCAGCGCAACAAAGGCAACCGGTGATCCGCGCTGACCTCGTACGCTGAGCTCGATACGGCCCGGCAGGTGCGTGTCAATCTCATCACCGGAAAAAATCGGATCGTTCACCTCCGGGCGAAAGCAGCGTCCTCCCAGGCGGCACAGGTCGACGCCGCCGGTCGCACTCATGGTCAATGCATCGGGCAACGGCTGCGCGGAGGAGCCTGATAGCCCCGGCAAGACGGATAGAACAACCACCGCCGCTCTGATCCATGTCCAGCGTGTCGCCATCGATCTGACCACGCGCATTCAGCGGCGCTCCGCCGCGGATAAACGGAGGCAACAACCGTCAGCGGCCACCGCAGTCAATGCGACCGCCTGGCCCGCGATGGCATCGGGGCGCCGGCCCCGGGCTCGGGCCCCTCGAGCGCTTCACTGCCGTAGCTGCTCCGATGATCCCGCCGATGACCGCGGCCGCCGCCGCAATCTCCTCGGCGGTCGGACCGCGCGGTTGTCGATGCCGCGGCGGCGGGGAGGCTCGTCCGGGTATGGTGCATTGGTAGGTGCCGTCGCGATTTTGACGAATCGCATACGAGCCGCGGCCATACGTGGCCTGACACAATTCATGGCCGCTCTGTTGGCGCACGCATTGATCCGAGCCGGACACTTTTTCGAATCCGTAGCCCGACCGGCAGCTGCATTTGTAGTTTGTGGCGTCAACCATACTCGCGACGACCGCATCAGCGCCAAAACTTTGCTGACAACCGCTTGTGGCGGCAGCCACGATCTCGCTCACCGGCGCGCATTTTTTATTTGCATCCCAGTTGTAGCCGCGCGGACAATTGCACATCGACGATCCGTCCCGATTGGTGCCGACCGAAATGGCGGCTGGGCCGAATTCGCTGCGGCACGAAGCATGCTTTTCATCCTCAGCCTCGCGCTCCGTAATGCAGCGTTTGTTGGAGCTCCAGGTGTATCCCCTGTTGCAATAGCACTGGAACGAGCCGTCCTTCGCCGGTGATCCGGCATAGGATTGCCCGCCGTAATCCCGCTGGCAGCTCGCGGCATTCTGCTGCGCGATCTCCTGCGGCGTCGGGATGCGCTCGCAGGACGCGCGGTCGTTGGTCCACCGGTAACCCTTGTCGCAATTGCAACTCACCTGGGTGTCCGTGTGGCCGGCGGAGAGCGAGAAGCTGCCATATTTCCGCCGGCAGAAGTCGTTCGCCGCGGCGACGGCCTTCTTCTCGCATTCCACCACTTCCGAATTCACCCTGGCGAGCATCGCCTTCGCGGCCGGATTGGAAATGCGCGCAAGCGCTGATTTTGAATCGTCCAATTTCGTCTTGTTGCAGCTACTGATCGCCGTCTCGGCGATCAGGATCGTATCGCCAATGCGACCGCCCTCCTCCGCGATCTTGTTGATGTCTTCGCTGAGCTGCGGGCAGCGCTGCGGCAGGTCACGAAGCGCGGTTCCGGCCCGCGAGAGGCTGGATCGCGCGTCGCCCAGTCTGCCGCCGTTCAACAGCGTGCGCGCTTCGTTGAGCGGGTCGCGGACGCGCTCGATCCGGTCGAGCGCGGTTTGCAGCGGGTCCACCACCGTCAGTTTGAACGCGGCACCGGCTTTCGCGAACTGGTCGCGGAAGCTTTTGATCTTGCCGATGTCGCAGGCTGCGATCGCGTCCCGCGCGTTGTCGGTCGCCGCCTTCACCCGCTCACGCTCGGCGCATTCCGCTGCGCCGGCATTCACGCGCGTCAGCATGGTCTTGGCGGCCGGATTTGTAATGCGCGCAAGCACCGTTTTCGACCCGTCGAGTTTCGCCTTGTCGCAGCTGCCGATCGCGGTCTCGGCGCCCTTGACGGTGTCCTCGATGTGGTCGATCTCGTCGGCGATCTTGTCGATGTCCTTTGCGGGCGGCGGGCAATGGCCCGGCCATTCGCCAAGGCCGGACCGCGCGCGCGCGATCCCGGACCGCGCTTCGGCCAGTTTCCCTTCATTAAACAAGGTGCGCGCCTCGGCGAGCGGATCGCGGACACGGGAGATGCGGGCAATTGTGTTTTGCGCCGGCTCGACCACGAGCAGCTTGTAGGTCGCGCCCCCCGCGGCGAACTCGTTCCGCACGCTCGTCATCCTGCCGATATCGCAGGACGCGACCGCTTCCTTGGCGCGTTCGGAGGCGCCGACGATCGGCGGTGATTGCTGGATCAGGCTGAACACGATCTTCTTGGGACAGCCTGGCGCGCTGCCGATCCAGTATTTGCCGCTATAGACCTCGGCCTTGGAATTATGCGCGAGCACCCAATTCTCGGTCTTCTTGCCGCGCAATTCGGTGCACCAGGCAAAGGTCGCCGCCTCGCGTGTCGCATGGCACGACACCGTCCGCAGGACCCGCGGCGGCGTCCTGCCGGTGCCGGCGCCCTTGATGCTCGCGGCACTCGTGCGTTTCTGCTGCTCCTCGGTGCCGAGCCAGACCGAGCCGCCGGAAGCGTCGATAATATAGATGCAGGTCTGCTCCTTGTCGGCGCCCTGCTGTTGGCCCTGCGCCTCGCGCACGCGGTCGGTGAGGCAGGGCGTGCCGGCGGCGAACTTCTCCGCGGCATTGAATATTTGCGATTTCAGCTTCGGATCGGACGTCGCCCGAGCCTTGGCGAGCAGAACATTGACACCGCGTTGCGCTATTGCCTTCTCCTCAATGCCGGGCATGATCGCCGGCAGCCAGGGAGCGAACAAATTCACGTTGCTCGTCCCCGGCGCCGCGCGCACCACGCTGCCGTCCGGACGCATTCCTATCCCCGAAAAGCGCTCGCGCAGGCCTTGCGCGATGGTGCGCGCTTGTTCGTATTGGCAATTGGCCATGGCGCCGGAAATCGTGCGCTGCGCATCGACCAGTTGCGTGGTCATGATGTTGACGGCTTCGTTTTCGGTGCGGATCGCGTCGGAAAGCTTGATCCCCTCCTTGATCGCTTGGCCGACCGCCTTGCCGGCGTGGTAACCGCCGTAAATTCCGACAAGCGCTTCGCCGAGCGGCCCGGTCGCCGCCAGCGCCTCGAGGCCGATATTGGTCGGATCGAAGACACTCAATCCGGACTCGGCCAGGCAATCCGTCGACGATTTCCCCGTCGCATCGCTTGTCGCCATGCAGGTCATGAAGGTAACCGCGGCGCCCTGCGCGAGGCCGACGCCAACCTTGCGTGCGCCGGTGCCGGCCCGCTCCCGCGCCGTCGGGGTCGACGGATCCGCGCCCGGAGTCGCGGGGCGCTCCGGCGGGGAGACAGGATCGCTCGTAGCGCCCTGTCCCGTTCGCGGCCCGGCCGGATCGGCGCCAGCGAC
>CAYJNT010000163.1:0-7858 GCA_964370945.1 uncultured Hyphomicrobiales bacterium | reverse complement strand
GCAGCAGCGGCGTGACGATCAGCGCCGCAAGGAGCAGGAGGCAGATGACACGCACTGCTTTGCGAATGAGCGCCAGCAGACTTGCCATGATCCCTTCTCCTTGCGAGCGCTGATCGGACGTCGGTGTTGCGTTATTTCACGGCTTGGATTTTTTCGATCACCGGCGTCCATTCCGGGAAATCCTTGCCGATCTGCGCCAGCACAGCTTTGCGGAAGGCCGGAATATTGAGGCCGTCCTTTTCCTCGACAAAGACCATGCCCTTGCCTTCCAGGTCCTTGCGGTATTGCGCGACACTGGCGCGGTCCCATTCCAGCGTCCGTTTGCCGACTTCGGCCATCGCATCTTCGACGATCTTGCGGTCCGCGGCCGGGATACCCTGCCAGACCTTTTCATTCACGAACGTGCTCAGCACCGACTGCATATGACCGGTCAGCATCACGTATTTCTGGACCTCGAACAATTTGAGCGTCCAGATATTGGCGAGCGGATTTTCCTGCCCGATCACGAGACCGGTGGCGAGCGCGGTTGCCAGCTCGGAGACTTCCACCGGTGTCGCCACCGCGCCCATGCCGGTCAGCATCGACGACCACAGCTTGATCGGCACGCCGCGATATTTTTTGCCCTTCATATCGTCGGGCGACAGCACCTTCTCTTTCGACGTCAGATTGCGCGCGCCTTGATAGAGGCTGCCGACAATGCGCATGCCGCCGGCTTCGATCAGCTGCTTGTTGACCTCCTGCAGCACCGCCGACGTGCGCGGGTCGGTCGCCCGCATGGCCTGATCGGCGCTCGTGTAGACGAACGGCGTGTTGAAGGCGGCGACGACGGGCAGGATCTTGCCCAGCGAGGCGAAGTCATGGTGCCCCATGGCGATCGCGCCGGATTTGATGCCGTCGACCATTTCGCCGACGCCGCCGAGTTGCGAGTTCGGAAAGACCTGAATCTCGACGCGGCCGTTGGTGCGTTCCTTTACCAGCGCCGCCATTTCGTCCGCGTAGCGGGTTTGCGGCGCGTTCGCGACGCCGACATGGGCGTAGCGAAGCTTGATTTGCGCCGCGACGGGCGATGCCGTCAGCGCGACAGCCGAGACGATCGCGAATGCGAGTGCTATTGGAGCAATGCGGATAGACACGTTTAACCTCCCCGTTTTCCGGCCCGCGTTTTCGCGGCGTCCGTTGCTGGTTGCAGTTTCGAGTTCAATTCACTCCTCGTAGACTTTCATGATCGCGGACGTGTCGAGTTCGGAATGTCCGCGGTGAATGAGAATGCGATAAAGGCCGAGCGCTTCTCCGGTCATCGGGATCGGCGCTTTCAATTCGCCGGAGAATTCGAGGACCATTTCGAGGTCTTTCAGCAGCTGGCGCGCGTAGCCCTGCGGCTTGAAATCGCGTTCCAGCATGCGCGGATAGAACCGCTGCAGCACCGATGAATCGGCGTGGCCGCCGGCGAGACATTCCGGGATGCGCCCGGCGTCGATGCCCGCGCGTTCGGCCAGCACCACGGCTTCCGCCATCACCGCGTGGCCGCAGCCGACGATCAGTTGATTGATCATCTTGGCGACAAGCCCGCTGCCGGCCGGCCCCATATGCGTGAAGCGACCGGAAATGTCCTTCATCAGCGCGGCGGCCGCCGCGATATCGGCGTCGCTCCCGCCCGCCATCACCGTCAGGGTTCCGGTGCCGGACGCCGGCGGCCCGCCCGAGACCGGCGCGTCGATCCAGCCGCAGCCGGTCTGCTTCTGCAGGCGTTCCGCGTAGATCTTGCCCTTCCCGACCTTGATGGTCGAGAAATCGATCAGGATCTGCGGCTTGCGCAAGACGCTGGCGACGCCGTCAGGGCCGAAGGTTGCGGTCTCGACCGCATCCGTCGTCGGCAGATTGAGCAACACGAAATCGACGTCGCGTGCTGCATCGGCGGGCGACGTCGCGGCCGACGCGCCGGCCGCGACCGCGGCTTGCGTCTTCTCCCTCACGATGTCGAAAGCCTTGACGCGATAACCGCGCTCGATCAGGCGCTTGACCATCGGCAAGCCCATCAATCCCACGCCGACATATCCGATTGAAGGTTTAGTCATGCACCCTCCATCGCGTAGATGCGGATCGCGTTGTCGCGAAACAGCTTCTGCTGGTCCGATGCGCTGAGATCCGCGACGATCTCGCGGAAGCCGCCGAAAATCTGGTCAAAGGTCGCGCACAGGCCGTCGACCGGGAAGTTGCTGGCGAACATCGCGCGGCCGGCGCCAAAGAGTTCGATCACGGTGAGCACGACGGTGCGGTTTGCCTCCGCGGTCCAGGCCTGGCCAGGCACGCCGAGGCCGGACATCTTCACGGCGACGTTCGGGCATTGCGCGAACACCGCCATCGCGCGCTTCCAGCCCTCGATCCCTTGCGGCGAGCGGTCGGCCGGCAGCCCGGTGTGATTGAGAATGATCTGCGTATCGGGGTGCGCGCGCGCGAGATCGGCGGCTTCGTGCAAATGCCACCACGGCGTCTGCAGATCGAAGCGCAGGCCGAACCGGCGCAGAAGCGCGTAGCCGCGGCGCCAAGCTGCATCCATCATGCCGCCGGAGCCGCCGCCGGGCGCGGCGTTGGCGTGCGGCTTGTGTCGGATGCTGCGCACGAACGAAAACGCCGATTGCTGCTCGAGGATGGATTCGACGTCGGCGCCATCGAGCTGCGCATGCGCGACCGCGACCGTCGGCAGGCCCTCGGTGCGGCGCAAGGCGTCGATATAGTGCATCTCGGCGACGGGATTCTTCCGGTCCCATTCCGCTTCCACATAGACCGTGCCGACGATGTCGTAATCGCTCGCATCCTTGCGGTAATCGGCCGGCATGTAATTCCTGCGGATCGCGGAATAATCGCCGTAGCGGAACGGGATCATCGGCTCATCTTGCAGCCACGGATAATAATTCTTGCCGAGATCCCAGAAATGCTGGTGGGCGTCCACGATCGGAAAACGCGGGCTCATGACTTGCCCCATCGCAAGGCGAGCGGCCGGCATTGCTGAGCGAGCTCAAGCAGACCGGCGCGCGTCGCCGGATGCAGCGGCGCGAGCGGATGGCGCACGGCGTCGCTCTTGATGACGCCGCCTTCGGCCATCACCGTCTTGGTTGCGCGCAAACCGCATTGCCGGTTTTCGTAATTGATCAGCGGCAGGATGCGGGCGTAAGCCTCGGCCGCGTCCTTGCGCGCCCCGGCGCGGAAATGCTCCAGCACCGGCCTGATCAGGTCCGGCAGCAATGCGCTCGGCATCGTGCCGGTCGCGCCCGCATCGAGATCGGCCATCAGGGTGATCGATTCTTCGCCGTCGAACGGACCTTCGATCACGGCACCGCCCTGCTCGATCAGGCTGCGCAGCTTCGCCGCCGTACCCGGCATTTCGATCTTGAAATAGCGCACCTGCGGCACCTTCTGCGCCAGCCGCACCAGGAACGGGACCGACAGGTTGACGCCGCTCAACGGCGCGTCCTGCACCATGATCGGAATGCGCGCCGCGTCCGCGACGCGCGCAAAATGCTCGATCATCCCGTTTTCGTCGGCGCGCAAGCCGGTGCCGTGATAGGGCGGCATCATCATCAGCATGCCGGCCCCGGCTTTCGCCGCCCTGCTGGCGCGCTCGGCGGCGATGCGCGTCGAGAAATGGCTGCAGGTGACGATTACAGGCACGCGGCCGGCGACGTGAGATAGGCACAGGTCAGTGAGCGTGTCCCGCTCCGCATCCGTCAGCAGGAATTGCTCCGAATAGTTCGCGAGAATGCAGATGCCGTCGACGCCCTGGTCGATCATGCAGTCGAGTACGCGGCGTTGCCCGCCGAGATCGACGTCGCCGTTATCCGCGAACGGCGTCGGCGCAATCGGATAAATTCCGGTCCATGGCCCGCTCGGCTTACTCACAGTTCGCTCCCGTTCCTCTCATTGCGAATACAGATAGTCGACCAGGCCGACCGATACGAAAGGCACATAGGTCACGAGCAGCAGAACGAAGATCAGCGTCGCGACGAACCAGACATTGACTTTCGACGTCTCCCAGATATTCGCCTTGGCGATCGAGCACGCCACCATCAGCACGCTTGCGACCGGCGGCGTCTGCTGCCCGACCGCGATGTTGAGCGTCACGACCACGCCGAAATGAATAGGGTCGATTCCCACCGCCTTGATCAGCGGCAACACCACCGGCACGACCAGGATGATCGCCGCTGCGCCGTGCAGGAAAAATCCGAGCACGAACAGCACGAGATTGAGGATCGCCAGCACGACGAATGGGTTGTTGGTGAGCGTCGTGACGGATTCGGTCAGCCGCTGCGGGATCTGGGTCTCGGTCAGATAAACGCCGAGCAGCGCCGAGGTCGCGACCAGCAGCATGACCACCGAGGTGTGCGTCACGCCCTCGTAAATGGCCTGGCGCAGCACCGGCCATTTCAGTTCGCGGTAATACGTCCCGATCAGCAGCGAAGCGACGACGGCGAGCGCGCCGCCCTCGGTCGCCGTGACGAATCCGCCGAAAATGCCGCCGAGGATGATGACCGGCAGCAGCAAGGCGAGCCTGGCGTCCCAGAACGCCGCCACGATGGCCCGCCCATTCAGCATGTTCTCGCGCGGCAGGTTGTAGCGGCGCGCGAAACCATAGGCCGTCGCCATCAGCATCCCGCCGCCGACAAGGCCGGGCACGAAGCCCGCCAGAAAAAGCTTGATCACGGAGGTGTCGGCAAGCGCCGCATAGAGGATCATCGGAATCGAGGGCGGGATGATGATGGCGAGCGAGGCCGATGACGACATCACCGCGGCCGCAAACTCTTTCGGATAGCCGCGCGATTTCATTCCGGGAATGAGGATCGATCCGAGCGCGGCAACGTCGGCAACGGAGCTTCCGGAAATCTCGGCAAAGATCATCGACGCGACGATGGAAACCATCGACAACCCGCCACGGATGAACCCCACGAGCGCAAGGCAGAATCCGATCAGACGGCGCGAGATCGAGGTCGCGTTCATCAGCGCGCCCGCCAGCACGAAAAGCGGAATCGCGATCAGCGGGAATTTTCCGGCGCCCTCGTACACGACGACCGCGGCGTTGAGCAAAGCCGATTCACCGCCCGACAGGAACGTCGCAGCCAGCGCGACAATGCCGAGCGCAACCGCGATCGGAACGTCGATGCAGCACAGCGCAAGGAAAGCCAGGAGGACGATGAGGGCGGACATCGTTGCGCCGTCTATTCGAGATGCGAGGATTCGGTGACGACGGCGGCCGCCGGCGGCGGGCGGTGCAGCCTGGCCCAGGCCTGCGGCAGCGTGAGCAACTCGGCGGCGACGAAGGTGAGCGACGCCACCGGAATCACCGACTGCGTGACTTCGATGGAAAGCCAGGGCAGCGTGACGAGATGCTCCCCGGCCATGACCTGAAGCAGGCGATACCCGCCCCAGGCCAGGGCAAGAAAGAACGTGATCGTGAGCGTTTCCGACAGGACAAAAGCCACGCGGCGACCGGCTTCCGGCAGCGCGCGGATCACGTTGTCGAAGCCGAGATGCCCGCGGTTGAGCGCAACCAAAGCCGCCCCGAAGAACGTCACCCAGGCCAGAAGAATGGGCGCGACTTCATCATAGAAGGAAATGCCGGTGCCGAGGTAACGGAGCGCCGCGGCCACGCTGACCAGGACGGCCAGCGCGACCAGCAATGCCCCCGCGACGATCTCGAGGACGAGCGCGAGCAGACGCGCGGACGCCTGCATCGCCTCAGCTTCCTTCCTTGGCGAGGACGAGCGTCTTTTCAACCAGCGCCTTGCCGCCCGGCACCTGCTTGTCGAACAGCTCGTAGACCGGCTTCGAGGCCGCGACGAAGGCATCGCGATTGGCGGTGTTCACCTTGATATCCGATTTCTTCAGCTTCTCGAGAAGCTCGACGTCGTCCTTCTCGCCGGCCGCGAGCGCCCACGGCTGCACCTCACGCGCGATCTTCTCGATCTCGGTGCGGATGTCGGCCGGAAGCTTGTTCCAGCGATCCAGCCCGACGGTCAGGAACGACGGCGTGTAGACATGCGCCGTGAGCGACAGGAATTTCTGCACTTCGTTGAGCTTGGCGCCGTAGATGTTGGTCAGCGGATTTTCCTGGCCGTCCATGACGCCGGATTGCAGCGCGACGAACAGCTCGGAAAATTCCATCGGCGCGGCGACAGCGCCGTAGGCCTCGAACATGTTCTGGCGCCACACGCCCTTCGGGATGCGGATTTTGAGGCCCTTGAGATCGGCCGGCGTATCGATCGGCCGCTTGTTGTTGGTGATGTGCCGGATGCCGTTCTCGTAGACGGCGATGATCTTGTAGCCCTTGGCCTCGGCTTTCGGCGCGAGGTCGCTCCAGAACACCTTGTCGACGAAACGCGCGACATGCGCGCGATCCTTCAGGAGGTAAGGCATGTCGAACACGCCGAATTCCGGGGCGATCGTCGACATGATGGTCGACGGCTGGGAGAAATCGACAGTGCCGATCTTGAGCTTCTGCAGCAACTCCCGCTCGTTGCCGAGCTGGCTGTTGCTGAACACGGTCACCTTGACCTTGCCGGCGAGCTTTTCATTGACGCGCTTGGCAAATTCCCCGGCGACAAGAGATTGGGCGCCGGTGGCCGGCGTGGTGTTGCCGAGCTTGAGCTCGATCACCTGCGCGCTGGCGCTTGCGATCGCGAGCGTCACGGCGAGGACAAGTCCATATGCGATGGTTTGAAGTCTCATTGCATTCCTCCCTTGGATTTCACGGCGAACCTCCATTTTGTTTTTGGGTTCGTTCTGGCTTGAAAGAACTAGCGCGACGCCTCCGCTGTTTGCGGACGCGGATTTTTTTGCCGCTTCGCCTCGCCTGCCATCCGGACGGCAAGCAGCATCGCGGCGCGTGTGGCGCCGAGATTGGCGACGCCCTTGCCGGCGATTTCGTAAGCGGTGCCGTGCGCGGGGGTGCAGATCGGAAACGGGAAGCCGCCGATCAGCGTAACGCCGCGATCAAAGCCCATGAGCTTCATCGCGATCTGGCCCTGGTCGTGATACATCGTCAGCACGGCGTCGAAGTCGCCGTTCTTTGCGCGCAGGAAGACGGTGTCGGACGGATACGGTCCCTCGACGCTCCATCCCTTCGCCTTGCCCTTCGCGACCGCCGGCTGGATGACGTCGATCTCCTCGCGGCCGAAATTGCCGCCGTCTCCGGCATGCGGGTTGAGCCCCGCGACCGCGATGCGCGGATTTTCAAAACCGGCGGCGCGCAGCGAGGCATGCGCAAGTTCGAGCGCGCGCAAGATGCGATCCTCGGTGACGTTGCGCGCGACTTCCGAGAGCGGAATATGCGAGGTCACGCGCGCATTCCATAAATCCCCGAGGATATTGAATTCACTCGCCTCCGCGCTCGATGCGATGACATCGCGCACGAAACGGATCTCGTCGTCGTAATCGGGATAGGCAAAGCGCATCGCCGCCTTGTTGAACGGCGTGAAGAAGACCGCGTCCGCGCCCCCGCTCGCGGCGAGCCGCAGCGCACGGCGGAAATTCTCGGTCGCGAAATTGCCGCCGGCGAGCGTCGCCTTGCCGACGGTCACGCCGCGCAGGTCGCAATTGGCGAGATCGACCAGGATCGGCCGGCTCTCGCCGGCCGGCAGCGCGCTTTCCGATTTCGCCCGCGCGACGTCCGGATTGGTCCCGGCCACCTTGGCGCCCATGTCGAGGATGCGCGCATCCCCGAAGATGGCGAATTTCGCCAGCGGCCGGATGTCGGGCTCGGCCAGGAGCCGCGCCAGCAATTCCGGGCTGATCCCGGCCGGGTACGCCCATGCCGCCGCCAAGCGCGGGCAAAACCTGTACGCGGCCCGCGAGTTGGGCAACTGCG
>CAYJNT010000162.1:0-7981 GCA_964370945.1 uncultured Hyphomicrobiales bacterium | reverse complement strand
CTAGACGTTCGCCAACTCGGACCAAGGCGAGCAGCCGTGCCGCCACCATCTGCACGCGCATCGAAACTGCCAAGCTCAACGACCTCCACCCGCAGGCTTGGCTCGCCGCTGTCCTGGCCAGACTACCTCGGCAACGGCCGCAGTAGCTCTGGCTTCATCTGCTGTATCTTGGGCGCTGCGGCGTTTCCTTTGACGGCGGCGTAACCTGCGGCGGCCGCCCAGGCACCGGCCGTACCGGCCGGAATTCCGGCGGTGGCCCGAGGCGGATCACCACGCATTGCCCGCGCCTCTCCGTCGTGCCGGAAGGACATACGCAGCGATTGCCAACCGGCACCTTACCGCCCGCGCATTGCAGCGGGGCCGGCGTCGGGCGGATTGCCACGCATTGCCCGCGCCTCTCGTCCGTGCCGGAAGGACATACGCAGCGATTGCCAACCGGCACCTTACCGCCCGCGCATTGCAGCGGGGCCGGCGTCGGGCGGATTGCCACGCATTGCCCGCGCCTCTCGTCCGTGCCGGAAGGACATACGCAGCGATTGCCAACCAACACCTTGCCGCCCGCGCATTGCGGCAGGACCGGCGTTACCGGCGTCGGCGTCACCGGGGGTCTCTCCGGCGCCACCGGCACGCAAACCCGGCGCCTCGAATCCGGTCGTTGTCCGGCCGGACAGCACTGGCCGCGAACCGTCAACTGGCTGCGCTCGCAGCATTCGCCGCTGCGCAGGCGAACCGTGCCGCTCGGACACGTGATGAGCGACGGCGGCGGCGCAATGATGGCCGGAATGCCGGGCGTCACCGGTACACAGGTTCGCCGGCGGGCGTCAGGCGTCTGGCCGAGCGGACAGCACACGCCGCCGATCGTCATTTGGCTCGCGAGGCAGCATTGGCCGTCTGCGGTCGCGACATAATTGGGCGGGCAAGCCGGCGCGCGCGCGGTCGGCGGTTTGGGAAGCAACCGGATGGTCCAACAGGCCTGCTTGCTGGTTGTGCGGCCGAACTGATCGATGCCGACGCCGTCAGCCGGTCTTTGCGCCGGTGGCGGCGTCTTGCCGAAGTCGCGGAGCTGCTCGATGACGGCGGGACCGGGACCGGCCACCGGCTGCCATTCCAGCACGCCGCAGGCGGTCTTCTCGATTGGCGCCGGCGGTGGCTCGGTCACGTCCGGGGCGACCTGTCCCTCGATACGCAACACCACTTGGTCGCCGGGCGCGAGCCCGCAATTTTCGGCGCTGCACGTGAGAACGTCGCCAGTCTTTGAGCACGACCACGCCGAAGCCGGGCAATACCTGGATCCCCGGGTGACACGCGCCTCTAACGCGGATCCCGCCGGCAGCGTGATGCGCTGAGTGAGCGACCCGCGGCCGAAACGCTGTCGCCCGGTGATGGTGAACTCGTAAGCGGAACAGTTCGGCGGAATGCACGGACCCGTTCCGGTGGCAAGATAGTCCAGATACCAGATAGGAGGCACCAAGATTCCCGGGCCGCATTGGCCGAGCGCGTCCGGCGCCGTGCCGTTGAGACAGCATCGATTCACGGGGAAGGCCCATTGGGTGCCGGGGGCGCCGGGACAGATCGCGTGGCATACACCGTCAAGGCCTACTTGCTGGCCGGGCGCACAACCCAGCTGCGCCGGCTTCGGCACGCAGGTCCGGTCGCTCCACCACCAAAAGACGTTTGGCACGTTCGCCGGCGACGCGATCACCTCATCCCAACCAGCCGGGCAGGTCTTGAGCGGCGACTTCGTGCATTTCTTGCACGCATAGGTATTTGCGGGGCACAGCGACAAGGGCGCCGCGCCGTTCCAGCAGGTTCCAGGCACCCCCGGCCCCGGGGCAGCGCCAGGCTGGAACCCGCGCCGACAGGCGAGCATGTCGGCCGGAACGAGGGAGCCATTCGCGCATGGCGACTGGCACGCGCCGGTGAAGCCCGGAATCTGGCCCGCCGGGCAACACTGCAGGGCGTTCTGCTCGAGGTGTGTGCCCACCGGGCAAATCGGAGGCGGAGGCGGCGGCCAATCATCCGGCCACGGTCCGAGCGGAAAATCCGGCCCCGGTCCGTAAGGACCCTCCGGCAGCGGCCCCACGAATTCGGTCGGAAAATCTGGTTCGCTGGGCAAAGGTGATGCTGGCGGGGCGGCGGGTGCGCCGGGCGCGGGCGGAAGCTGGGCAATCGCGACGCGCGCGCAGGCGCGAAACACTGCGACCTCGCCGAGATGGCCGCGCGCATTGGCATTCTCAAAACGGTTGTCGTAGTCGACGAAGTAGCTCTGCAGCGGCGGTGTGTTGGCGGGTCGGACAAGCTCAATCGCATTGCCCTGCACACCGTTCACGCTCGCAGGGCCGCCGCGCGCGAGTTCGGCGGCGCGCGCCGCATCGGCAGAGACGCGCAATTGCTCGCCGGTCGACCACACAAAGCCACCGCAGGCATTGCGATCGAGGCGGTCGCGCGAGTCGTAACCATGACCAACCGCGACGCCGCCATTGCCGTTGCGGCTGCTTCCGGCAAAGCCGATCGCATATTCGTTGGAAACCGGCTGCCAACCTGAGGCCGGATCGTCCGTGCGCACCAGCCAATAGCGCAGGACGCGGCCGCCGCCTTCCTCGGTCAGCGCGGCGAAGTCGAAGGCGCCGCTCGGCGCCACGCGCTCGGCGAGCAGCATCTGCCCCTGATCGTCGAACTCGATCTTGGAGATTTCGCTCGCGCTCTGGCCCGGCGGCACGGTGATCTCGATGCGGGCGTCGGTGCCGAACGAGCCATCGGGCCCGATCGCGACCGACCAGATCTGCAGGTTTTCCGCCGCCGCGTAATAGAGCCGGCCCGCACGCAGCGCGAGACCGAAGATCCGTCGCGACGGCGGCGCGTAACCCCATGTTGCCGGGTCCGCGGGCTGAAACGGCGGACTCTTTATATTGAGCCGCCCGGCGGGGTCGAACGGCACCGGCGGCAGACCGGCGGCTTGGCGTCCTATGACGCCGTGGTCATAGCGGCCGCGCTCTGCGCCGCTGAGATCGAAGCGGTGAATCATCCCGGTTTCGCGGTCGGCAACCAGCAGGGTGTTGGAGGCGGGATCGAAGGCGACCCCACCGAGCGCCGGACCCGAATTGGGCGCGCCGTCGAGCGTGACATTGGCGAACAGCCGTACCGCGCCGGTCGCCCCGTTGATTTGCCAGATCGAACCGGGACCGCCACCGAGTGCGGTAGGGCCGAACAATCCCGGCATGAAGCTCGCATTCGGCGCGCCTTTCTCCTGCCGGTCGGGTATGCCGTCGCCGTCTGCATCGGGCACGACGATCGGCAATCCGTAAGCGGAGGTCGCGGCGACATAGATATTCGGCGGCGTCGCATTGTCGAGCGTGACCGCGAACACCTGCCCGACTTGGGCTGCCGTCGCCGTGAATGGCTTCTGTGTCTGCAATAACTGTGCTTGCGGCGCGGTGCCGGGCACCTGCAGATCGATCACGCGCAACGCCGGCCCATTGAGATTGATAGTGGTTCGCTCGGCCGGATCGGTGCCGGGCTTGATCAGCGTGGGTAACTGCACGCCGGAGAAGCCGGTCAGCACCGCGTTGCCATCGGCCACGACGCCACCTGTCGCCGCGGTCTGGGCGGCGGCGAGGCGGAGACTTGCAGCACTGAAGACCAGGATGGCGCCGGCCAACATGCAGGCCGCAAACCCTCGATGCCGTTGCGCGATCAAATAACACTTGGTCGTGAAACTGAGAGCGGCCCGCGCAAATCCACATGCCATCGCAGCGCTCCATCTTGAGCTTAACTGGTCAGGCTGGCGTTAAATTGGCGGGCCTCATTGATCTATATCAAAAAGCCGGCCGGGCCGATGGCGTTGGGCGGCCAATTGTATCAGTGGTCCCGGCGGAGGCATCTTTCATTTGCGGGAAACGTCGCCCGGCGAATTTACGGGCGAATTTGGTAAGACCAACAGCTGGGACGTTGGGACAATCTCTAACGGCAAGGTCAGAGACAAGGCAGTCACATTCGTGAGCTTTTATTCGATCGCCCGCACCTGGACGGCCACGTTATCCGGATCGCAAATGCGTGGATCTTTTACAGGACCGGGCAATTGCACTTTTTCGGCGATAAAAACCTGAGCCGTCCCTCGCGAAGGGCGCCCCCTCGGAAACGAGCCGCCAGATCGACGGTTTGCGCCGTTAACCTGTCACTAATCGCACTCTCGTACCCTGCGCCTCACAGCAAGCCATGCAATGCCAGTGGGGCTTAAAGCCCTTGTTCGACCACAAGGATGTTCGGTCATGTCGGTGGCTCATGCGCAAATTCGCATTCTGGATTCAACGGCGTTCGAAGATTACCGTCAGCATCTGCTGCGGCTCGACGCTCAAAGTCGTCACGCCAGATTCGGCTGGGCGATGGACGATGCCGGCATCAACGCGCATTCTCTTCGGGTGACGTCCGAGGGTGCGGCGGTGATTGGCGCCTATATCGACGGGACCTTGCGCGGCGGCGTTGAGCTTTGGCCCGCGGGCGAGCGTGCCGAGATTGTCTTCTCCGTCGAGAAGGATTGGCGCCGCCTGGGGCTGGGCACGGCGCTCATCGAGCGAGCGGTCGGCGAGGCGGCGCGGCAGGGATTGACGGCGGTCGAAGTCGACACCGATGAATTCGGTCCTGCCGCCATGTCGCTGGTTCGGAAATTCGCCACCGGAAGCCGCGGCGAAGACGGACGCGTGAAGATCGCGATTCCGCAAGCCGCTTAGCGCAAGCGGCGCAAGCTGATCGGCGTGACGCCTTCCGTGGCGTGAGGCTCGACGTGTCTGCCGGGAGAAATCCCGGCAGAATTGTTTTCGGACGCCGTTAACCCCGGCCGGCAGGCCCGCGGCGGGCGTCGCAAGTTTGGCGTAATCTGCCTCTACCGCCGTGATCTTCGGGCGGGCGGGGCCGCCGGGATTTCGCCTTGATGACGTTGACCGCTGTCTCACGTGTTCTGATCGCGCGCGGCGCCATGGCCGTCGCGCTGGCATTGCTCGCCGGCTGCACCTTGCCCGACGACCAGGCGCTGACCATGGTCAATCGCGGCAAATATTCGCTCTATGATTGCCACGCACTCGGGACGCAGGCGCGCGAAAAGAGCCTCCGCGAGCGCGAACTCGCGACCGCGATCGAGAAGGCGTCGCGCGGGCCGGGCGGCGAGATCATCATCAACTCCGTCTACCGGCCGGAATATCTGACCGTGAAGGGCGAGCTGCAGGAGCTCGAATTGACGGCCAACGAGAAAAAATGCCGCAACGCGCTGAGCTCGCAAAGCGACGGCGTCATCCAGTAGAACAGGGTTCCGGGACTGGAACTTTTTTCCCGTCATGCGATTATGATGGCGGCCGGCGCGTCACGCGCGCGCGGACATATTGCAAGGGATAAAGGGGCCAAGGGAAAAGGGGCAAGTCATGAATCTGTTGATCAGCGCGCTGATTACGTTTGTCGTCATTATTCTGGTGCTCTACCTCGTCAACCTGCTGCCGATCGACGGCCGCGCCAAGCAGATCGTGCGTGTGATCGTCATCATCATCGGCGTGCTGTCGCTCCTGAAATACGTCGCCGTGTTCTAAGAGCGTGATCCGGCGAAGCGAAAGCCGGTTCGCCGTAAGATTGCGCGACCACTAAAGACGCCGGGAAACGCTACGCGCCGCGCGGAGCGCTAGGCGAGCTTTTTGCGCGCGAGCGCGGCGCCGGCGCCAAGCGCGTTGAGTTTCGCCACCGCGACATCGCGGTGCATCGGCGCCATGCCGCAATTGGTGCAGGCGAGGATCTTGTCCTTCGGCACGAATTTCATCGCCGCCTCGATGGTGGCAACAATATCCTCCGGCGTCTCGACACGATCGCTTGCGACGTCGATCACGCCGACCAGGATGTCCTTGCCCTTGAGCAGCGACAGCAGTTCGAGCGGCACTTTCGAGTTGCGGCACTCGACTGAGACCTGCTGGATTTTGCTTTTCGCGATGGCCGGGAAGATCGTCTCGTATTGCCGCCATTCGCCACCGAGCGTTTCCTTCCAATCGGTATTGGCCTTGATGCCGTAGCCGTAACAGATGTGAACCGCGGTCTTGCAGGCGAGCCCCGCCGCCGCGCGCTGCAGCGCCTCGACGCCCCATTCGGCAACCTGGCCGGTGAACACATTGAACGCCGGCTCGTCGAACTGGATCACGTCGACGCCGTCGCGCTCGAGCGCGCGGGCTTCCTGATTGAGCAGGTCGGCGAAGGCGAAGGCCATCTTCACCTGGTCGCCGTAATATCGGTCGGCGATGGTGTCGGAAATCGTCATCGGGCCGGGCAAGGTGAATTTCAGTTTGCGCTTGGTGTGCGCGCGGGCGGCCTGCGCTTCCATCGCATGCACGCGGCCGCGCAATTTCAATTCGCCGGTGACAGTCGGAACCATCGCCTTGTAGCGGTTGTCGCGGATGCCCATCTCCACTTTGTGCGCGAAATCGATGCCTTTGATATTTTCGAGGAAGCCGTGCACAAAATGCTGCCGCGCCTGTTCGCCGTCGCCGACGATGTCGATGCCGGCATCTTCCTGGATCTTGATCGCGAGCAAGGTCGCGTCGCGCTTGCCGTCGATCAGGTCCTGGCCCTCGAGACGCCACGGCGCCCAGAGGCGATCCGGCTCCGCGAGCCAGGACGGTTTCGGCAAGCTTCCAGCGATGGTGGTCTCGAACAACATGATGATGATCCCGGCAGGTGAACGTAAGGCGCGCGGACTTTACACGCGCCGCCAATCATAAAGCCAATCGTAGCGCTCGCGCAGTTTTTCTCCGCCCATCCGCGCAAGCACTGCATCCCGCAGGTGGGCCAGTGGGCCGGAGAGGTGATAGACGCGGCCGGTCATGCGCGAGGCGCGCTGGATGCGGGCCGTGCGCCGCCGCCGCAATCCCTCATAGAGCCGCAAGGCCTCGACCGGCTCGACACCATGGGCGGAGAGGCATTGGGCGAGCGTCACCGCATCCTCGATCGCCATCGCCGCGCCTTGCGCCATGAAGGGGAGCGAGGGATGCGCGGCGTCGCCGAGCAAGGTCATCGCGCCATGTCCCCAGTGCCGCCGCGCCCGGCGATCGTAGAGCGACCAGGTCTGCCAGGTGTCGGCGTCGTTGATCAGGTCGCGCGCCGCGGTGATCCAGTGACGCGCGCTGAAGCGCTTCAAGATGTCGTCGCGCCGGCCGGGCGCGCTCCAGTCATCGCCCGGAGCGCTGTCGTCGACAATGGCGACCACGTTGATCTTGCGTCCGGCCGACACCGGGTAATGAGCGAGATGCGCGTTCTTGCCGAACCAGAGGCGGATCACCGGCTCGCGGAATTCGTCGCGCACATGGTCCGCGTCGAGAAGCGCGCGCCAGGCCTTGCGCCCGCGATATCGCGGCGGGCCGTCCTGCATCAGCCGTGTTCGCGCCCGCGACCACAATCCGTCGGCGGCAACAAAAGCGATGCCGCGCTCCTGGCTCCCATGGACGCCCTGGCGGAGCTGCACGGTCGCGCCATGGGCATGGATCGCGAAATCATCGACGCGCATTCCGGTTTTCAGGACGATATCGGGATGCGCGGTCACCGCATCGAGCAACGCCGCCTGCAGATCGGCGCGATGCGCGGTCCAATAGGGCGTGCCGTAGCGGAAGGCGATATCGGTGCCAAGCGGGATGCGCGCGATCTCGCGCCCGGACGCGCCCTGGCGGATGGAGACGGCGTCCGGCACCACCACATGCGGCGCGAGCCGCTCGGCGACGCCGAGCGCCATCAAGGCGCGGGTGGCATTCGGAGAGAGCTGGATGCCGGCGCCGGCCTCAGTCAGCCGCTCGGCTTGTTCGTAGAGGACGACCCGGAAGCCTTTGTCGGCGAGCGCCTTGGCGGCGGAGAGCCCGCCGATCCCGGCGCCGGCGATCAGGATGGTGCGCGATTCCGCCACGGCGCACTAGTGTCCCGATTCCGAAGTTCGCGTCATTCTGCGGCGCCCTCGTAAGCGAACTTC
>CAYJNT010000161.1:0-8113 GCA_964370945.1 uncultured Hyphomicrobiales bacterium | reverse complement strand
TAGAATGCGCAAGCCGCGCGGGATGCACCATGACCGACGAACTCCAGCTCCTTGGCGAACTCGAGAAGAAGGTGCTCTGGCTCGCGAGCTGGACGATCCACAACGCCAATCATCTGCGCGACAGCGAAGATGGCTTGAAAGTGGGCGGCCATCAGGCGTCGTCCGCCTCGCTCGCCGCGATCATGACCGCGCTCTATTTCAAGGTGCTGCGACCGGAAGACCGTGTCGCCGTCAAGCCGCATGCATCGCCGATCTTTCACGCGATTCAATATCTGCTCGGCATGCAAACTCGCGAACGGCTGGAATCCTTCCGCGGCTATAAGGGCGCGCAAAGCTATCCCTCGCGCACCAAAGATGCCGACGACGTCGATTTCTCGACCGGCTCGGTGGGCCTGGGCGTCGCGCAGACTTTGTTCTCGTCGCTGGTGCAGGATTATGTGCGCGCGCATGGCTGGGGCGCGAACCGGCGCGAAGGCCGCATGATCTCGCTTGTCGGCGACGCCGAGCTCGACGAGGGAAATATTTTCGAGGCGTTGCTGGAAGGCTGGAAGCAAGGCCTGCGCAATTGCTGGTGGATCGTCGACTATAACCGTCAGAGCCTCGACGCGGTCGTGCGCGAAGGCTTGTGGGAGCGCTACGAGCAGCTGTTCACCAATTTCGGCTGGGACGTCGTGATCGTGAAATACGGCTCGCTGCAGCAGGCGGCGTTCCGCGAGCCGGGCGGCGAAGCGCTGCGGCGCTGGATCGACACCTGTCCCAACGCGCTTTATTCGGCGCTGGTGTTTCAGGGCGGCGCGGCCTGGCGCAAGCGCCTGCTCGATGACATCGGCGATCAGGGCGTGGTCACGAAGCTGATCGAATCCCGCTCGGATGACGAACTCGCGCGGCTGATGAACAATCTCGGCGGCCACGACCTGCCCGCGCTGCTCGATGCCTTCGGCAAGATCGATCACGACCGGCCGACCTGCTTCATCTGCTACACCATCAAGGGCTTCGGCTTGCCCTTCGCCGGCCACAAGGACAATCATGCCGGGCTGATGACGGAAAAGCAGATGGAGGCTTTTCGTGCCGCGATGAATATCCGCCCGGGCCACGAATGGGACAAATTCGAGGGTCTGCGGACGCCGCCGCAAAAGACCCAATCCTTTCTCGACAACGTTCCCTTTGCATCGGGCGCACCGCGCCGCCTGTCGGCGCCGAAAATCGACGTGCCGGACGCGCTGAACGTCACCATCGCCAATGTCATGTCGACGCAGGCCGGCTTCGGCGCGTTGCTCAACGAGATCGCGCGCGAGCCGTCCGAGCTCGCAAACCGCATCGTCACGGCGTCGCCCGACGTCACCGTCTCCACCAATCTCGGCGCCTGGGTGAACCGGCGCGGCTTGTTCGCGCGCGAGACGGTCGCCGACACTTTCAAGGACGAGCGCATTCCCTCGACCTTCACCTGGGAATTCTCGCCCAAGGGCCAGCATATCGAGCTCGGCATCGCCGAGATGAATCTGTTCATTCTCCTGTCGGCGCTCGGGTTGTCGCATTCGATCAACGGCGAGCGACTATTGCCGGTCGGCACGCTGTACGATCCGTTCATTGCGCGCGGCCTCGATGCGCTCAATTACGCCTGCTACCAGGATGCGCGCTTCATCGTGGCGGCGACACCGTCGGGCATCACGCTGGCGCCGGAAGGCGGCGCGCATCAGTCGATCGCGCAGCCGCTGATCGGCATGGCGCAGGACGGGCTCGCCGCCTTCGAGCCGGCTTATGTCGACGAACTTGCCGCGATCCTCGCCTGGGCGCTGGCTTACATTCAGAAGGACGGCGAAGCCGCCTCCGATCGCGACGCGGAACGCAACTGGCTGCGCGACGAAACCGGCGGCGCGGTTTATTTGCGGCTCTCGACGCGGCCGGTCGAGCAGATCCCGCGCGCGATGACGGGCGAGCTTCGCGGCTCAATCGTCGACGGCGCTTACTGGATGCGTCCGCCCGGACCGAATTGTCAGGTGATCGTCGCCTATACCGGCGCGATCGCGCCGGAAGCGATCGCCGCGGTCGGCCTGATGGCGGAGGACCGGCGCGACATCGGCCTCCTCGCCGTGACCTCGGCCGATCGCCTCAATGCCGGATGGACCGCGGCGCAACGCGCGCGCGAACGCGGGCTCGTGCGTGCGCGCTCGCATGTCGAGCGGTTGCTGGCCGATGTGCCCTCGCATTGCGGGATCGTGACCGTGCTCGACGGACATCCGGCGACGCTCGCCTGGCTTGGCGCGGTCGCGGGTCATCGGGTGCGCGCGCTCGGGGTCGAACATTTCGGTCAGACCGGCTCGCTCGCCGACCTTTACCGGCATTACGGCATCGACACCAACGCCATCACCAATGCGGCGCAGGCGATCGCGCCCGGCCGTCCGATCCGGCATTTGCGGGCGCTGGGCTCGACCTAGACCGCAGCCTGTTGGAGCACTGCTTTCAGCAGCGGCGATCCATTATTCTTCCGTTTCTCGGAAGGATACCTTCCGGTATTGCCGTCTACTTCTCTGACTTGGAAGGAATTAGGTGCTCGGGGCCTTACTTCACCGAAATCGGGAGGACCCCAATGCCCCGCCTTGCCACCCCGCCATCGATCGACGCCGCGCCGGCTACAGCGCAACCGCTTCTGCAGGCGGTTCACAAGCAGCTTGGCGTCGTGCCCAATCTGTTTCGCCTGGTCTCGAACAGCCCCGCCGCGCTCGAGGGCTATCTCGGCCTCTCCGGCGCGCTGAATAAGGGATCGCTGCCGGCGGCGACCCACGCGCGCATCGCGCTCGCCATCGCCGAAATCAACGGCTGCGACTATTGCCTTTCGGCGCATACCTATCTCGGCAAAAATGTTTCCAAGCTCGACGATGCCGAGATGAGCGCCAATCGCAGCGGCGGCTCCAATGATCCGAAGGCGGACGCCGCTGTCCGGCTCGCCGTCAAGGTCGCCCGCGAGCGCGGCCATGTCAGCGACGACGATGTGCGCGCTGTCAAAAATGCCGGCTACGACGACGCGCAGATCGTGGAGATCGTGCTTCACGTCGCGCTCAACACCTGGACCAATTACATGAACACGGTCGCAAGGACCGAGATCGACTTCCCTGTCGTAACGGCGCGAAAAGCGGCATGATGGGAGCGCGATAAGAACTCCGCCGGCGAAGCTGTCGTTTCGCCGGCGACATCACATCACAGGAGAGATGACCGCGAGCCGCCCGCCATTCCCACCCTTCACCGCCGAGACGGCCGCACAAAAAGCGCGCATGGCCGAAGACGCCTGGAATACGCGCGATCCCGCCCGCGTCACGCTCGCTTATACCGCCGACAGCCGCTGGCGAAACCGTGCCGAATTTCTTCAGGGGCGCGAAGCGATCGAGGCCTTTCTCACCCGCAAATGGGCGCGTGAGCTCGATTACCGGCTGATCAAGGAAGTGTGGGCCTTCCGCGAAAATCGCATTGCGGTGCGCTTCGCCTATGAATGGCATGACGACAGCGGCTCTTGGTTTCGTAGTTACGGAAACGAGAACTGGGAATTCGACGAACACGGGCTGATGCGTTTGCGCATCGCGAGCATCAACGATCTACCGATCAGGGAGGCCGAGCGCAAATATCACTGGCCGCTCGGCCGCCGTCCCGACGAGCATCCGTCCTTGAGCGATCTCGGTCTCTAGATTCTTTCAGTTGTCGCGCAATCTTGCGGCGAACCGGTCTCCACTTCGCCGGATTGCGCTGTACGGAGGCAATGATGAACGACCACACCTATTCAAGCGACGTTGCCTTCACCCCGGCGGTGAAGGCGGTGCAGACGCGCAAAGGCTCGCGCCGCGCCTATGCCCGGACCGAGGAAAACGGCGCCTGGCAGACGCACATCACGCCCGAGCTCGCGGCCTTTATCGAGGCGCAGACGAGCATCTTCTTTGCCACCGCGAATCTCGAGGGACAGCCCTACATCCAGCATCGCGGCGGGCCGGCCGGTTTCCTCAAAGTGCTCGACGGCAAGACGATCGGCTTTGCGGATTTCTCCGGCAACCGGCAATACATCACGCTCGGCAATCTCACCGACAACCCAAAGGCCTATCTGTTCCTGATCGATTATGCGCACAGGCGCCGTATCAAGCTCTGGGGCGAAGCGCGTGTGGTCGAGGGCGATGCCGAATTGATCGCCAGGCTGATGCCGGAGAATTACAAGGCGCGTCCCGAACAGGTCATCCTGTTCACCGTGGCGGCCTGGGATTCGAACTGCCCGCAGCATATTCCGCAGCGCTTCGAGGCGGCCGACGTCGCCGCCGCGCTGTTCAAGCGCGACGAGCGGATCCGTGAGCTGGAAGCCGAGATCGAGACGCTACGCAAGTCCGCGGCCGCGATACAAGCGAGTTGAGGGTCTGAACGATCAGAGGTCCGCAAGGTTGACGGCGACGGCCTCCTCGTTCCACTCCAGGCCGACGCCCGGCGCGTCCGGAATCTGCAGCAAGCCATCCTTGATGTCGTAAGGTCGCTGCAGGATCGGGTCGGCCCAGTCCTGCCATTCGAGCCAATGCGCGGTCTCGGTGACGCGCATCACATGCGCCGCCACTTCCGGATAAAGATGCGTCGACACCAGCACGCCCGCCGCGCCGGCAATCGCCGCCGCGCGCAGCCAGCCGGTCACCCCGCCGATGCGCATGAAATCCGGCATCACGAAGTCGCACGCCTTGCGTTGCAGCGCCGCGTGCAGATCGCGCGGGCCATAGAAGTTCTCGCCGATCTGGATCGCGGTTTTCAGTTCGGCGGCGAGCTGCGCATAGCCGTCCATGTTGTCGTAGACGATCGGTTCTTCGATCCAGGTCAGGCCAAGATCGTCAAGGATGTGACATCGCTGCAACGCTTCGGCGAGATTGAGGCCCTGGTTGAAATCGACCATCAGATGCATCTCGTCGCCGACGGTCTTGCGCACCGCCTTGATCGTCGCGAGGTCATCCTCGATCCGCTCGCGCCCGAGACGCAATTTGAGGCCGGTAAAGCCACCCTCGTCGCGCAGCTCGATCGCCTCCTCCGCGATCGCATGCGGGTCGCGCAGCCAGAGCCCGTTGCTGTTGTAGGATTTCACCGGACCGACCGAGCCGCCCAACAGAACGCAAAGCGGCATTCCCGCGGCCTTCGCAAGCGCATCCCACGCCGCCATGTCGAGGCCCGAGACGGCGATCATCGACAAGCCCTGATAGCCGACAAAATGCAGCGACTTGCGCGCCAGATCGTAAAGCTCGAATGGCGCGATCCGCCGGCCTTTGAGCATGTGGCCGAAATCGCGTAGCGCCGGAACGAGATATTTCATCGATTTGATGACATAGGGCTCAAGATAAGATCGGCCGACGACGCCTTCTTCGGTGTGGAGATCGATCAGGATCAGCGGCCATTCGGTGATCGTCGCGATCCGCGCGACCACCGGCCGTTTCAGCTTGAGGACGACCGGACGGGCCTCGATGCTTTTGAATGTCAGGGATTCCAATCGCACGTTTCCCTCCCGGGGGTCTCGCTCGATCTGAGGACAATGCCATTCCAATGTAAATTCACTCTGCGGTATACTTTCCGCAAGGCGGAGGGTGACATGGCACGATCGTCGGCGCTGACAAACCAGCGCATTCTGGACGCGGCCTATGGGCTGTTCTGGCGTCAAGGATTTGTCAGGGTCTCGATGGATCAGATCGCGGAGGGCGCGAAGGTCACCAAGCGCACGCTCTACCAGCACTTCCGCAGCAAGGACGACCTGATCGCCGCGGCGCTTGCGCGCTCCAGTGAACTCGCGCTCGCGAGGCTCCAGCAATTCCAGCTGCCCGCAAGCCGCGATGCCATGATCGATTCCTGTTTCGCGCAACTCGCGGACTGGGCGTCGAAGCCGCGCTGGTCCGGCGCCGGCTTCACGCGCGTTGTCGTCGAGCTTGCCGATTTGCGCGGCCATCCGGCCCGCGCGATTGCGCGACGCCACAAGGCGGCTGTGGAGGCCTGGTTCGCGAACCTGCTCGCGACAGCAAAAGTTTCTTCATCGCGCGAGCGAGCGCGCGAGATCACATTGCTGATGGAAGGCGCCATGATGCTGATGCTTATTCACGGCGATCGAAGCTATGCGGAAGCCGCGGCGCGGGCTGCGAAGCGGCTCGTCCGAAAGAATTGATTTTTCAAATACGGTTGCTCACAACGCTTGTGGACGACGTTGCCGATGCCGGACTTCGGCTCAAGCCTGCATTTTCTTGATCGAAGGCGCGGCCACGGCATCACGAGCCATTCTCAGCGCACGCAATCGCGCCGTCTTTTCGCGCGCCGCAACGCTGTCCGCGTTGTAGTCGGCCATCGCCTCACGAGCCTCCAGACGTTGCGTTTCCTTTTTCTTGAACTTCATTTCCGCCCGTTCCCGGGCTTGCTGGGAATCCATCATGCTCATCCTCTCGTTGCAATAAAAATGCGGCGCTTCGTCAGGCTAATGCCTCGAGAAAAGATCATAGGCGCGCTGAAAATGCGGCACGATATGTTGCAAGGCGCGATCGCAGGCATCGCCATCCGAGCGTCCGGCATTGAAGCAGGAAACAGTCCAACTGACTGTCGCGCCGTGCTCAAGAACCGGTACCACGACGACCGCCCGCGCGTTTCCACATCCGGGGAAGCCTTGCAGATCGCAAACGATGAGTCGCTCGATCTGTTCCTTGGTGACGGGCAACTTGTTCATGCGCCGGGATCGCTGCCTTAATTCTGATGATTGCCCCATAGTTTTGCATATGGGCGTCACCGACCAGAATTGCGATCGATATCTTTATTCACGCCTGCGGCTTGTAAGCAGGCCGCTGGCGCTTAGGTGCGTACGGTAGTTTGAATGATCATCATTCAGATGATGTTTTATCAATATTTTGGAGGTTACTCTCATGAACACAGCAACCCCGAATACCACGCCGGCAAGCACCGCCGAAACCAAGCAGATCCTTCTCAAGGACATTGGCGGCAAGTGGGGCAAATTTTCCGAGCAGGAACTCGGCGCACTCAAGAACAATGACGATCTCGTCAGCCAGGTTGTGACGAAGTACAGCCTCGACAAGGCTCAGGCGCAACGCGACGTTGACGCCGTGATGAAGGGCCGTCAGATCTGATCGAAATAGCAACAACGAGGCCGCCTGGAGGCGGCCTCGCTGTTCCTGCCGGTATTATGCGTTGGCGCCACAGGGGAAGGAGCGCTTCCGCCGCATCGGCGGAACAACATGAGGACGACGACACACAAATCGGAATTTCAATTCTCGTCGCAGCGAGCGATCGCGCAGGAGACGTGGCAGCAGCAACAATTTCACAATGCGCTGACCGCCGATCTGCGCGAATCGGTCGCGCGTGAAGGGGAATTGCGGCGCGAGAAGGTCGAGCTCGAACAACGCCAGGATCTGCTCGCCCAAGAATTCGAGCATCGGCTTGTCAACAGCCTGCAAATGATCGTGAGCCTGCTGTCCTTGCAAAGCCAGGCGGCGACGACGACTGAAGCGGCCACCCAATTGAAGATCGCCGCCAACCGCGTCGCCGCGCTTGGACGCGTGCACCAGCAACTGCACCTCCTCGATCATCTGAAGAGTGTGGAGCTCAAGCAATATCTCGGAGGATTGTGCGACGATCTTTCCGGCCTGTTGTTCCAGGAAAAGCAGCGGCGCACGATCACGGTGATCGGCGTGGAGGCCAAGCTGCCGACCGCACTCGGCATTCCGCTCGGCTTTATCGTCAATGAGCTGGTCACCAACTGCGCGAAATACGCGAGCGGCAACATCACTGTTCGCATAGAGCGTCCTGCGGCCGCCTATTTCTTGTCGGTATCGGACGACGGACCGGGACTACCGGCGGACTTCGATCCCGCCAGCAGCAAGGGGCTGGGAATGAAAATCGCCCAATCCTTAGTGCAGCAGATCGGCGGCTCGTTCCAGTTCGCGCCTGGAGACGGCGGCCGTGGCACGTGCTTCACGGTCGTGTTTGCGCCGTAGTCTAGAGCGCGCCGGCCAAAAGATAAAATGCCGCGTCCCGCGCCGTCAGCGAGCATCTTCAGAATTCACTTCGCCAAAAATAATGGCGCCGGGGACAAGCCCCGGCGCCCATGAAAAACAACGCTCTG
>CAYJNT010000160.1:2331-8114 GCA_964370945.1 uncultured Hyphomicrobiales bacterium | reverse complement strand
CGCGACACCGAGGTCCAGCAGCCGAACACCGCGGCGACCTTTTCCTTGGTGATCAATTCGCGCGCCTTTTCGGCGAACAGCGGCCAGTTGGACGCAGGGTCCACGACCACCGCTTCGAGCTTCTTGCCGAGCAAGCCGCCCTTCTTGTTCTGCTCTTCGATGAGCATGAGCATCACGTCTTTCAGCGTCGTCTCGCTGATCGCCATGGTGCCGGAGAGCGAATGCAGAATTCCGACTTTGATGGTGTCCTGCGCCTTGGCGGACGGCATCGCGGCCGCCAGGCCGAACACAAGCCCGGTGGCGAGGAGCCAGCGGCGGGCGACCGGTCGCTCAGCGACCGCACGGATGGAGTGGAGCATTAGAGGTTCCTCATGCGTTTGACGCGCGCGTCCCCCCTGGACGGACCCTGACGGGTTTTTCGCGCTGCAAAGAAGATCGCAAGGGACGTGCCAATCCACAGGCGGGGGCCAAGGCCTTGAATCCGTGGATTGAATCGCTTTTACGCAAGCTGCCTGCGCAATAAGCAGGCAATCGTGACTGCATACAATTTGGCCAAACTGCCGTGTTTGTATGCAGCAGAAATCGGCGATCCGGACTTGGATCGAGTGGTAGTAAGATTCCGGAAAGCCGGGCCGACACCGGCGGACAGGAGGACATTCCGATGCAGGTCCCGATCCGATGCATGCTGATCCGGGGCGGCACCTCCAAGGGCGCCTATTTCCTGGAAGACGACCTTCCGCACGAGGTGAAGGCGCGCGACGCCATCCTGCTGTCGCTCATGGGCTCGCCGGATGCGCGCCAGGTCGACGGGCTTGGCGGCGCGCATCCCCTCACCTCCAAGGTCGCGATTGTCAGCCGTTCGAAGGAAAAGGACGTCGATATCGATTTCCTGTTCGCGCAGATCCTGCCCGACAAGGACGTGGTCGACACCACGCCGAATTGCGGAAACATTCTCTCGGGCATTGGTCCCTTTGCGATCGAGCGCGGCCTGATCGCGGCGCAGGACGGCATCACGCGGGTGAAAGTGCGCACGGTCAATACCGGCACCATCGCCGAGCTCGCGATCGAAACGCCGGGCGGCGACATCAATTACGAAGGCGATGCGCGCATCGACGGCGTGCCGGGCTCGGCGGCGCCGATTGCGGTCGATTTCCTCGACGCCGAAGGCTCGGTCTGCGGCAAACTCCTTCCGACCGGCCATGTGGTGGACACGGTCGCGGGCGTCGATTGCACGCTGATCGACAACGGCATGCCGGTGGTGGTGCTGGAAGCCAAAAGCGTCGGCCGCACCGGACACGAGCCGCGCGACCAGCTCGACAAGGACACCGAGCTCAAGAAAAGACTGGAAGAGATCCGCCTCGCCGCCGGCACTCTGATGAATCTCGGCGACGTGGCGAAGAAGATTGTGCCGAAAATGTGCCTGGTCGCTCCGCCCGCAACCGCGACGGGCCATATCGCGACGCGCTCCTTCATCCCGCATGAATGCCATTCGGCGATCGGCGTGTTCGCAGCCGTCACGGTCGCGACCGCAGCGGTGCTGCCGGGCTCCCCGGCCCACCGCGTCGCGCGCCTCCCCGAAGGCCGCAGCAAGACCTTGTTGGTCGAGCATCCGACCGGCGAATTCTCCGTCCGCATCGAGGTCGGCGGCACGAAAGAGCAACCCGTGGTCGAGCGCGCGGGGCTCCTTCGCACCGCCCGCGTCTTGTTCGACGGCGTGACTTATGTGAAACGATCGGTGTTCGAAAAGTCAGGCGCGGCACCCAGCGCCGTCGCCGCGGAATAATTTTTCAGACAAAGAGAGTGAACATGGCCGATCAGGTCAAAACCGGCCTCGTTGTGACTGCGCATCCGGGCGATTTCGTCTGGCGCGCGGGTGGCGCGATCGCGCTGCACGTCAAGAAGGGTTATCGCGTCAAGATCGTGTGCCTGAGCTTCGGCGAGCGCGGTGAAAGCCAGTTCGCCTGGAAGGAAACCGGCGCGACGATGGAAAAGGTCAAAGCCGGCCGCAAGGACGAAGCCGAGCGCGCGGCGGCGATCCTCGGCGCCGAGATCGAGTTCTTCGATGCCGGCGATTATCCGCTGCGGCTCAACGAAGCGCATTTCGACCGCATGGTCGACATCTATCGCGAGACCAATCCCGCCTTCATCCTCACCCATGCGCTCGAAGATCCCTACAATTTCGATCATCCGAATGCCGCGCACTTCGCGCAGGAGACGCGCGTGGTCGCGCAGGCCATGGGCCACAAACCCGGTGCGAAATACACTTATGCCGCGCCGCCGGTCTTTCTGTTCGAACCGCACCAGCCCGAGCAATGCAATTTCAAAGCTCAGGTCATCCTGAATATCGATGCGGTGTGGGAGACGAAATACAAGGCGTTCCAGGTACTGGCCGCGCAGAAGCATCTGTGGGCCTATTACGAGCGCGTCGCGCTCAATCGCGGCGTGCAGGGCGGCCGCAACACCGGCAAGCCGATGACTTATGGCGAGGCGTATCAGCGCCTCTTTCCGCAGGCGCTGGAGGAACTGCAATGAAACCCGTCGTCGTCCGCAACATCAAACGCGCCGATGCCAATGCCGTCGGAATCCTGAGCGGGCTTGGCGTCTCGACCACGCATGAAGCGCTCGGCCGCATCGGCCTGATGAAGCCGTATATGCGACCGATCTGGCCGGGCGCGGAGATCGCAGGCACCGCCGTCACCGTGCTGGCGCAGCCTGGCGACAATTGGATGATCCATGTCGCGGTCGAGCAATGCCAGAAGGGCGACGTGCTGCTGGTCGGCTGCACCGCGGATTGCACCGACGGCATGTTCGGCGACCTGCTCGGCACGGCGCTGATGGCGCGCGGCGTGAAGGGCCTTATTCTCGATGCCGGCTGCCGCGACGTGAAGACGCTGAAGGAGATGGGCTTTCCGGTCTGGTCGCGCGCGATTTCCGCCAAGGGCACGGTCAAGGCGACGCTCGGCTGCGTGAATATCCCGGTCGTGTGCGCGGGCGTGAATGTCGTTCCGGGCGACGTCGTCGTGGCCGATGACGACGGCGTCGTTGTCGTGCCGGCGAAGGAGGCCGCCGACGTCGCGCAGAAGGGCCAGAAGCGCAATGCCGACGAAGCCGGCAAGCGTGAGAAACTCGCCGCCGGAACGCTGGGGCTCGACATGTACGGCATGCGCGAGCCGCTTGCGAAAGCAGGCCTCGTTTACGTCGACAATCCGGAAGACGTTTGAGAGGCGGTCCGCTTAAGCCGCGCGCACCGTATTGAGGAATCTCTCGACTTCGAGCTTGAGCTGGCGGCTCTCGCCCGACAGCGATTGCGCCGAGGCGAGCACGCGTGAGGACGCGGTGCCGGTCTCGCCGGCGCCGCGATTGACGTCGGTGATGTTGAGCGCGACCTGCGACGTGCCTTTGGCCGCCTCGCCGACATTGCGTGCGATCTCCGCCGTCGCCGCGCCCTGCTCTTCAACCGCCGCCGCGACCGCCGAGGCGATGTCAGAAATACGGTTGATGGTGCCCCCGATCTCCTTGATCACCGATACGGAATCCTGCGTCGCCATCTGCATTTCGGCGACCTGGGTGCCGATCTCACCGGTCGCCTTGGCCGTCTGCTCGGCAAGCGCCTTGACCTCCTGCGCGACCACCGCGAAACCGCGGCCCGCCTCGCCCGCGCGCGCCGCTTCGATGGTGGCATTGAGCGCAAGCAGGTTGGTCTGCTCGGCGATCTCGGTGATCAGCCGCACGACGTCGCCGATCCGGCTCGCGGCCTGCGCGAGCTGCGAGATGCGGCCGTCGGTCTTCTCGGCTTGCTTTACCGCTTCGCCGGCATAGTTGCTGCTGTCCTGGACCTGGCGCGCGATCTCGGAGATCGAGGCGCTCATCTGTTCGGTGGCCGCCGCCACCGACTGGACGTTCGAGGACGCTTGTTCGGAGGCGGTGGCGACCATGCCCGAGAGGTTCTGGGTATTCTCGGCGGCGCCGGTCAACGTCCCGGCCGCCGCTTCGAGATCGACCGATGCCGTGGACACGCTGTTGACGATTTTGCCGATCGCGGCCTCGAATTCGTCAGCCAGCTTGTGCATGGCCGCTTTCTGCTCGCCTGCGGCCCGCTCCTGGAACGCGACGCGCTCACGCTCGATTTCGCCGACGCGCAGGCTCTGCTCGCGGAAAACCGCCAAAGCGTCGCAGATCGCGCCGATCTCGTCGTTGCGTTTCGAGCGCGGCAATTCCAGATCGAGCTTGCCGTCGGTGAGCTGCCGCAACGTTTCAGCGATCCTGGTCAGCGGCAGGGACACACGATTGCGGGAGATCAGATAGACCGCGATGGTCAGGATCAGTGCCGCCGCCATCAGGCCGAGGTTGATCGCGAGCGAACGCTGCGCGGTGGATGCGCGCTGGGAAAGATGCGCCGCACCGGCCGAGATCGCCGCATCGCGGACGCCGACAATGGCGTTGAGGCCAGGATTGGAAATGTCGGCCCATTCCTTTGGCGACACGCCCGCCGGCGAACCTGCGATCAAATTCTGGTAAACCTTGTCCCGCACCGGCGCATAGGCGCCGAAGAAACGCTCGCGGACGACTTTCAACGCGTCGGCAATCGCCGGCGGCGTCGCACTTTTCGGGAAAATCGTCGTGACCTGATCCCAGGCCAGCGCGGCGCGGCCGCGCCAATCGGCGACCTCGATCCGCTTTTCGATCGCGATCGCCTTGCCGGCGCCGAGCAGGGCGCGCTCGCGGCCGGTATATTCACGCATCGCGGCCGTCAGGCCCTTGATGTCGTTCAGCGAGGCGATCGTCGGGTCGAGCATGGCCAGACGCTGCGTCGCCGCTTCCCAGACCTGCGAGAGCGCCTGGATCCCGCGCGTCAGGGTCGGATACCACTCCTTCTGCACCGCGCCGTCGCGTTCCGCCTTCGGCCGCGCGATCATCTGATCGGCTTTCTGGCGCAAGTCGTCGATCGCCGCCACGGCGGCCGCGGCTTTCTTGATCAGATCACCCTCAGCCAGATAGCCAAGCTGCGAAAGCACCGGCCAGCCGGTGGCCATGGCTTTTTGCATGTCCCTGCGGCGCGACTTGATGGCATCGCCCGCCGCCGCGGCGACCGCGGTCTCGTTGTTGAGCGCGGTGTTGGTCAGCCCGCGTTCGAGCGTCAACCGTTCAATCGCGACAAGCAGCGCATCGGCCGCGGCATTGACCTCCGCAGCCTCTTGCGTCGCGCGGACGTTTTTCCACTCGGAATAGGTGCTGGCGGTCGCGAGCGCCATGAGCAATACGCCGAACAGGCCTCCGAGAACCGACAACAGGAAGCCAACCGAATGACGCTTTTTCATCAAGGCCCCCGCCCCATGGCCACACAGTGCAAGCCTTGCCTAACAAGTCTTAAGATATGGTTGGACGACCGAAAGTTGTTGAATGCGGATGGCCCCGCTCATGCCGAAAAATCCGAAGTTCTTCGACCCTGCTCTGCAGGCCGACGGCCGCCTCGACGCGCCCGCCTTCCATCGCAACCACGCGCCGATCTGGTCGGTGCTCGCCCCTTATCTCGCAGACGCGACAGGACAGGTTCTGGAAGCCGGCAGCGGCACCGGCCAGCATGTCGTCGAATTCGCCCGCAGGTCGCCGGGCCTGACCTGGTGGCCGGCCGATTACGAGCCGCTGCATCTGCAAAGCGTCGAGGCCTGGCGGACCTATGCGGACCTGCCGAATATCCGGCCGGCGCGCTTCATCGATCTGGCCGAGCCCGATTGGGGGCTCGATGCCGACGATTCAAAAGCCCTTACGAATCTCACCGCGAT
>CAYJNT010000160.1:0-2231 GCA_964370945.1 uncultured Hyphomicrobiales bacterium | reverse complement strand
CCGATTGGGGGCTCGATGCCGACGATTCAAAAGCCCTTACGAATCTCACCGCGATTGTCTGCGCCAATGTGATCCACATCGCGCCCTAGTCCGTGGCCGAGGGCCTGCTCACGCAAGCGGCCGCCCGCCTGCGGCCGGACGGAAAGCTCTTCCTCTACGGCCCGTTCAGCCGCGACGGGGTGCATACCGCGCCGAGCAACGAGGCCTTCGACCGCAACCTGCGATCGCGCGATCCGGCTTGGGGCGTGCGCGACATTGCCGATGTCGAGCTCCTCGCCCGCACCAATGGCCTCGCGCTCGCAGGCGTCGTGCCGATGCCGGCCAACAATATGATCCTGATTTTCGAGCGGAAGGTTTAGGTACTGAGGTGGACCACGCTCACATGCCCGGCATCGACATGGCGTGAGAGCAACGCCGCGACCTGCATGCGCAGATGCGCATCCGGCCGATCCTCCGCCGACCAGACCCGGACCAGAATCTTGTTGTCGTCGGTCTCCGACACGTCGAAGTCGGCGATCATGCCGGACGCCATCATGATGGCGAGGGCGCCGGCGACAGTCTTCAAATAGGTCATGGCACCGTCCGTTGAGCGTTCAGGTCCTGCTTCGTCTCGAATTTTAGAAAATAGCGGCCGGAAGAAAGCCGCCATGGCGCGCTGTCGTAATCGCGCGCGATGCCGGTTCAATGTCGGCATGGTGTCAAAACGAAGATTTCGCGTACCGCGTTTTCACAACCTTGTCATTGCTGCACTGCGCTCGGATTTATCTCTTTTGAACGTCTCGAAATCCGGACGTCGCTCGCGGCGACATTGTGCAGACGCGAAAACACGGAAGTCGGGCCTGCCCGACTTCCGCAAGGTAATAACGCAAGTCGGGCCTGCCCGACTTGCGCAGGGCAAATTACGCAAATCGGCCAAACCCGACTTGCCAGGGTCGTTGCATTTCGCAAGTCGAGTAAACCCGACTTGTGTCGGTCATTGCATTGCGCAAGTCGGGTAAACCCGACTTGCGCTGTGGACCGTCAACAAACCATCACCGCTTCGTCACGCGAGCTTTATAGACGGGCGGGAAAGTCCCTATGCGGCGAGTGCTATCCAAGTTTGCCGCGCGGGGAGGAATTGCTGAAGGCGCCCCGTTTTACCCTCCTTCAGCAAGCGGGCTGCCCGGCTTTCGCCCGGCACATCGGGCAGCCCGCCATTTTTCCCATCCCTCTTTTCCCTCTCTCCACTCACCACGGCAGGCGGTCACTTCCTCCTGAAAGGGGGAGGTCGGCGCGCACCAGCGCGTTTACGCGCGTCTTCGACGCGCTATGGCCGGGTGGGGGTCACTGGTGAGCTTGGCCAGCGAGGACGAGACTGTGCTGCTGCTGAGCTTATCTCGCCGATCCTCGCAGCGATGACTTCCAAGACACCGTTGAGGTTCTCGGTGACATCCGAATTCCAGAAGCGGAGGACCATCACACCCTGCTGCTTCAGCCATTCATCGCGTTCGCGGTCGCGCGTTCTAGTCTGGGCGTGTTGACCTCCGTCAACTTCGACGGCGAGGAGCTAACGCAGGGCAGTAGAAATCGAGAATGTTACGACCCGCTGGATGCTGGCGGCGAAAGTGCGCCTCGCAGACCTGACCGTTTCGCAACCGATGCCACAACCGTCTTTCCACATCAGTTCCATCGCGCCGCAGTCGTCGGACAAGTTCTGTTTTTTGCGGCGTACGGCTGAAGCGGGACATGTGATAACCCCCGATTTGCTTTGCAAATCGACCTCCCCCTTTCAGGGGGAGGTAATCCGAGTTTGCCGCACTGCCGCGCCAAATGCGACAGCCATGCGGTACGCCCATCGACGCCGCCCTGACGCCGTGATACGCCGCATTCTCTTCTTTTGAATGCGAAATGACGGCATGGACCGCGAACCCATCCTCGACATTGCCCATCTCGCCCATCTCGAATTGCTGACGCCGAAATTCGAGGAAAGCCGCCGCTTCTTCATCGACGTCATGGGCATGACGCAGAGCGGCGAAAAGGGCGACAGCGTTTTCTTGCGCGGTTGGGATGATTATGAGCGCTACTCGCTCAAGCTCACCGCCTCGAACACATCCGGCGTCGGTCATGTCGCCTTCCGCACGCGCTCACCGCAGGCGCTGGAACGCCGCGCCGCGGCGCTCAAAGGCTCGGGCTTCGACGTCGGCTGGACCGACGGCGATCTCGGCCACGGCAAGACCTTCGTCTGCAAGGAT
>CAYJNT010000159.1:0-8120 GCA_964370945.1 uncultured Hyphomicrobiales bacterium | reverse complement strand
GCGCGCCCGGAGGCAGGCGCCCCTCGATGATCATGTCGCGGAGTTGATTGAGCACTTCGCTGTGCAGCGTGCGGCGGACGATGCGCGGCACGTCCTCGAAGCCTTCGCTGATTGCCGCGGCCTGGCCGCCGGTCTTTTCGCTCACGACTCGCATCCCTTTCCGCTCATCGAGCTTGTGGGGCAGAGGGGCAAAAATTCAATAGCCGCATGTTGCATACAGCATACAGCTATGCAAGGCTGGAGGCGAGCGGAAAGGGACGCAAGGGACGTACTTGGCCATCATGTCTGCCGCCGACAGCCATTTGCCGACGATCGCGGTCGCCATGGGCGACCCGGCCGGGATCAGCCCGGAATTGCTGGCGCGCCTCCTGGCCGAGCCCGACATCCGGCCGCTGGCCAAATTCGTCATCTTCGGAGACGCGCGCATCCTCGATATGGGCGCCAAGGTGGCCGGGACCACCAACCCGGACGTCGCGCGGGCGAAATCGGAAAGCGCGCTACCGGCCGGCGAGAGCCGGCCGATCCTGATCGACCTCGCCAATTGCGACCTGCGCGGCGTGACCGTCGGCAGGGCGACGCTCGCCGGCGGCAATTTCGCGACCGAGAATTTCCGCCGCGCGCTGCGGCTTGCCGCGGGCGGAGGCGCGGACGCGGTTTTCTTCACGCCGTTCAACAAGGCGGCGATGCGCTTTGCCTATCCCGATTACGACGACGAGATCCGTTTCGTGCGCGATGTCATCGCATCGAAAGCGGAGGCGAGCGAATTCAATATCCTCGGGGATTTATGGAATGCGCGCGTGACCTCGCATATCCCGCTCTCGGAAGTCGCGCGCAACATCACCGAGGATCGCATTTTGCGCGCGCTCGAACTCGCGCATGCCTCGCTGCGCGCGGCCGGTTTTGAAAATCCGCGCATCGCGGTCGCGGGGCTCAACCCGCATGCCGGCGACGGCGGAAATTTCGGCCGCGAGGAAATCGACGTCATTGCGCCGGCGGTCGCCAAGGGCAAGGCGAAGGGATGGATCGTCGAGGGACCGTATCCTTCGGACACCGTCTTTCTGCGCGCAAAGAACGGCGACTTCGACGCCGTGCTGACGATGTATCACGACCAGGGCCAGATCGCGATGAAGCTCATGGGCTTCGATCGCGGCGTCACGCTGATCGGCGGCTTCCCGTTTCCGATCTGCACGCCGGCGCATGGCACCGCCTACGAAATCGCCGGCAAGGGCGTCGCCAATCTCGGCGCCACGCGCGCCGCGATGCTGCTGGCGATCGCGATGGCGAGCGAGGCCAGGCGGCAACAAAAAAATTCGCGTCCGCAAACAGCGGAGGCATCTCGCTAGTCGGTCCAGGAAGAACGAACCCAAAAACAAAATGGAGGTTCGCCATGAGATACAAGGGAGGAATGCAATGAAACTTCAAGCCATCGTGTATGCACTTGTGCTCACCGCGACGCTCGCCATCGCAGGCGCCAGCGCGCAGGTGATCGAGCTCAAGCTCGGCAACACCACGCCGGCCACCGGCGCCCAATCTCTTGTCGCCGGGGAATTTGCCAAGCGCGTCAATGAAAAGCTCGCCGGCAAGGTCAAGGTGACCGTGTTCAGCAACAGCCAGCTCGGCAACGAGCGGGAGTTGCTGCAGAAGCTCAAGATCGGCACTGTCGATTTCTCCCAACCGTCCACCATCATGTCGACAATCGCGCCGGAATTCGGCGTGTTCGACATGCCTTATCTCCTGAAGGATCGCGCGCATGTCGCGCGCTTCGTCGCCAAGGTGTTCTGGAGCGACCTCGCGCCGAAGGCCGAGGCCAAGGGCTACAAGATCATCGCCGTTTACGAGAACGGCATCCGGCACATCACCAACAGCAAGCGGCCGATCGATACGCCGGCCGATCTCAAGGGCCTCAAAATACGCATCCCGAAGGGCGTGTGGCGCCAGAACATGTTCGAGGCCTATGGCGCCGTCGCCGCGCCGATGGAATTTTCCGAGCTGTTCGTCGCGCTGCAATCCGGCGTCATGGACGGCCAGGAAAATCCGCTGACCAACATCTACGGCGCCAAGCTCAACGAAGTGCAGAAATTCCTGTCGCTCACGGCGCATGTCTACACGCCGTCGTTCCTGACCGTCGGGCTGGATCGCTGGAACAAGCTTCCGGCCGACATCCGCACCGAGATCGAGAAGATCGCGCGTGAGGTGCAGCCGTGGGCGCTCGCGGCCGGCGAGAAGGACGACGTCGAGCTTCTCGAGAAGCTGAAGAAATCGGATATCAAGGTGAACACCGCCAATCGCGATGCCTTCGTCGCGGCCTCGAAGCCGGTCTACGAGCTGTTCGACAAGCAGGTGCCGGGCGGCAAGGCGCTGGTCGAGAAGACCCTCGGCCTCGCCAAGGAAGGAAGCTGAGGCGATGCAGGCGTCCGCGCGACTGCTCGCGCTCGTCCTTGAGATCGTCGCGGGGGCATTGCTGGTCGCGCTGACCGTTCTGGTCAGCGTGGCCGCGGCGCTCCGTTATCTCGGCACCGGCATCTCCTTCTATGATGAAGTCGCGCCCATCCTTCTCGCCTGGGTGACCTTTTTCGGCGCGGCTTTGGTTGCGCTCAATCGCGGGCATCTCGGCTTCGACAACGTGGTCCGCGCGCTGCCGGAGGCCGGTCGCCGCGCGGCTTTTGCCCTGTCGGAAACACTCACGATCACGTTCTTTCTTGCCCTGGCCTGGGGCGGGTATCGCCTGCTTCAGGTCATGGCCGGGGAGCATCTCGTCACGCTGCCCTGGCTTTCCATCGAAGTCACGCAGTCGGTGATTCCGGTGGCGTCGCTCACCTTCGTCGCGGCCGAATTGCTCACGCTGCCGCAGGCCTGGGCGAGGCTGCACCGTCCGCCGCCCGCGGCTGCCGTCGTCACTGAATCCTCGCATCTCGAATAGACGGCGCAACGATGTCCGCCCTGATCGTCCTCCTGGTCTTCCTGGCGCTGTGCTGCCTCGACGTTCCGATCGCGGTGGCGCTCGGGATTGTCGCTCTGGCTGCGACATTCATCACCGGCGGCGAATCGGCGCTGCTCAATGCCGCGGTCGTTGTGTACGAGGGCGCCGGAAAATTCCCGCTGATCGCGATCCCGCTCTTCGTGCTGGCGGGTGCGCTGATGAACGCGACCTCGATTTCCCGCCGCCTGATCGGATTTTGCCTTGCGCTCGTGGGGTTCATCCGCGGCGGGTTGTCGATGGTCTCCATCGTCGCGTCGATGATCTTTGCCGAGATTTCCGGCAGCTCGGTCGCCGACGTCGCCGCGCTCGGCTCGATTCTCATTCCCGGAATGAAATCGCGCGGCTACCCGAAGGAACTCGCCGCCGCGGTGATGTCGTCGTCGGCGTCGCTCGCCATCATCATTCCGCCTTCGATTCCGATGATCCTCTATGCCGCGCTTGCCGACACGTCCGTCATCAAGCTCTTTCTCGCGGGCTTCGTGCCCGGTTTCATCGGCGGCGGAATGCTGATGGCCACGGCCTACGGTTTCGCACGCCGTTACAACCTGCCGCGCGAGAACCTGCTGAACTGGCAAACGATCGTCACCGCCTTCTGGGACGCCAGGCTCGCCTTGCTGCTGCCAATCATCATCCTCGGCGGCATTTTCGGCGGGTTCGTGACCGCGACGGAGGGTGGGGCGCTCGCCGTCGTCGCCTCGCTCGTGATCGGCCTTTACTACCGCGAGCTCAATTGGCCGATGCTGCGCCAGGCCGTCTACGAGGGCGTCACGCACACTGCCGTTGTCATGTTGCTGGTCGCGACGTCGGCCTTGCTCGGTGTCTACCTGACCGAAACCCAAATTCCGCAGCGGCTGACGGAATCCGTCACGACGATCACAAGCAATCCCTACGTCGTTCTGGCGATCCTCAATGTCGTGCTGTTCGTGCTCGGATTCTTCCTGCACGGCGCGGCCGCCATCATCCTCATCGTGCCGGTCGTGCTGCCGCTGATCAAGGCGGTCGGCATCGACCCCATCCATTTCGGGGTGATCGTGACGCTCAACATCGCGGTCGGGCAGCAGACGCCGCCGGTCGCGAGCGTGTTGATGGTCGCCTGCTCGATCGCCAAATCCAATATCTGGGAGACCTCGAAGACCAATGTCTGGTTCATCGCCACGCTGATCTTCGTTCTCCTGCTCGTGACCTATGTGCCGTTCGTATCGGTCGGCTTGGTCGACTACCTGTATGCGCAATGAGAGGAACGGGAGCGAACTGTGAGTAAGCCGAGCGGGCCATGGACCGGAATTTATCCGATCGCGCCGACGCCGTTCGCGGACAACGGCGACGTCGACTTCGACGGTCAGCGCCGCGTGCTCGATTGCATGATCGACCAGGGCGTCGACGGCATCTGCGTTCTGGCGAATTATTCCGAGCAATTCCTGCTGACGGACGCGGAACGCAACACGCTCACGGACTTGTGCCTGTCGCATGTTGCCGGCCGCGTGCCGGTGATCGTGACCTGCAGCCATTTCTCGACACGCATTGCCGCGGAACGCGCGAGCAAGGCGGCGAAAGCCGGCGCCGGCATGCTGATGATGATGCCGCCCTATCACGGCACCGGTTTGCGCGCGGACGAGAACGGCATGATCGAGCATTTCGCGCGCGTCGCCGACGCCGCGCGTGTTCCGATCATGGTGCAGGACGCGCCGCTGAGCGGCGTCAGCCTTTCGGTGCCGTTTCTGGTGCGGCTCGCGCAGAAGGTCCCGCAGGTGCGCTATTTCAAGATCGAAATGCCCGGCACGGCTGCCAAGCTGCGCAGTCTGATCGAGCAGGGCGGTGCCGTGATCGAAGGTCCGTTCGACGGTGAAGAATCGATCACCCTGATGGCCGATCTCGATGCCGGCGCCACCGGAACGATGCCGAGCGCGCTGCTGCCCGACCTGATCAAGCCGGTGCTCGTGCATTTCCGCGCCGGGGCGCGCAAGGACGCGGCCGAGGCTTACGCCCGCATCCTGCCGCTGATCAACTACGAAAACCGGCAATGCGGCTTGCGCGCGACCAAGACGGTGATGGCCGAAGGCGGCGTCATCAAAAGCGATGCCGTGCGCCATCCGCTCGAGCCGCTGCATCCGGCAACGCGCGCCGGCCTTCTCGAACTCGCGCGTGACATCAAGCCGCTCGCTTTGCTGTGGGGCAGATCATGAGCGCGCCGTTTCAGATCGTGGACGCGCATCAGCATTTCTGGGACCTGGATAAGAACTATTATCCGTGGCTGCGCGATGAGCCGATGATCCCGTTCCGCTACGGCGATTATTCCGCGATCCGCAGGAACTACATGCCCGCCGATTATCGCAAGGACGCGAGCGGCTACGAGATCGCCGGCACCGTCTATGTCGAAGCGGAATGGGATCCGAAACACCCCGTCGCCGAGATGCAGTATATCGATGCATTGCGGCGCGCTGAGTGCTGGCCCACTGTTGCGGTCGCGCAGGCGCGGCTCGACAACCCCGATGTCGAATCCGTTCTCGAACAGCAATCGGCATTCTCCTTCGTGCGAAGTATCCGGCACAAGCCGCGCGCCAATCCGTCGCCTGGAGGCGCCGCGGGCGGCATGGCGGATTCGGTGTGGCGGCGCGGCTATGCGCTTCTGCGCCGGTTCGGCCTGCGCTTCGATCTGCAGACGCCGTGGTGGCATTTGCAGGAAGCGGTGGATCTCGCACGCACGCATCCCGATACACAGATCATTCTCAATCACACCGGTCTGCCGGCCGATCGCTCGCCGCAAGGGATCGATGGCTGGAGGCGCGCCATGACCGCGCTGGCGCAATGCCCGAACGTCGCCGTGAAGATGTCCGGCCTCGGCGTGCCGGGCCAAGCCTGGACCGCGGAGGCCAACCGCGCCATCGTGCTCACCGTGATCGAACTCTTCGGCGTCGGCCGCGCGATGTTCGCCAGCAATTTCCCGGTCGACAGCCTGTGCGCGACCTTTGGCCAGATTTTCGGCGGCTTTCGCGAAATCGTGGCCGACGTCAGCGCGTCGGACCAGCAGAAGCTGTTTCGCGATAACGCGATCCGCATCTACGCGATGGAGGGCGCATGACCAAACCTTCAATCGGATATGTCGGCGTCGGATTGATGGGCTTGCCGATGGTCAAGCGCCTGATCGAGCGTGGCTACAAGGTCAAGGCCTTCGACATCGTCAAGGAGAAGACGCAAGCGGCGGTCGCGGCCGGCGCGTCGGCTGCGACATCGCCGGCTGACGCGGCACGCGACGTCGACTTCGTGCTGCTCAATCTGCCGACGACGGACGCGGTCGAGACTGCGACCTTCGGCGCCGACGGCGTCGCGAGCGTCTTGCGCAAGCCGCAGATCCTGATCGATTTCTCGACCATCAAGGTGGGGAAGGGCAAGATCTACGCGGAGCGTCTGCAGAAGCAGAGCGGCTGCGGCTGGATCGACGCGCCGGTCTCCGGCGGGCCGCCGGCGTCCGGCACCGGAACCTTGACGGTGATGGCCGGCGGAAGCGACGCCGATATCGCAGCGGCAAGCGAGCTGATGAAGGACATTTCCGGCCGCTTCACGCATATGGGCCCGGCCGGCAGCGGTCTTGTCGCCAAGATGATCAACCAGCTGATCGTCGGCTGCGGCCACGCCGTGATGGCGGAAGCCGTGGTGCTGGCCGAAAGCGCGGGCATCGACGCCAGGCGCATCCCGGAATGCCTCGCCGGCGGCCATGCTGATTCATCGATGCTGCAACGGTTCTATCCGCGCATGGTCGAGCGCGATTTCAAGCCGCAGGGCTATGCGCGGCAGCTCCTGAAGGATCTTGAAATGGTGCTGGAATTTTCCGGCGAATTGAAAGCGCCGACCCCGATGACCGGGGAAGCCCTCGGCCTCTATCGCATTCTCGTTCACCGCGGACATTCCGAGCTCGATACATCCGCGATCATGAAAGTCTACGACGAGTGAATTGAACTCGAAACTGCAGCCAACAACGGACGCCGCCAAACCGCGGGCCGGAAAACAGGGAGGTTAAACGTGTCTATCCGCATTACTCCAATCGCACTCTCATTCGCGATCGTCTCGGCCTTCGCGCTGACGGCATCGCCGGTCGAGGCGCAAATCAAGCTTCGTTACGCCCATGTCGGCGTCGCGAACGCGCCGCAAACCCGCTACGCCGACGAGATGGCCGCCCTGGTGAAGCAACGCACCAACGGCCGCGTCGAAATCCAGGTGTTTCCGAATTCGCAGCTTGGCGGCGTCGGCGAAATGGTCGACGGCATCAAGTCCGGCGCGATCGCGATGGGGCATCATGACTTTGCGTCGCTCGGCAAAATCCTGCCGGTGGTCGCCGCCTTCAACACGCCGTTCGTCTATACCAGCGCCGATCAGGCGATGCGGGCAACCGACTCGCGCACGTCGGCGGTGCTGCAGGAGGTCAACAAGCAGCTGGTCGCCGCCGGTGGCATGCGTATTGTCGGCAGCCTCTATCAGGGCGCGCGCAATCTGACGTCGAAAGAGAAGGTGCTCTCGCCCGACGACATGAAGGGCAAGAAGTATCGCGGCGTGCCGATCAAGCTGTGGTCGTCGATGCTCACCGGCATGGGCGCGGTGGCGACACCGGTGGAAGTCTCCGAGCTTGCAACCGCGCTCGCCACCGGCCTCGTGATCGGGCAGGAAAATCCGCTCGCCAATATCTGGACGCTGAAATTGTTCGAGGTCCAGAAATACGTGATGCTGACCGGTCATATGCAGTCGGTGCTGAGCACGTTCGTGAATGAAAAGGTCTGGCAGGGTATCCCGGCCGCGGACCGCAAGATCGTCGAAGATGCGATGGCCGAAGTCGGCAAACGGACGCTGGAATGGGACCGCGCCAGTGTCGCGCAATACCGCAAGGACCTGGAAGGCAAGGGCATGGTCTTTGTCGAGGAAAAGGACGGCCTCAATATTGCGGCCTTCCGCAAAGCCGTGCTGGCGCAGATCGGCAAGGATTTTCCGGAATGGACGCCGGTGATCGAAAAAATCCAAGCCGTGAAATAACGCAACACTGAGCGCTCGCAAGGAGAAGGGATCATGGCAAGTCTGCTGTCGCTCATTCGCAAAGCGGTGCGTGTCATCTGCCTCCTGCTCCTTGCGGCGCTGATCGTCACGCCGCTGCTGC
>CAYJNT010000158.1:0-8160 GCA_964370945.1 uncultured Hyphomicrobiales bacterium | reverse complement strand
CGGTTGATGTTGATCAGGCTCGGAAGCCGCTCGCGCTGCGGATTGCCCATCACCGACAGCGTCTGGTTCATGACGAACAATCCGAGATTGGCGACGTTCTGGCGGATCTCGGCCGGCAGCGGATTGTCTTTGTTCGTCACCGAGGTCAGGAAAATGGTCCAGAGCTTGCGATTGAAATGCAAGGCCTGATCGAGTGCGGCGCGGTCGCGTTCCCAATCGTCATGCACGGCCTGCAGCCGCGATGCTGCGCGCAACAGCAATTGCACTTCCAGCTCACGCGGACTTGCGGTCTGCTGTGCTACTTGTCCGTAGGCCTTGGTCGCCGCGTGTTGCATGCGCGAGAAGCTCCTGCTCGTAGTCGATCAATTTCTTGGCTTGTTTCAAAGCCTTGTAGAGGTCGCCCGTTAAGATATGGTTGTTGATGTTTTCGATGTACGGCCACGCGCTCGGCGCCGCCTGCACGATGTCGCGCATGATCGCGAAATACAGATCGTGGTGCTGGCGCGGATCGTCTGAAATGTACATCAGCTGCACGGTGAGATAGAGACGCTTCGCCGGCGTGTTGGCGCGCGTCTTGGTCATGATGTCTTTCTCGCGCAGAATCGGCGCGGTGCCTTCGAGCAGAAAGCGCGTGCGTTGCTCGCCATTGGTGACGACGCAATCGCCGATCAGGATTCGTTCGCCGGGCTTGAGTTCGACTTTGAGCGCCATTGAGACCTTCTTTCATGCCCCCACGCCAAGGTTGCGCCGTTACGGTTAACAGGACGTAAAAAAACGGCGGGGTCGCCCCCGCCGTTCCTTATTTTCCGATACGTGCGGACTAGCCGAAGAGCCGCAGCACCGCCTGGTCGGCCTGCGCCGAGAGCGAGAGCGCCGTGGTCGAGAGCTGCTGGCGGGTCTGCAGGGCCAGCATGTTGGCGCCTTCCTCGTTGGTGTCGGCCAGAACGAGGTTGTCGGCGCCGGTCTCGAGCGTGTTGATCAGGTTCTTGGTGAAGTCCTGGCGGGTCTGCACCGTGGTCAGGTTGGCGCCGAAGGCCGAGGCCTGCGTGCGCAAGGTCTTGAGTGCGGCATCGACCGCGGCGATCGTCGTCTCGATATCGCCGTCGGACTGGAAGCCGGCGCCCGCGACCGCGTTGAGGCCGAGGCCGGCGGCGTCGAAGGTCACGCCGCCGATCGTCAGGAACGATGAGCCGGTTTCGTTGAACACCACCTTGAGATCGTCGCCGTCCAGCAGGTTGACGCCGTTATAGGAGGCGTCGGCCGAAAGGGCATCGATCTGAGTCAGGATATTATTGTAGTCGGCCTGCAACGAGGTGCGGGTCGCGTTGGGAGTGCTAACCGTAGCCGTGCCCGCGTAGGTGTTGCCGACGATGCTGCCCAATCCCAGCGTGGACGTGAGGTCCGCCGAGTTGGACGTGATCGTGAGCGAGTTTGCCGATGAAGACGAGTTCAGCGTGATTCCGACGGCGGTGTTGTCAGCCGTCGCGGTGATGCCGCTGATCGTGTTCAGCTTGGTCTGCAACTCGGCCAGCGTGGACACTTCGCCCAGGCCGGTACCGAACGAGATGACCTGGTTGGCGCCGCCATTGACGGCGACGGTCAGTGTCGTACCCGCGGTCGAGTTGAGGTTCTCGAACAGGCTGGTCGACGCATAGGCTGCGGCGGTCAGACCGGCGGAGGCGGAGTTGGAGATCGTGAAGGTCGCCGCGTCGGCGTTGAGCGCATTGACGCGGATACCGTCGCCGCCGCCGTTCGCCACCAGTTCGAAGTCGCTCGCAGACGCGCTTTCGGCCGCCAGCGCGGTCGCAAAGCTCGACTGCAGGCCGGCGAGGATTTCGCCGTAGGTTGCCGAAGCGTCGGAGGTGTAGGAGACGGTGGTAGCACCGCCGCCGTTGATGTCGATTTCGAACGAGTAGGTCTGGGCGTTTGCAACCGTCAGGGCCGTGCCGTTGCCGGTGGTGCCGAGCACTTCGTCGGTCACGGCACCGCTCGTGAGAGCGACGGCGTTGTAGGTGGCCGAACCGGGCTGCGGCGCCTGCAAAGCCTGCTTGGCGACGGATTTCGCCGACTCGACGAGCTTGGTCAGGGAGGTGATGCCCTGATCGGCGGCTTCGAGCGTCTTTTGCGCCTGCCCGATCGAATCGAGCAGCGCGTTGAGGTCGCTGGCGCGGTTGTTGAGCGACTGCGAGGTGAAGAAGTTACCCGGATTGTCGAGCGCCGAGTTGACCTTCTTGCCGGTGGCCAGCCGGTTCTGGGTGAGGCTCATCAGATCCGCCGTGCTTTGCAGCGCAAGCAGGTTCTGGCGCACACCGGCCGAAAGGACGACATCACTCATGACGAAAACCCCATAATTCGAATGGCGCGTGTCCGCTCACGTATCGAACGGCTGGGGCGATAATGATCCGGTAACCCTAATGGACGGTAAAAAAGGGATTAACGGCGGGTAAATGTGGAACCTGCACGCAAAAAAAGAACGGCGGGGTTTCCCCCGCCGTTCGGTCGTTCCGATATTTCGGCTGGATTAGCCGAAGAGCCGCAGCACCGCCTGGTCGGCCTGCGCGGAGAGCGACAGGGCCGTCGTGGACAGTTGCTGGCGGGTCTGCAGGGCGAGGAGGTTCGCACCTTCCTCGTTGGTGTCGGCCAACACGAGGTTGTCGGCGCCGGTCTGCAGGGTATTGATCAGGTTCTTGGTGAAGTCCTGACGGGTCTGCACCGTCGACAGGTTCGAACCGAACTTCGAGGCCTGCGTGCGCAGGCTCGAGAGCGCGGTGTCGAGCTTGACGATGACAGCGTCGATGTCGCCGTCCGACTGGAAGCCGGCACCGGAGATGGCACCGAGGCCGAGGCCAGCCGAGTTGAACGTCACGCCCGTGATGGTCAGCGAAGACGTACCGGTCTCGTTGAAGACCACCTTGAGATCGTCGCCGCCGAGCAGGTTGACGCCGTTATAGGAGGCGTCAGCCGAAAGGGCATCGATCTGGGTGATGACGTTGTCATAGTCGGCCTGCAGCGAGGTACGGGTCGAGTTGGGAGTGCTAACCGTAGCCGTGCCCGCGTAGGTAGTGCCGACGACCGAGCCAAGACCCAACGCCGTGGTCAGCGCCGCGTTCGACGACGTGAGCAACAGCGAGTTCTGCGAGCTGGACGAGTTCAGCGTGACCGACACGGCGGAATTGCCAGCCGTCGTGGTGATGCCGCTGATCGTGTTCAGCTTGGTCTGCAACTCGGCGAGCGTGGACACTTCGCCCAGGCCGGTGCCGAAGGCGATGACCTGATTGGCGCCGCCATTGACCGCAACGGTCAGCGTCGTGCCAGTCGTGCCGATATTCTCGAACAGGCTCGTGGAGGTATAGGTGGAGGCACCGATACCGGCCGAGGCGCTGTTCGTAACCACGAAGGTGGAGGAGTCGGCGGTAACCGCATTGACGCGGATGCCGTCGCCGCCGGCGTTCGCCACGAGTTCCAGATCCGACGTCGTCGTGCTTGCGGCCGCGAGCGCGGTTGCGAAGCTCGACTGCAGGCCGGCGAGGATTTCGCCGTAGGTTGCCGAAGCGTCGGAGGTGTAGGAGACAGTGGCCACGCCAGTGCCGGCGATGTCGATTTCGAACGAGTAGGTCTGGGCGTTCGCGACCGTCAGGGCCGTGCCGTTGCCGGTGGTGGCGATCGCTTCGTCGGTCGGATCACCGGAAACAACGACGGCGTTGTAGGTGGCCGATGTCGGCTGGGGAGCCTGACGGGCCTGCTTGGCAATCGACTTCGCGGATTCAACGAGCTTCGTGACCGAGGTGATGCCCTGATCAGCCGCTTTCAGCGTCTGGGTGGCCTGACCGATCGAGTCGAGGAGCGAGTTGAGGTCGCTTGCACGATTGTTGAGCGACTGCGAGGTGAAGAAGTTACCCGGATTGTCGAGCGCCGAGTTGACCTTCTTGCCTGTCGCGAGGCGGTTCTGCGTCAGAGCCGACAGAGCCGCGGTGTTCTGCAGCGAGAGCAGGTTCTGCCGTACGGAGGACGACAGAGTGATATTGGAAGCCATATTACGCAACCTTTCTGGTTTGGACTACACGTGTCGATCCATTGGATCGACAGCGTTCATCTCACGCACCCACCCAAGGCCGCGTAAAAAAACATGGTTAATGAGGTATTGCGGTGTGACCGCGTGGCGCGCGAAGCGGCAGGGTGCATTCATGGTTCGCGAGCCATGAACGCGCTAACGTCTCGATAACGATTTGATTATTCGTCGCCGCGCGGCTGTCCGCGCTCAGACTTCGATGTCGGCGTGCGGGTGATCCGGATCGGGATCGGGTCCGGCCTCCGTCTGCGGCTGCCGGTAGGCTCGCATGCGCGAGAGCGCCTCGTCGGAATGCTTCTGGCGCTTGCGGCGCTCGTCTTCGTCGCGGACGCGCTGGATCACGTCCTGGCTTTGTGGGTCGATGGTGACGGCGCGGGGGGTGAGATCCGCGGCGCCCTGGCCGTTACGCAACGGTGGCACGATGTCCGGCGCGCGAACGCTTTGCGTGGGTGAGAGATCGGTGCGCACCGTCGACGTGCGGTCGTATACGACACGGCTGGCGCTGTCGCGCGGCTTGACGGTGAAACTGGAGTCCATGTCCACCTCCGGGCGCGCTTAATGCGAGGCCGATCAGGGTACGAGGACGCTAGACGACGCAGTTTAATTTCCAGTCGTTAATTTTGGTAAATTGCCGTGCAATACGTTCAGTTACAGTACACGGCTGATCGTCAGCGGCTGCGAAGCGCTGCGCGGCGGCGCCGAGTGCCGGCCCGAGGCGCCGTAGGTTTGCGGCACCGCCTTGCGCGTCACTTCCTCATGCACACCGCGCATGATGCCTTCCGACACCGCATGGGCGGTGGCGAGCACCGTCAGGTTGATCTGCAACAGCGCGTGGAACAGGTCGTGCTGCTGGCGCAAGGCGTCGACCTCGCCACCGGCGAGTTGCGCGATCATGCCGGGACTGGTTTTCAGCCGGCTCGCATCGGTCATGTAGGCGGCGGCAAGGGTGGTCTTTTGCTGCGTCAATTGCGACGCTTCGGAGAGCTTTCCCGCGCGCACGAGCTGCGTTTCCTTCTCGATGACCGCGAGCAACTCGTCCATGACGCCGGACAGATGCGCGATCAACGCGAGCACGTCGGCTTTGCTGGCGGGCGCTTGTGCGATCGGGCTCGGGGCAGCGGTCATGATCGTCTCTTCCTGGAATTACTTCGAGTGCGCTTCCTGTTGCGCCAGCAGGGTGCGGTAGACTTCATCGGCGATGCCGATGCCGCCCTTTTTGGCGAAAGACTTTGCGTATTCGTCGGTCAGGAACGAACGCCACACGCCGGTCGCCTGATCGCCGCCGAACGGACCTTCGCCGTCGATCCCCGTGAACATCTGGCTGAACATCGTATTGAGAAAGACCGCTTCGAAGTCTTCCGCCGCGGCGCGCGCCTTGGCTTTGGTGTCGAGGCCCTTGAAATTGACGGTCGCATCCGGCCGCGAAGCGAAGGCATGGAAGCCTTGCGCGGCACTGCTCGCGGCGGATGATGTGTTCGCGGCCATCACATCAGCTCGATATCGGCCTGGATCGCGCCGGCGGCCTTGATCGCCTGCAGGATCGAGATGAGATCACGCGGGCCGATGCCGAGCGCGTTCAGTCCGTCGACGAGCTGCTGCAGCGACACCCCTTCCTTCACCAGCGCGAGCTTCTTGCCGTCTTCCTGCACGCCGAGGCGGGTGCGCGGCACGACGCGGGTCTCGCCGCGCGAGAACGGCGCGGGCTGGCTGACTTGCGGGCTTTCGGAAATCGTGACCGTGAGATTGCCTTGCGCCACCGCGACCGTCGACACGCGCACGTCGCGGCCCATCACGATCACGCCGGAGCGCTCGTCGATCACCACCTTGGCGCCGAGATCGGGCTCGACCTGCAATTGCTCGATCTCGGTCAAGAGCGCGACCATGTTGGTGTCGGATTTCGCCGGCAGTGTGAGCTGCACGGTCGCGGCGTCGAGCGGTTCGGCGATGGCGCTGCCGATGTAATCGTTGACCGCGCCGGCGATCCGCTTCGCCGTCGTCAGATCGGAATTGCGCAAGGCAAGGCGCACCTGATTGAGGCGATTGAGCGCGAAATCGATCTCGCGCTCGATGATGGCGCCGTTCGAGATGCGTCCAACGGTCGGAACGCCACGCACGATCTTGGCCGCTTGCCCCTCAGCCTCGAAGCCCGAGATGGCGAGCGAACCCTGCGCGACCGCGTAGACATTGCCGTCGGCGCCGAGGAGCGGCGTGACCAGAAGCGTGCCGCCCTGCAGGCTCTTGGAATCGCCGAGCGCCGACACGGTGACGTCGATGCGCGTGCCTTGCGTGCCGAAGGCGGGGAGGTTGGCCGTCACCATGACGGCCGCGACATTGCCGGTGCGGATCTGGGTGCCGCGGATATTGACGCCGAGGCGTTCCAGCATCGCCTGCAGCGATTGTTTGGTGAAGGGGATGTTGTTGAGCGTGTCGCCGGTGCCGTTGAGGCCGACGACCAGGCCATAGCCGATCAGCTGGTTCTGGCGAATGCCCTCGATATTGGCGAGGTCCTTGATGCGCGACGTCGCCTGCGCCTGCGCGATGCCGAGCACGGCCAGAACGGCGAAGACGGCAACGCGCGCGAGCACACTTGTCTTTGACATTCTCAAGGCTCCCCACCGGACTCACGGGCCGCATCTCGAGCTCCCACAGGAGATGCGCCGGCCTCTGAGAATGCGAAGGTCGTGCCACACGCGCCGCCGCGCGCAATGCGTTGAAGATGTTGGCGTTTTGAATCCGATTGGGTTGAAGCGCGCCGGCGCGGGCCGTGCAGCGATTGCCGGGCCCGGCAGATTTTGCCGCGCCGTTTACGAAGCTTTAACCATAAAGGCGGACGCTCGGGCGCGATCCAATGGCCGGTTCTTCGGCCGGAGCAATCCGATGCGCATCCTTGCACCGAACGCGACTGCGCTGACCCGCGAAACTCAAGGCGCCAAGCGTGCGAGCTCCGGCTCCTTTCAGCTCGACGCCGCCGATGCCGCAAAGCCACACACGCCGGTCCCGACTTTGCGCACGGTCGGTGGGATCGACGCGCTGGTCGCCCTGCAGGGGTTCGACGATCCGGCCGAACGCCGGCGCCGGGCGGTTGGCAAGGGCAGGGCCGCCCTCGACGTGCTCGACGAAATCAAGCTCGGCCTCCTAGCCGGCGCGCTCGACCCTTCGAAACTTAACCGGTTGCGGGTGGCCGCCGAACAGCTTAAAGACCGCAGCGGCGAGCCCGGACTCGACAGCGTACTCGCGGAGATTGAGCTGCGGGTTGCGGTAGAGCTTGCAAAAATGACCCCGCGCGAGGGTCAAATCTGAGGCAGACAGCCTCTTTTCGCATCGCGTCATAACCGTGTCATTTCAATGAGTTCCAGCTGACTGCGCGAGTCGCCTCTACGCGCAAATCCTAGTTGTTTGGCTTGAGGGTCCCCGCTATAAGCTCGCCCGCGCGAGTGGGGTGACTCGCACCAGTGTGGTGGTTCAGAAATTCCCTTCATTCTCGCCGCGAGTTCGCCAAGGGGAATTTCCGAACCAAAGCCACACTAGAATTATAATGTTGCCAGTGTCCGTCGATTCCGAAGTTCGCTTACGAGGGTGCCGCAGAATGAAGCGAACTTCGGAATCGGGACACCAGGGGAAGCAGGCAGGAGTTCGGGGTAATGCTCACCAAGACTAAGAACGATAAGCCGAGCGACAAAAATTACAAACCAAGCGACAAAGAGCCCTTCATGAACGAGAAGCAGCGCGAATATTTCCGCGCCAAGCTGCTCGCATGGAAAGAAGAAATCCTGCGAGAAGCCAAGGAAACGCTCCAGCACCTGCAGGACGAGAACCAGAACCATCCCGATCTCGCCGACCGTGCGTCGTCCGAAACCGATCGCGCCATCGAGCTTCGCGCGCGCGACCGGCAGCGCAAGCTGACGGCGAAAATCGACGCCGCGCTGGCGCGCATCGATGACGGCACTTACGGTTTTTGCGAAGAGACCGGCGAACCGATCTCGCTCAAGCGCCTGGAAGCGCGCCCGATCGCGACCCTGTCGATCGAGGCACAGGAGCGTCACGAGCGCCGCGAGCGCGTCTACCGCGACGACTGATTCTCAGAGTCTGGC
>CAYJNT010000157.1:0-8250 GCA_964370945.1 uncultured Hyphomicrobiales bacterium | reverse complement strand
CGATGCGACGACGCTGACCGAGGCCGGCTATGTCGGCGAGGACGTCGAGAACATTCTCCTGAAGCTGCTGCAGGCGGCCGACTACAATGTCGAGCGCGCCCAGCGCGGCATCGTCTATATCGACGAGATCGACAAGATTTCGCGCAAGTCCGACAACCCGTCGATCACTCGCGACGTGTCGGGTGAGGGCGTGCAGCAGGCGCTGCTCAAGATCATGGAAGGCACCATCGCGTCGGTGCCGCCGCAGGGCGGCCGCAAGCATCCGCAGCAGGAATTCCTGCAGGTCGACACCACGAACATTCTGTTCGTGTGCGGCGGTGCGTTTGCCGGCCTCGACAAGATCATCTCCGCGCGCGGCCGTTCGACCTCGATCGGCTTCGGCGCGAAAGTGATCGCGCCGGAAGATCGCCGCACCGGCGAGATCTTCCGCGAAGTCGAGCCGGAGGACTTGCTCAAGTACGGCCTCATTCCGGAATTCGTCGGACGCCTTCCGGTGGTCGCGACGCTCGAGGATCTCGACGAGAGCTCGCTCAAGAAGATTCTCACCGAGCCGAAGAACGCGCTGGTCAAGCAATACCAGCGGCTGTTCCAGATGGAATCCATCGACCTGACGCTGGCCGAGGAAGCGCTCGGCGCGATCGCCCGCAAGGCGATCGAGCGCAAGACCGGCGCACGCGGCCTGCGTTCGATCATGGAGGGCATCCTGCTCGACACCATGTTCGACCTGCCGAGCCTCGAGGGCGTCGAGGAGGTCGTGATCTCGCGCGAAGTGGTCGAGGGGACCGCGCGTCCACTCTACATCTACGCCGACCGCGCCAGCGAAACCGGCGCCAGCAGCGCTTAAGGCCGATTCCGCGGCGCACCAACGTGCGCGGATTCGGCGTCCGGATGATGGAACTTTGCGGCGTCCATAGGGCGCAAGCGCCGATGTTTGTTCGGTTTTATGCGTTTACTTGACACTGCGGCACTGCACCGCCACCTAATGGTGGCGAAACGGTAAGCGTACGAAGGTTGTTTTCACATCCGGGCGGGGTTCGTACCCACCCCCTCGTGCGCGGCCTTCAAAAAGCCGCGCTCCCGTCCCGGCCCTTACAGCACTTTGCTGAGACAGCGCAGATCGCGGGTTTCGGCGAAGGGGCACAAGAAGAAGGATAACGGGCCATGACTGCTCCCAAACCGCGTCCCCCATTGATCGCCGGCGAAACCCGCGCCTATCCGGTGCTGCCGCTGCGCGACATTGTCGTCTTCCCGCACATGATCGTGCCGCTCTTTGTCGGGCGCGAGAAATCGATCAAGGCGCTGGAAGAGGTGATGCGCTCCGACACCTTCATCCTGCTCGCGACGCAGAAGAACGCGTCCGACGACGATCCCGCGACGGATTCGATCTTCGAGATCGGAACGCTCGCGACCGTCCTGCAGTTGCTCAAGCTTCCCGACGGCACCGTGAAGGTGCTGGTCGAGGGCGTGCAGCGCGCGAAAGCGTTGCGCTACACGGATCGCAGCGAATATTTCGAAGCCGACGCCGTCGTGCTCGACGATGCGCTCGGCGAGCGCGTCGAAGCCGAAGCGCTGGCGCGTTCGGTCGTGACCGAATTCGAAGGCTATGTGAAGCTCAACAAGAAAGTGTCGCCGGAAGTCGTCGGCGTGGTCCAGCAGATCGAGGACTATGCCAAGCTCGCCGATACGGTCGCTTCGCACCTTGCGGTGAAAATCCCCGACAAGCAGACGATCCTTGAGACGACCAGCGTTCCCGAACGCCTCGAGAAGGTTCTCGGCCTGATGGAGAGCGAAATCTCCGTCCTGCAGGTCGAGAAGCGCATTCGCACGCGCGTCAAGCGCCAGATGGAGAAGACCCAGCGCGAGTACTACCTCAACGAGCAGATGAAGGCGATCCAGAAGGAGCTCGGCGACGAGGAAGGCAAGGACGAGCTTGCCGAGCTGGAAGACAAGATCAAGAAGACCAAGCTCTCGAAGGAAGCCCGCGAGAAGGCGACGCACGAGCTCAAGAAGCTGCGGCAGATGTCACCGATGTCGGCGGAAGCCACCGTCGTGCGCAACTACCTCGACTGGCTGCTGTCGATCCCGTGGGGCAAAAAGAGCAAGGTCAAGAAGGATCTGACCGCCGCCGAGACCATCCTCGATGCCGACCACTACGGCCTGGAGAAGGTCAAGGAACGCATCGTCGAGTATCTCGCCGTGCAGCAGCGCGCCAACAAGCTGACCGGCCCGATCCTGTGTCTCGTCGGCCCTCCGGGCGTCGGCAAGACCTCGCTCGGCAAGTCGATCGCGAAGGCGACCGGCCGCGAATTCGTGCGCGTGTCGCTCGGCGGCGTGCGCGACGAGGCGGAGATCCGCGGACATCGGCGCACGTATATCGGCTCCATGCCCGGCAAGATCATTCAGTCGATGCGCAAGGCGAAATCGTCGAACCCGCTCTTCCTGCTCGATGAGATCGACAAGATGGGCGCGGATTTCCGCGGCGATCCGTCGTCGGCTTTGTTGGAGGTTTTGGACCCCGAACAAAACCACACCTTCAACGACCACTATCTCGAGGTCGATTACGATCTCTCCAGCGTCATGTTCGTGACGACGGCGAATACGCTCAATATCCCGCCGCCGCTCATGGATCGCATGGAGATCATCCGCATCGCCGGCTATACCGAGCCCGAAAAGGTCGAGATCGCGCGCAAGCACTTGATTCCGCATGCGATTTCCAAGCACGGCCTCAACTCCAAGGAATGGGCGATCGACGACGAGGCGTTGCAGACCGTGATCCGGCGCTACACCCGCGAGGCGGGCGTGCGCAATCTTGAGCGTGAGTTGTCGACCCTGATCCGCAAGGCGGTGAAGGATCTCGTCATCACCAAGAAGAAGTCGGTGAAGGTGACCGACAAGGATCTGGGCGACTATCTCGGGGTGCCGAAATATCGCTATGGCGAAGTCGAGGAGATGGACCAGATTGGCGTCGTCACCGGCCTTGCCTGGACCGATGTCGGCGGCGAATTGCTGACCATCGAAGCCGCGATGATGCCGGGCAAGGGCAAGATGACCGTCACCGGCAATCTTCGCGACGTGATGAAGGAGTCGATCTCGGCGGCCGCGTCTTACGTGCGCTCGCGTGCGATCGCCTTCGACCGGCGCGACATCCACGTGCACGTGCCGGAAGGCGCGACGCCGAAGGATGGACCGTCGGCCGGCGTCGCCATGGTCACCGCGATCGTGTCGGTGATGAGCGGAATCTCGGTTCGTCGCGACGTCGCGATGACCGGCGAGATCACCCTGCGTGGGCGCGTGCTGCCGATCGGCGGCTTGAAGGAAAAGCTGCTCGCGGCGTTGCGCGGGGGCATCAAGACCGTGCTGATCCCGGAAGAGAACGCCAAAGACCTGGTGGAGATTCCGGACAGCGTGAAAAGCGGACTTGAGATCATTCCGGTCTCCCGCATGGACGAGGTTCTCACGCACGCGCTGACGCGCGCGCCGGAGCCGATCCAGTGGGAGGAGCCGCAAGGCAAGACCGCGGAGCCTCCCGTCGATGAGGAGCCCTCCGGCTTGACCGCGCATTAAGCGCTTCACAGGTTCGAACGGATGACGGCGGCGCCACGGCGCCGCCGTTTCGTTTTGGCGCGCAATCCGGCGAAAGCCTGTGCCGGACTTGATCCGGGATGGAAGCCGGTTCGCCGCAAGATTGCGCGGCAAGCAAAGGCGACTGCCGCTCTCGCTTGCCGGTCCGCTGCGCCGGGGATATGAGAGCGCGGCGCATGATGCCGAAAAGTGTGAAGCGGTTTTCGGATAACATCATGCGCCAATGCAATAAGGGCGGTTAGCTCAGCTGGTAGAGCGCCTGCTTTACACGCAGGATGTCGGCGGTTCGATCCCGTCACCGCCCACCAATCTTCGCTGCGAAGCAGCGGAGATTGTCCCGCCGAAGCTTTAGCGAAGGCGGACAGCCTTAAACCGGCTCGCAGCTTCGACTTGGCAAGCCAGCCTTCGCGGCTTCGCGGCTACGGCTGGCGAGCCAAGGCTCATGTGTCGGCGGCGGCGAAGCGGCGAAGGCTGCCCGTCGAAAACCTTCGCGAAGGCGGACAATCAACGACCAACGCAAAGAAAAAATGCGCCGGCTCATGGCCGGCGCATTCATTCGCAATATAAAAGCGTGGACGCTGCAATTAGACAGCTTCCTTGAGCTCCTTGGCGGCGCGGAAGGCGACCTTTTTGGACGCCTTGATCTGGATCGCTTCGCCGGTCGCCGGGTTGCGACCCATACGGGCCGCGCGCTTGCGCACCTGCAGAATACCAAGACCGCCGATACGGATACGGTTGCCCTTCTTCAAATGGCCGGTGATCGCAGTTACGAGATCGCCGAGCACCGCTTCGCTCTGCTTCTTCGAGAGCTGGTGAGCCTCCGCGAGCGAAGCGGCGAGATGCTTCAGCGTGACGGTGGGTGTCGCCGGCTTTTTGTCAGCCATAGGATGGCCCTCCTTTTCCTCAAGCAGCCTGCAAGAAACATCGATAAATGGCTGATTAGACGATTCTGGCAAGCAGGAAAACGCTTGTTTGTATAGCCCACACGGCATTTTTACGGCTGTGGACGGCCCTGATTCGCCTCTTTTGGCGCTCCTTGACTTGCCTGTGGGGGGCCTTTAAGTCCCCATTATTCCCTGAAAAATGGGGGCGTAGCTCAGTTGGTTAGAGCGCCGGCCTGTCACGCCGGAGGCCGCGGGTTCGAGTCCCGTCGCTCCCGCCAGCCGGCATTGTGATTGCCGGCAGGCGGACAAAATTCGGAAAGTATTCGGAAAACTGAAGGTTTTCAGCCCCGGCGCTCGGCCGTCCAGCGGCCGGAACATTCGCCGCGCGCGGACTTCCACTTGCCGCCGCCGCCGCCGGTGCGGGTGAGGCGTCCGACCCCGTCGGCGCGCTTGTCGCCGCGGCTGACAAAGACCCGCACAGTCCCGCCGGCGCCGACCCGGCCGCCGATATTGAACGAGGTGTTGGAGGGATCGGAATGCCCGACTCTGCCCCTCTTGATCCGAACGGGGTAGCGGTAAGCGCGATCGCAGGTTTCCCCCTTGTCCGTGATAACAAGAACGCTCCAGAGGCCGTCATAGGCGGCGCTTTGCGCGCCTGCGGCCGAAATTGAGACCGCTGAAAATGCCGTGGCCGAGACGACTGCAATCAAAACCGACCGAAGAATTGTGTTCATAGGCCCTCCCGCCTGGAACTGTAACCGTTGAAAAGAACTACGGTTGGTCGATCCGGTTAGTTTCTTGGTTCATTGACGAATGCTAGCCCGGTTTTGCCCTGCTCGAAACCGAAGTCAAAGAGCGCTTTCATGTAGTCAGGATCGAAGGCGCCGCGGCTCGGTGCGTTGAATTTCTGATCAATGGTGGCGAGATGAAATCCGATGCCATTGCGCCTGGCCGCGGCATAGGCCTGGTCGATCATGATTCGTGTCAGCGTTTTGACACCGACCGCGACCCCGCGGCCGAGAATCGGAATCGTGTCGCGCTCTGTCACCTGGAAGTTGGAGGTGAGCGTCGTGTTGATGATCACATAGAGATCGGTCGCCGGCAGGCGGGCGCTCGCGTTGCTGCGCATCATCGATCCCGGCGCGATGAAGAACTGATAGTTCAATCCGCCGTCGGCGTGCATTTCCTGGAATTTATGGCCGCCCGCTTCGACGTCGATCAGCACCGGCGGGAAGGCGCCGGGGATAGAACCGGCGGCGAGCAGAATGTCGCGAAACAATTTGAGCGCCTTGTCGCCGCCCTTGGCGGCGATCGCGCCCATATTCCAGGCGACCGGACGCTCGGCGTCGAGATTGCTTGTCAGGACCAGAAGGCGGCGGCCGCGGCGGTGTTCGGCGGCGACGTCGTTGAGAAGCTCGGGCGTTACACGCTTGGCGATCAGATCCTTGAGTGGCCAGGTGTCGAAAAAGCTTTCGCCCTTGCCGCCCAGTTCGAAAATGTCGGCCGCCGTAATGGTCGTATAGGCGTCGCGCAGGGCGCCGTCGTATTTCGTGCCCAGGAACACGAACGGCGCCATCAAGGCGCCGGTGCTGACACCTGTCACCATCGTAAAGTCGGGGCGTTTGCCGGCCTCCGCAAGGCCGATCAGGACGCCGGCGCCAAAGGCGCCATCCGCGCCGCCGCTCGAGAGCGACAGCCAGGGGCCGGGCGAGGCCGGCAGCGCGCGGGTGAAGGCGGCTTCGGAATCGGCAAAGAAACGCGCGTCAGGAATGTCGGGAATGACCGCGGCATTTTGCTCATCCGCCGTGAAGCTTTCGCGCGGGATCGGCCCGGCCTTTTTCTTCGGGCCGGCAGCCGGCGCGGGCTTCGCGACCGGCTTCTTCTTTTGCTGGCCTGAAAGCTCTGCGTCGCGCAATTGTCCCGCCGCCGGCAGCGGGACGGCCATGCAACAAAACAAAAGCATGGCCGTAGCCATGCGCACGCCCGGTCCAGCAGACAGGTTCATGATGTGAAATCTGGTACAGGTGCGCGCATATGGCAATTCGGCTCGGTCAATTGCTCCACCGATTCTATGACGCTCCGTTGACGGCAACGACCCGCGCCCGGCGCGCAGCCGGGCCTCAATCTGGAGCGAGTTGAAATCGTCGCATAACCAATTGGGCGGCTTGCTAGTCTTTATGCACTGCGGTAAGGCTCCCCGGTTCCCGCTGCGTCGCCATTTCGCACTGATTTTGGGGCAAATTCGTGCTGGCGCCGTCCGGCTAGGCCGCCGGTGACGGGGGACTTCCGCCGCGCGCGAGAGGAGCCTCCCTCGCGCAATCGAGGGTAGCGATGAGCGAGCTGTTACAGGACTATCTTCCGCTCGCCGTGTTCATTGCCGTGGCGCTGGGCCTGGGCCTGGCGCTGCTGATCGCGCCGTTTATCGTCGCCTATAGTCAGCCGGATCCGGAAAAACTCTCGGCCTACGAATGCGGCTTCAATGCCTTCGATGACGCGCGCATGAAATTCGACGTGCGATTCTATCTGGTTGCCATTCTTTTCATCATCTTCGATCTGGAAGTCGCGTTCCTGTTCCCGTGGGCGGTGGCGTTCGGGGAACTCGGCGCCTTCGGCTATTGGTCGATGATGGTTTTCCTTGCGGTGCTCACGATCGGTTTTATCTATGAGTGGAAAAAGGGAGCGCTGGAATGGGACTGACACCCGCGCGCTCCGCGGCGGTCGCCCCGGCCGCGAGAGGAATTCTCGACCCGAACACCGGCAAGCCGATCGGTTCGACCGACCCGTTCTTCACGGGCCTGAACGCGGAGCTCGCTGACAAGGGATTTCTGGTCGCAACCGCCGACGATCTCATCACCTGGGCGCGCACCGGCTCGCTGATGTGGATGACGTTCGGCCTCGCGTGCTGTGCGGTCGAGATGATGCAGATGTCGATGCCGCGCTATGACGCGGAGCGCTTCGGTTTTGCGCCGCGCGCGTCCCCGCGCCAATCCGACGTGATGATCGTCGCCGGCACGCTCACCAACAAGATGGCGCCGGCCTTGCGCAAGGTCTACGACCAGATGCCGGAGCCGCGCTACGTCATCTCCATGGGCAGTTGCGCCAATGGCGGCGGCTATTATCACTATTCCTACGCGGTGGTGCGGGGCTGCGACCGCGTCGTCCCGGTCGACATTTATGTGCCGGGCTGCCCGCCGACGGCCGAGGCGTTGCTGTATGGCGTCATGTTGCTGCAGAAGAAAATCCGCCGGGTCGGAACCATCGAACGATAAGACGGATCATGGACGCGACCCTCGACACACTCGGTCAGACCATCACCACTGCGCTCAAAGGCGCGGTGTCGGGATACAAGGCCGCCTTCGGCGAATTGACGCTGCAGGCGAACGCGGGCGATATCGTCAAAGTCGCGACCTTCCTGCGCGACGATCCGCGCTGCAGGTTTTCCTGCTTCATCGACGTGACCGCGGTTGATTGGCCCGCTCGCGAGAAACGTTTCGACGTCGTCTATCACTTCCTTTCGCCGACCAAGAATTGCCGCGTGCGGGTGAAGGTCGAAGTCGACGAGACAACGCCGGTCGCCTCCATCATCGGCGTCTTTCCCGGCGCGGACTGGTTCGAGCGTGAGACCTACGATCTCTACGGCATCATGTTCACCGGCCATCCGGACATGCGCCGCATCCTCACCGATTACGGTTTCGAGGGTCACCCGCTGAGCAAGGATTTCCCGCTCACAGCCTTTGTCGAGGTGCGCTACGACGACGAGATGATGCGCGTGGTCTACGAGCCG
>CAYJNT010000156.1:2990-8273 GCA_964370945.1 uncultured Hyphomicrobiales bacterium | reverse complement strand
ATAAATCCTAGGGCTAGTCAATTCGAGCATTTTTCAAACTGACCCACTGCCCGGCGCCGACTACACCTTCGACTGTACCGGCAATGTCACGGTGATGCGCCAGGCGCTGGAGGCCTGCCATCGCGGCTGGGGCGAGAGCATCATCATCGGCGTCGCCGGCGCCGGCCAGGAAATCGTGACGCGTCCGTTCCAGCTGGTCACCGGCCGGGTCTGGAAAGGCACCGCCTTTGGCGGCGCGAGAGGCCGCACCGACGTGCCGAAAATCGTCGACTGGTACATGGACGGCAAGATCGAGATCGATCCGATGATCACCCATGTGATGCCGCTCTCCGACATCAACAAGGGCTTCGACCTGATGCATGAAGGCAAATCGATCCGCTCGGTGGTCACATACTAGTGTCCCGAATCCGAAGTTCGCTTGGACTCGCAGCACCCGCAGAAGCGAACTTCGGATTCCAAGGGACACTAGAAACTTACGACTCTCGTGTGGTTTTGGTTCAGAAGTCCCCTACCGGACTCGCCGCCTGAATTAAGGGGACTTCTGAACCACCACACGAAGCCGGAGCGTCGCCGTGATCGCGACGATACGGCCGGCCTCGTCGCGCTGTGGATCGACGCTGACATCGATCGGCACGCGCGTGCCCTCATTGTTGATCATCTCGACGTCGAGCACGTCCGACGGGCCGTAATGCAGAACGCCGCTTTCGATCACGCGGCGAAAACCCGCCCAGTGACCGGCGCGTTCCTCCTCCGGAATGAAGAAATCCATCACTCGCCCGACCGCATGGCTTTCCGGATAGCCGAGCAGCCCGACGGCCTCCTCGCTCCAGCCGGTCACAATGCCGTCCCGGTCGACGATCACGATGGCGGCCATGCCTGTTAATCCGCTGCCTCCGGGGGATTGAAACGCCTTCATTATACTTTAGTATATATCGTCGAATCGAAGGCCAGCCGCGTTAGCTTCCGACGGAGACGGCGCATGGACCATTACTTCAGCGTCGCGTTTTACGAGAGTATCTGGCGTTCACTTCTCGCACTTGTGATCGGCGCGATCCTGATCGCGAGCTTTGGCCGCAACCTCTCGACGGCGCTGCAAATCGGGGCGCATGTTGCGCTTCTGTTCGCCGTACTCATGGTCCGCAACGCGTTCCAGCTCGCGCAGATGCAGGCCGAGCACAATTCCGCTACGCAGCCCGAACGCTGGACCCAAGGGCGACCGGCCGCGCTGATGCTGCAATTCGCCAAGGTGGGTTCTGGCATCGCTATCGGCCTCTACAGCGCCGCGCTTGTGACGTAACGCCGCGCTTTCAAGGACCGAATACGACACCGTGCGTCTGCGCGCGCAGACGCGGGTCATGCGACTTGACCAGCACCGGCCGGCCATCGAGAATTTCGAAGCAGCGATCGAGCGTTTCTTTTTCAAGCCGTGCCATCGCCTCCTGGGTGTAGAAGGTCAGGTGCGGAAACAGGATCACGTTGTCCATCGCGAACAGCGCGCTCATCGGATGACCTGTGTGCGCCAGTGGTTCGCGGCTGAACACGTCAAGGCCCGCGCCGCCGATGCGCTTTTCCTGCAGCGCCACAACGAGAGCCGCCTCGTCGACCAGCGCGCCGCGCGCGGAATTGATGAGAAGGGCCGACGGCCTCATCGCAGCAAGCTCGCCCGCGCCGATGAGATGCCGCGTTTGCACATTCAGGGTGGCATGGATCGATACGACATCGCAGACCTTCAGCATGGCAATGAGATCGTCGTATTTCTCGATTCCGGCCCGGCGCATCGCGTCCGCGCCGACATCGGGATTGTAACCAAGCACCCGCATCCGAAACCCTTGCGCCATCCGCGCCATCGAGCGGCCGATCCGCCCGGTCCCGACCAGGCCGAGCGTGCGGCCGGCGAGATCGACGCTGAGCCATCGCGGCGTCGGCCAGGCCCAGCCCTTCGCCGTCATTTCGCGGGAGATCGGCACGAGCTTCTTGGCGAGCGCGATCATCAGCGCAAATGCACCCTCCGCGACCGTCTCCTCGGCATATTCCGGAATATTGACGACCGGAATCTTGTTCCGGCGCGCCGCCTCGATGTCGATCGCGTCGATGCCGACGCCGAATTTGACGATGCCCTTGAGCTTTGGCGCCGCATCGATCACCCGCGCCGGAACGCCCTGGTAGCACATCAGAAGCAGATCGGCGTCGCGCACGGCTTCGACCAGCACGTCCTCGCTGACGCCATCCGGCAGCACGACAAGATCGACATTCGCTGCCCGCAATCCGGCGTCGATACGCGGGCATTCGAGCTCGGCGTCGGTGCGGACGGCTTTGGCGCGGTATGACGTCATGGCGTCGATATCAGGACTCGAAAGCCGGATCGACCGGCACCCGATAGCCGTTGGCGAGACGGTTGGTCTCGTTCGCCATGCCGGTGACCGCCATCAGCTCTCCGAACATCTTTTCGCTCATGCCGGCCTTGCGCGCCGCGGCGGTGTGGCTCGCGATACAATAGGCGCAGCCATTGGTGACGCTGACGGCGAGATAGATCATTTCCTTCGTGAGCGGATCGAGGGCTCCGGGAGCCATTACCGCTTTGACGCTCTCCCAGGTGCGCCTGAGCAACGCCGGATCGCGCGCCAGGTATTTCCAGAAGTTGTTGACGTCCGGCACGTTGCGCGAGCGCTTGATGTCGTCGAAGACGGCACGAACCTCCGCGGAGGCATCCTTGTATTCGATTGGGCCAGGTGCTGAGCCAAGTGTCGGCATATCGGTTTCCTTTCCGGTTCCACGCTACCAAGAAGGCGCGATTAACCAAATCCCAACTGCTTTTAGTCAAATTTCGGCCTGCTTGCCGGGCGATCTCCTCCGGCCCTTCCCGTTGCGTTGAGTTCCGTTGCGTATGCGTTTTGCCGCGTTGCTTGTCCTGCTGTTGCTGCCCGTCTCCGCCCAAGCCGATGTCCGCATCACGCGCGACTTCGGCGGGCACGTGGATCAATACAAAAAGCGCTATGCGCAGATCCGCGACCGCGGCGAACGCGTCATCATCGACGGCATCTGCAATTCCGCCTGCACGCTGGTGCTCGGCATCGTGCCGCTCAACAAGATCTGCGTCACCCCGCGCGCGGCGATGGGCTTCCACCAGGCCTATTACGACCGCCGCTACACGGCGGGCCTTTATGTCGCGAGCTATGCCGGCACCGACGAATTGATGTCCTATTATCCGGACACGCTGAAGGAATGGATCGAGCAGAAAGGCGGCCTCGCCCGTCAGATGAAAACGATCAAGAACGGCGTGGATCTCTGGGCGATCATCGATCCCTGCCCGGACGAATTCTGAGCGACGATCGCTGGAACTTTTCCTGCGCGGGTATATTCTCTTGGTTGATGGATTTCAGCGTCCTTTCCTACGACCTTCTCCTTTTCATCGCGCTCGGTTTCTTTGCACAGCTCGTCGACGGCGCGCTCGGCATGGCTTACGGCGTGATCGCGACCACGGCGATGCTCTCGCTCGGGACGCCGCCGGCATTCGCATCCGCCAGCGTGCACGCAGCCGAGGTGGTCACTACCGGCCTCGCCGGCGCCTCGCATGCCTGGCACCGGAATATCGACTGGACGCTGTTTCGGAAACTCGCCCCCGCCGGCGTCGCCGGCGGCATTGTCGGCGCCTATATTCTGACCGAACTGCCGGAAGCGTGGCTGAAAGTTTTCGTCACCTTCTATCTCATCGCCATGACGGCGATGATCACCCGCCGTGTGCTGGCGAATACGGGAGCGGTCGAAGGCACAGAGGCGCAGCGCGAGCGCAAGCTTCCGGCCGCCGCGATCGGCGGCGCCGGCGGTTTCCTCGATGCGGTCGGCGGCGGCGGCTGGGGCGGTATCGTGACCTCGACACTCCTTTCGCGCGGCGACCATCCGCGTCACACCATTGGCACGGTTTCAATTTCCGAGTTTTTCCTCACCGTCGCCATTTCGGCCACGTTCCTCATCAATCTCGACATGTCGGGCTATTGGAAGCCCGTCTTCGGTCTGATCATCGGCGGCGCGGCCGCCGCGCCGCTTGCCGGCTATTTCAGCCGCATCTTGCCGCCGCGCGTGCTGATGATCGCCGTCGCCGTGGTGGTCGGCATCCTGAGCCTGGTCAATATCGGCCGGCTCGCCTGGCCGGCCGCCAAGGTGGCCCTGGCCGGATAACGGGAACCGGTTGCCCGTCTTGCGGGTTGTCTCCTCCGCAAAGAGGGAGGATCACCCATGACCGCACAGCGCGACTGGCATTCCGAACCTGAACCCGCCGACGAGCTCAAAAGGCCCAAGGCTTTGCACGATGATGCCGGGCCGTTCCGCCTGACCATCGCCACGCTCGGCGGCCTCATCATTCTCGGCATGGTCCTCTACGGCCTGAACCGGCCGCATGATCAGAATGAAATCAATGCCAGCCGGCCCGAGCCGAGGACGACGGCAGCCTCGACGCAGCAGCCCGGCCAGACCACTGGCGCCGCGACGCAGGACGCCAAGAAGCCGGCGAATGCACCAGCCAAGGCGCAATAGCGAGGCGCCCGCCATCATCGTAACGTAATCGCAGCTCGCCATCCTGCGACGACTGGAGGCTGCGATGCGTTCGCGTGTGATCGCCCTTTCTCTCGCCGCTCTGCTCGCGCCCCACATCGGCGCGGCGCAGTACCGGCGGTGCGGGCGCCGGCGTCGGCGGCTCGGGCAAAGCGCGCGGCAGCGGCGCGCTCCGCAACTAACGCCTCACCCACCATCTGATGAGGCGCCTCCCGGGGAGCGGCCGGCCTTGGTCATGGGGCCGGCTGCTTTCTTTTCAGGGCAGCGTCGCGGCAATCACCACAATGAAGGCGACGATCGCGGCTGGAAATGCGATGGCGAACGCGAGCGCCGCCCGCGGCGCGCGTTTGCGCCAAAGCAGAAGCAACGCCGGCGCAGCGGTCAGGGCGAACAGCGCCACGATCCCCCACCCGGCCGCGTTGTCGAGCCCTTTGGTTGCGGGATCTGAGCCGGAAAAGAACGTGACCGACACGGCGAAGAGAAATAGCGCCGTATCGAGCAGGGCGATGATGATGGTGGTGAGGCGCAATCGCTTATGAGCCGTTGCAGGCCTGCGGTCCGGTCCACTGCCGATAGACATCGCACTTGCTGCAGGCGGAAACGCCGAACGAAACGGCAAGCAGGACGGCGAGGACGAACGTTTTGCGCATGCGTGCATTATGGCGTGGAACGTCAAACTGTTCCAGCGGCAGAAAAGAAAAACGCCCGGCGCGATGCACCGGGCGTTCGAACAAC
>CAYJNT010000156.1:1543-2890 GCA_964370945.1 uncultured Hyphomicrobiales bacterium | reverse complement strand
TTCCAGCGGCAGAAAAGAAAAACGCCCGGCGCGATGCACCGGGCGTTCGAACAACCGTCAGAAAGACGGATGATCAGACCATCTGAAGATTGGCCGCAGCCTGCTTGCCGCGCTCCTCGATGACGTCGTAGCTCACCTTCTGGCCTTCGTTGAGCATCGACAGACCGGCGCGCTCGAGCGCGCTGATGTGAACGAACACGTCCTTCGAGCCGTCGTCCGGCGCGATGAATCCGAAGCCTTTTGTGGTGTTGAAGAACTTCACTTTACCTGTGGCCATCGTGGCCTCCTTGACTACGCTGATATTCACACGACGCGTGCGTCGCGCCGGTGACAGAAACATCCGAGTTTGGGGGGTGTCTTGATGAGCGCCCAACACGGGGAGCGAGCAAGGCAGACCGAAAACCTGGTTGCGCGGATGACAGAGCACGAATGGCTCAATTTTACAAGGTTTGTCGGCCTGCCTGATCGGCGGCGCATCAGTCAGGCCAATGCGGAACACTGCATGCTTAACGCCGCGAACACTTGAATTGCGGCGGTTCGTCCCCACATTCAGTGTCTACCTAGAAATCTTTTTTAGGTTTTTCATTGAGGATATAATAATGACAAACGAACCTCAGAAGCCGACTGTCACGCCGGCTCCCGCTTCCACTCCCGCCACGCCGCAACAGAATCAGGGCGACACCAAGCCCGCGGATGCGCCGGCGGTGCAGCCGCAGCAGAAGTAGATTTGATCGTGGAAAGCCCGGCACGATGCCGGGCTTTTTTTCTTCTTCAACGATGCACGAGATGACAACCGAACCGCCGATCCCGCTGGATTCACATCGCGGCATGATCGCCCAGAAGGCCACCGACTTGCGCCGCCTGCAGTCCGAGGTCGAGGCCAACGAGAAGATGCTGCGCGAGCGCCACGAGGAATTGCAGGCGCGGCTCCTGGCCTCACCGGCGGAGAATTGGCCCGCCGCGGCCGAAAAAGCGCGTTATCTGATCAATTTAATGGCCGGAACCGCATCGACGCGCGACCCGCGCTGGCAAAACCTGATACAAGCAGTGTTCGAGGATTTCGACCGGCTCTCCAAGGACGGTTGAGGACAAGATGAGCATCGCCTTCCACAATGCCAGCCGCTCCTATGACGCGACGCGCGGGGTCGTGCGCTTCTGGGGCTATGACAGTGCGATGGAAGCGGCGTTCCTGATCACGAGCGATGCGCTGCGACAGATGGAGCCCGCGGCGACGTCCGATGAAGAGAGCATGCTCGCCGCCTTCGACCGGCATCGCACGCAAATCTGCCAGGCCGCGGCCAAGGTCTATGCGCGCGGCCGCAAGGGTTTCTACGAACTCGACGCGCG
>CAYJNT010000156.1:0-1443 GCA_964370945.1 uncultured Hyphomicrobiales bacterium | reverse complement strand
TTCAGGAGACACGATGGCTGACAATCAGATCAACGACCGCTACCACGCGTTCTTCGGCACCGACTTCATGCCGCTGATCCGGCACGACCAGACGCAAGGCGCGCCCGAACGCTCCGCTTACGCCGACGAATATGCCGCCTTTCATCTCGGCCAGATCAACCAGAAGCTCGGCCGTTTGATCGAACTGCTTGAGCGCAATGCGCAAAACGGAGCGAAGCCAGAAGGACAAGACCGATGACCGACCGGCAGCATCGCTTCAAGATCGGCCAGATGGTCGAGGTCATGCCCACCACATTGCGGGCGGCCGTGACCGGCCGCTACGAGATCATCCGGCTGGTGCCATGCGACTCCCAGGATCCACGCTACCGGCTCAAGAGCGAAGACGAAAAATACGAACGCGTCTTGTCCGAGGGTGAGCTGATTCCACTCGACACGCCATGACAGGCGGCGCAGGGTCAGATCCATGACCCTGCCCTTCACCGAGCATTTCGATGCCTGCCTGCCGCGCGTCGCCGGCGCGGTTCGCATCACCTCGCTCGCCGATGCGCAGGTGTTCACCCGCCGCTGGTGTATCCGCGACCGCGATCGCGCGTTGAAGGTGCTGCTGAAGCGGCTTGAACGCGTCAACTCCTCGGACCAGGGCTACGACGCGATCCGCGATTTCAAGCAGGCGCTGATGGCGCGCGGGCTGTTTCCCGGCGACAGCGGGAAATAGCGGACGGCTGCTATAATTCGCTGAAGAGGTCGGCGCGCGGATTTCTTCGCGCGCCGCAAACGCCTCGATTGCCGCGACGAGATGTTATTTGCCGCCCTCTTGCGACCTCGCAACGAACGTCTGCAGGGTGTCCGGAACGAAACGCTCGGAGAATCCGGCGACGAAGCTCCAGATCAGCGTTTTGCCGTAATCCGGCGCAGTCTTCGGTCCGAAATCCTGAAGGATCTCGTGCAATCGCACGCAACCGTTCTCCGTGCCGCAGCCGAATGCTGGAAAGAAGCCGCCGCTACCGAAGAAATTGCCGACAAAAGCGAAGTACAACACCATCGCCGCGACCGCCCCGATCACCGGCGGCACCGATGAATACATGAACAGGTAACGCGCCTCGAGCATCTGCATCGTCGGCGAGATCAACGCCTCCGACACATTGTAGAGCCGGGTCAGCGCGCTGAAGAACGCACCCAGCATGCCGGCGAGGACGATGACCCAGACCGGCGACGGCTGCCACAGCTTGTAGATCATCGGCGCGAACAGCAGACAGATGCCGAGAATGACCAGCAGCACCACCGCCCCGCCGAACTGAAACTTCAGCAGCAGCTTGTAGGCATTCAACATCTGCGGCGTCGGCACGAAAGTCGCGACCTTCAGTTCATTGTTGTTGGCCGCCGGATCAGGCGCCCCGTCCGCTTTCTTGCCCTCGATGTCCGTGATCTTTGCCGGCTCAGCCA
>CAYJNT010000155.1:0-8365 GCA_964370945.1 uncultured Hyphomicrobiales bacterium | reverse complement strand
GAGTCCTCTTTGCTCATCCGAATGATATCCGCCGCGCTATCGAAATCGCGCTCACGAATGGACAGAACAGAGACTTTATGCGGCAGAAGCCCGGTGAGGTTATGGGCTATCTCGCCTTTGGACACCCGTTCCTGGACGGCAATGGCCGCACAATCATGGTGGTGCATACCGTGCTCGCACAGCGGGCCGGAATCAGCATCGATTGGGCCTCTACTGACAAGGCTGACTACCTGAACGCGCTCACGCAGGAGATCGACAAGCCGGGCCAAGGTCTCCTTGATACGTACTTGAAACCGTTCGTCCAAACGGCCATCAGCCAAGATGCACTTGTCGGTCAGGTCAGAGGGATGCAGGGCCTGAGCGGCGGCGCACGCGATCAAGTTGATGCAGATAAAGTTCTCGGTAATGTTAGCGAACCTGCGGTTCAGGAGCGATATAAGTTGCAGCGGCTGCAAAGAGAGAAATCAGAAAGCGGCGGCTAAGTCCGCAGCTCGCTGATCCCCTCATAGAGCTTCAGCGCTTCCGGATTGGCGAGCGCCTCCGTGTTCTTCACCGGTCGGCCATGCACCACGTCGCGCACCGCGAGCTCGGTGATCTTGCCCGACTTGGTGCGCGGAATGTCGGCGACCTGCACGATCTTCGCCGGCACATGGCGCGGGGTCGCGCCGGAGCGGATCTTCTTCTTGATAACGTCGCGCAAGGGATCGTCGAGCGTGACGCCCTCCTTGCAGCGCACGAACAGAACGACGCGCACGTCGTTGTCCCAGTCCTGCCCGATCGCCAGCGCCTCGACCACTTCCGGGATCTGCTCGACCTGGGCGTAGATTTCCGCCGTGCCGATGCGCACGCCGCCGGGATTGAGGGTGGCGTCCGAGCGGCCATGGATGATCATGCCGCCGTGCTTCGTCCATTCCGCGAAATCGCCGTGGCACCACACGCCCGGGAAACGCTCGAAATAGGCGGCATGATATTTCCTGCCGTCGGCATCGTTCCAGAACATCACCGGCATCGAGACGAAGGGCCTGGTGCAGACGAGCTCGCCCTTCTCCTCGACCACGGGCTTGCCGTCGTCCGACCAGACATCGACCGCCATGCCGAGCCCCGCGGCCTGGATCTCGCCGCGCCAGACCGGCGCGGTCGGATCGCCGAGCACGAAACACGACACGATGTCGGTGCCGCCGGAGATCGAGGCGAGATGCAAATCCTGCTTGATCGCCTCGTAGACGTAATCGAAGCTTTCCGCCGCGAGCGGCGAGCCGGTCGAGGTCATCAGCCGCAGCGACGAGAGATCATGCGTCTTGATCGGCGCGAGGCCGGCCTTCTTGCAGGCGTCGATATATTTCGCCGAGGTGCCGAACAGCGTGAACTTCTCCTCCTGCGCATAATCGAACAGCACGCTCTCCTTCGGCGCGAAGGGCGAGCCGTCGTAGAGCATCAGGGTCGCGCCGCTGGCGATGCCGGAGACGAGCCAGTTCCACATCATCCAGCCGCAGGTCGTGAAGTAGAACACGCGGTCGCCCGCGCGCACGTCCGATTGCAGGCGATGTTCCTTCACGTGTTGAAGGAGCGTGCCGCCGGCGCCGTGCACGATGCATTTCGGCACGCCGGTGGTGCCGGAGGAATAGAGAATGAAGGCCGGCGTGTTGAACGGCAGGCGCTCGAAGGCGAGCGGCTTCGGCGCGTGCGGTTTCAGGAAGGCGTCGAGCGAGACGGCATTGGGCAGCACCTTCGCGACGGCGTCGGCTTCGTTCAGATATGGAACGATCACCACCGTCCTGGCGGTCGGCAGATGCGGGACGATGCCTTTCAGCTTGCCTTCGAGCGAGAGCGCCTTGCCGTTGTACCAATAGCCGTCGACCGCGACGAACACCTTGGGCTCGATCTGGCCGAAACGGTCGAGCACGCCGCGCTCGCCAAAGTCAGGCGAACACGACGACCAGATCGCGCCGAGCGAGGTCACCGCCAGCATGACGGCGAGCGTCTCCGGCAGGTTCGGCATCATGGCGGCGACGCGGTCGCCCTTGGTCACGCCCGCGGCCTTGAGCGCCTGCTGCAGGCGGGAGACAAGTGCATTCAATTCGTCCCAGGACAGGCGCTTCTTCACCTTGTCCTCGCCGCGGAAGACGATGGCGTCGCCCTTGCCCCCGTCTTTGCCGGGATGCGCCAGGAGGTTCTCGGCGAAGTTCAGCCTGGCGTCGGGGAAGAATTTCGCGCCCGGCATGGCGTCGCCGTCCATCAACCGCGCGCCTTTGTCGCCCTGGATGCCGCAGAAATCCCAGACCAGGTTCCAGAACGCATCCGGATGCGCGACCGACCAGGCATGCAACTCGCGATAGTTTTTCAGCGAGGAGCCGTGGCGGCGGTTGGCCTCGGCCATGAAGGCCATCACCTGGCTCGACGCGACACGGTCCGGGCCCGGCGTCCACAGCGGCATTTCACTCATTCTGTTGGTCCCCTCGACATTCAATTCTGCGCGACGCGACGCAGTCCTTCCCTCTCCCTATGGGAGAGGGAAAAGTCAAACGCCTTCGCGGGGCATGACGGGAGAGATCGCAAGCCCTGCTCATTGGACTTAATCTTAACTGGGCGGTTCCAGAAACTGCAAAAGCGCAAGCCCGGCGGCAATTTCCAAGTCACGTATCATGGGCCACGAAAGGAACACACGCCCCGCCCAAGGTTGCGCCAGCAATCGCCGGGCCGGTATAGTCGGCCCTCCATAAACCTCGAAAACCCGGAAAATACCCCTTGTCCGCTGTCACCGGCTTCAAGCGCCTGGGCTTTGCCGTCGCCGCCGTCCTGCTCGCGATTTTCGGCGTCCTTGGCATTGTGTCGGTGCTGATCCCGGCCGATCAGGTGCGCGAGGCGATCAAGGCGGAAATCCGTACGGTCACCGGGCTCGATCCGGTCCTGCGCGGGGACATTTCGGTTTCGCTGTTTCCCTATGGCAAGGTCAGCTTCGCGGACGTGACGCTCGGCGATCAGGCACATGGGACGTCCTTTGGCACGCCGCCGCTCGTTGCCGACCGGCTGACCACCAAGCTCCGCTTTTTCCCGCTCCTGACCGGCAAGATCGAGGTCGCCGACGTGGCGCTCGAAAATCCGCGCATCTCACTCGTGATCGGCGAGGACGGACGCTCCAACTGGCTGCCGCTGGTGGCGTCGCTCAACCGCGCCTTCGGGCCGGACGCGCATGCGCAGCGCGTCATGTCGTTCTCCGAAATCCGCATCACCGGCGGCACGGTGACGATCCGCGACGACGTGCGCAATATCTCCGAGCGCGTCACCGACATCGACATGTCGCTCGCCTGGCCGGCGATCTCGAAAAGCTTTGCCGCCACCGGGCGCGTGAACTGGCGCGACGAGCCGGTGGATATCGGCGTCACCTTCGGCGATTTCGCCGCGACCTTGCGCGGCGAGCGCACCGGATTGAAGGTGCGGCTTGCCGGCGCGCCGATGAAGTTCGCCTTTGACGGCACGATGAGCATGCGGCCGACGCTGAAGGTCGAGGGCGCGCTTTCGGCGGATGCGGCGTCGCTGCGCCGTGTCATGGCCTGGGCCGGACACAAGAGCTTGCCGGTCGGCGGCTTCGAGCGGTTCGCGCTGAAAGCCCAGACCAATGTGGTCGGCGGCACCATCGCGCTCACCGGCGCCAATCTCGAAATCGACGGCAACCCGGCCGAAGGCGTTTTGACCTTCGCGACCGACGGCCGCCAGACGCTGCAGGGCACGCTCGCGGCCGACGCCATCGATCTGACGCCGTATCTGTCGACCATTCGCCTCCTCACCGACAGCGAGCGCGAATGGAACCGCCGGCCGATTTCGCTCGATGGCTTTTCCGATTTCGAGCTCGATCTGCGGCTGTCCGCCGCGAAGATCACGATCGGCACCGCCAAGCTCGGCCGCACCGGGATCGCCACGAATTTGCGCAGCGGCAACCTGACCGTGACGGTCGGTGAATCGCGCGCCTTCGGCGGCGTGATCAAGGGCTCGCTCGGCCTTGCGACCGCCGCCGCGGGCGTGGAATTCAAGTCGCAGCTGCAATTCACCGATATCGATCTCGAGCCGGCTTTGGCGGAATTGTTCGGGGTCAAGCGGCTCGAAGGCAAAGGCGATCTCGCGTTCGTGGTGGAGGGGACCGGGCGCAACGTGCTGGCGCTCACGCGCACGCTCAACGGCACCGCCACCCTGACCGGACGGCAGGGCGCGCTCACGGGTCTCAACCTCGAACAGCTCCTGCGGCGGCTCGAACGCCGGCCGCTGTCCGGCGGCAGCGAATTCCGCTCCGGCCGCACGCCGTTCGAGAAACTGATCGTGGCGCTGAAAATCACCGACGGCACGGCATCGGTCGAATCGACGACGCTCGAAGGCAATGCGGTGAAGCTCGCGCTGGCGGGCCAGGCCTCGATCCCCGCGCGCGACCTCGACCTGAAAGGCCTGGCGACACTCGTCGGCCCGCCGACGACCGACGGCCGCGCGCCGTTCGAACTGCCGTTCGTGGTGCAGGGCCCGTGGGACGATCCGCTGATGCTGCCCGATCCGGAAATCCTGATCCGCCGCTCGGGCGCCGCAGCTCCCCTGCTCGATGCCGTGCGCGACCGCCGTGCGCGCGAAGCCGTGCGCGCCGCGATCGAGCGGCTGACCGGCGGCAAGCTGTCCACCACGCCGGCGGCGGAGGCCACCTTCCCCGCCGCGCCGGGGGCGCCTGCTGCTGCGCCCGCTCCAGCCGCGGCTCCCGCACCGGCGGGCGAAAAGCCCGCCGAATAGCCTGTCCACAGACACGTCGTGGCGGGTTACCGCCAGTCGGCTATCATCCGCACCAGAGCGAATCAGCGGCCCAGAATCAGCGATCCATTTGGCCGCGGCGAGGCTTTCATGCTCGGCGGCTTCCTGCGCACGTTGGTGAAAGTGGCGGTCGCGTCCCTGATCGTGGGATCGATCCTCGCTCACTTTGGGATTACCGCCGACAAGCTCATTCGCGAAATCGGCGTCACGCCCGAACAGGTCACCGAACTCGGCCGCCGTGCGTTCGACTGGGCGCTGCCGAACGTGCTGCTCGGCTCGCTGGTGATCGTGCCGGTGTGGTTTATCGTCTACCTGTTCCGCCCGCCCGGCGCGCGCAGCGACTGATCCTCCGATGTCATCGCCCGCGAAAGCGGGCTATCCAGAATCTCTGGCATCGTGGCTGCCTAACAGCTGGATGCCCCGCTTTCGCGAGGGCTTTGCATAAGTGAACAACGTTCACGATTTGATTCGGTATTGTTCATCGTCGGATTCCCGTTCGTTTCGCGAAAATTCGACTTGTGCAAAGCCCTCGCTTTCGCGGGGCATAACAAAAGAGGGATCGGCGCAGCGACTGATCACACCGGCGCGGCGAGCGCCTTGTGCTCCTCCGCCACCGCGTAGCGCTTCGAGATCAGCGACGCCGCGGCCACGATCAGCGCCACACCCGCGATCATCAAGGTGCAAATGGCGTTGGTCTCCGGCTTCACGCCGAGCCGCACTTCCGAATAAATCCGGATCGGCAAGGTGGTGGCGCCCGGTCCCGTGGTGAAGCTCGCGATCACAAAGTCGTCGAGCGAGAGCGTGAAGGCGAGCAGGAAGCCCGACGCGATCGCCGGCACGATCAGCGGCAAGGTCACGGTGAGGAAGGTTTTCAGCGGCGAGCAGCCGAGATCCATCGCGGCTTCTTCGAGACTCCTATCGAAGTCGATCAGCCGCGCCTGCACGATGGCCGCAACAAAGCACATGGTCAGCGTGGTATGCGCGAGCGCCGTCGTCCAGAAGCCGCGGTCGAAATCCACAGCGACGAACAACAACAACAATGAAAGCCCGATGATCACCTCGGGCAGAACGAGCGGCATAACCATCAGCGCGGAAAAAGCGAACCGCCCGCGGAAGCGGCCGATCCGCGTCAGTGCGACCGCGGCGAGCGTGCCGAGGATGGTGGCGGCGGTGGCGGAGACAAGCGCGATGCGCAGGCTGACCCAGGCCGCCTCGAGCACCGCGCTGTCGTTGAACAGCGCGCGATACCAGCGCAGCGACCAGCCGCCCCAGACCGCGACCGAGCGCGAATTGTTGAACGAAAAGATGACGAGGATCGCGATCGGCAGATAAAGGAAGGCAAGGCCCGCCACGATCGCCGCGATGTTGAAGCGAGAGGCGCCGCGATGGGTCATCGGCGCACCTCGATATTCTGCATGCGCTGCACGATCATGATCGGGATCAGGAGCGCAACGAGGAGCGCCATCGCCAAGGCAGAGGCCACCGGCCAGTCGCGATTGGCGAAGAATTCCGTCCACAGCGTCTGCCCGATCATCACCGTGCGGGAATCGCCGAGCAGGTCGGGAATGATGAATTCGCCCACGATCGGGATGAAGCAAATGAGCGCGCCGGCAAAAAGCCCCGGCCGCGCCAGCGGCACGGTCACCAGCCAGAACGTCTTCCAGCGCGGGCAGCCGAGATCGGCGGCGGCGTCGAGCAGGCTGTCGTCCATTTTCGAGAGCACGGCATAGACCGGCAGCACCATGAACGGCAGATACGAATAGACGATGCCGATATAGACCGCAGTGTTGCTCGCAAGAATCGGGATCGGCTCGTCGATGATGCGCAGCGCGATCAGGAGATGATTGAACAGGCCTTCGCGCTGCAGGATGGTGATCCAGGCATAGATGCGAATGAGGAACGCGGTCCAGAACGGCAGCATGATCACGACAAGAAGCGCCGGCTGCCACGCACGCGGCATCCGCGACAGCCCGTAAGCGATCGGCAAAGCCGCCGCCATCAGCAGCAAGGTCGAGATCAGCGCGATCTCAAGGCTTTTCAGAAACGACGCGATGTAAAGCGTGTCGAAAAAGAGCGTGCGGTAATTATCAAGAGACAATGCGTCGATGAAGGCGCGTAAACCGCTAAGTCCCTCCGCCGGGTCGAGCAGCGGCGTGTAAGGCGGCTGCGACATCGCCGTCTGCGACAGGCTGAGCTTGAGCACGATCAGGAACGGGATCAGCAGGAAGAGGATCAGCCACAGATACGGCACAAGAATAATGAGCCGGCTGTTCCTGGAATGCGTGGGCTCGCTCATTGCGTCAGCACCATGCCGGCGTCGGCGCCCCAGGTCAGCGTCACGCGCTCGCCGGGCTTTGCGATCGGCGTGTCGGCGCGGGTGACATTGGCGGTGGCGACCCGCATCGTGCCGGGGCCGTCGAGCTTCACTTTGTAGACGGACATATCGCCGAAATAGCTACTCTCCATCAGAAGCCCGCTCGCCGAATTCGGCGCCTGCGGGGTGTCACCCGCCTGCGCGGCCGAAGCCGCTTCGGCGCGGCGAAGGCCCGCGCGCGCGAGCGCGATCTTCTCGGGCCGGATCGCGACCGCGACACGGTCGCCGCGATGCGCGGCATTGCCGTGCGCGACGCGCACGCTTCCCGCCGCGGCGGTCTCGACCAATGTCTCCTGCGCATCGACGCTCGAGACCGTGCCTTCCAGCAAATTCACATCGCCGATGAACTCGGCAACCCAGCGGGTGGCGGGATACTCGTAGATCCCGCGCGGCGGCGCGACCTGCGCGAGTTTTCCCGCCTGCATCACCGCGATGCGGTCGGCCATGGTCATCGCCTCCTCCTGATCGTGGGTGACGATCAGGAAGGTGATGCCGAGCTTCTTCTGCAGGTCGCGCAATTCGCTTTGCGTTTGCGTTCTCAATTTTTTGTCGAGCGCGGCCAACGGCTCATCGAGGAGGAACACCTTCGGCCGCTTCACGAGCGCGCGCGCCAGCGCCACCCGCTGGCGCTGCCCGCCTGACAATTGATGCGGCTTGCGGATGGAGAACTCTTCCATCTTCACCATGCACAGCATGTCGTTGACGCGCATATACATCTCCTTGCGCGGCAATTTCTCCTGCCGCAGCCCGAAGGCGACATTGTCCGCGACGGTGAGATGCGGAAACAGCGCGTAGCTCTGGAACATCATGTTGACGGGGCGCAGATGCGGCGGCCGCGCCGCGATATCCTCGCCGTCGAGCAGGATGCGGCCGGCATCCGGCGTCTCGAAGCCGGCGAGCAGGCGCAGCAGCGTGGTCTTGCCGCAGCCGGAGGGACCGAGCAGCGCGAAGAATTCATTGCGGCTGATGTCGAGCGTAAAATCCTCGACCGCGGCATGCTTGCCGAAGCGCTTGCCGATGCCTTCGAAGCGGACCAGCGGCTTTCCCTGTGAAACCAGCTCTTCCGCCATCCTTGCGCGCTCTCAAAGACCGGAAGGCGGCGCCATCCGTTGCGGCGGCAGGCTATCGGCCCGCCGCGCACGGCTCAAGCATAAGAAAGTTGCGGAAAACGCGTGTCCGAAGCGCAGCACGCCTCCCTCTTTGTCATGC
>CAYJNT010000154.1:0-8385 GCA_964370945.1 uncultured Hyphomicrobiales bacterium | reverse complement strand
TGACCTGCGAGGAGGTGTGGATGAAGGCGAGGCTGCCCATGTGATCGAGCAGCGCACAAAGCGGATCCCAGAAGCCGCCGGTATTGAGCACCAAGATCGGCTTCTTGTGGCGGCCAAGCTGCGCCCAGGTCAGCTGCTCGACCAGTTCCTCGAGCGTGCCAATGCCGCCGGGCAGCGCCACGAACGCATCCGAGCGTTCGAACATGATGCGCTTTCGCTCATGCATGTCGTGCGTGACGATGAGCTCCTGTGCATCCGCCAGCGGCCGTTCGCGCCCGCTCAGGAATTCCGGGATCACCCCGGTCACCTTGCCGCCTTTGGCGATGGTGGCGGATGAGACCGCGCCCATCAGCCCGACCGAGCCGCCGCCATAGACAAGGCCGATGCCGTTGGCCGCCAGGATGCCGCCGAGCGTCATGGCATCGCGGATGAAGCGGGGGTCCGTGCCGGGACTGGAGCCGCAGTAAACGCAGATATTTCGAATCGTGCTCATGTCTGGATCAAACTCGTTGCGGCGCAAAATCGTTTCCCTGAAAAAGTCAGACGGGTTTCTGACGTTGATGTATTTCGTTAATGCGCCTATTCCAAGCCTGAAAACTGCCTATATCTGCGTCGATTGCAGAGCTTAACGGGTATTGATGAATATCGCCCCAGCCGCCGCCCGGGATGACAAGACCAAGCAGGTATCCGCGCGCGGCGGATCGCTGTTTCGGACCCTCCTGAACCTCTGGCCCTATATCTGGCCATCCGATCGCCACGATCTCAAAAATCGCGTCGTTGTCGCGATGGTGCTGCTGCTGTTCGCCAAGCTCGCGACTATCGCGGTGCCGTTCACCTTCAAATGGGCGACCGACGCGCTGGCCGGGCAGGGCAGCGCACCCGCCGGCAATTCCTTCCTCGACTCATGGCTCACCTGGGCGATCGCGGCGCCGATCGCCATGACCATCGCTTATGGCGGCATGCGCATTCTGATGGCGGCGCTGACGCAGTTGCGCGACGGCCTGTTCGCAAAAGTTGCGATGCATGCGGTGCGCCGACTCGCGATCCTCACCTTCGAGCACATGCATCTCCTCTCGCTTCGCTTTCATCTCGAGCGCAAGACCGGCGGGCTGACACGCGTACTCGAGCGCGGCCGCAACGGCATCGAAACCATCGTACGCATGGTTATCCTGCAGCTTGTACCGACCGTCATCGAACTCGCACTGATCGTCGGTGTCCTGTTCTGGGTGTTCGACTGGCGCTATGTCGCGGTGATCCTTTTCACCGTCGCGCTCTACATGGTCTACACCTATTACGCGACGGAGTGGCGCATCAATATCCGCCGCCGCATGAATGACAGCGACACCGACGCCAATACCAAGGCGATCGACTCGCTGCTCAATTACGAAACGGTGAAATATTTCGTCGCCGAGGGGCGAGAGACGCAGCGCTACGACCGCTCGATGGAGCGATACGAGAAAGCGAGCGTGCAGGCTTACACATCGCTCGCCGTGCTCAATGCCGGGCAGGCCGTGGTCTTCACCTTCGGTCTCGGCGCCACGATGGTGATGTGCGCCTACGGCGTCCGCGCCGGCACCAACACGGTCGGCGATTTCGTGATGATCAACGCCATGATGATCCAGCTCTACCAGCCGCTCAATTTCATGGGCATGGTCTATCGCGAGATCAAGCAGGCGGTCACCGATATCGAGACCATGTTCACGATCCTGTCGCGCAATCCGGAGATCAAGGACAAGCCGGATGCGAAAGCGCTCGATGTGAAGGCCGGCGGTATCCGCTTCGAGAATGTCGCCTTCGCTTACGAGCCGGCGCGTCCGATCCTGAAAGGCATCAGCTTCGAAGTTCCGCCCGGCCGTACGGTTGCGATTGTCGGCCCCTCGGGCGCGGGCAAATCGACGATCTCGCGGCTAATCTTTCGCTTTTACGACATCACCGGCGGGCGCATTCTGATCGACGGCCAGGATATCCGCGACGTGCAGCAGGTGTCGCTGCGCTCGGCCATCGGCATGGTCCCGCAGGACACCGTGCTGTTCAACGACACCATCCGCTACAACATCCGATACGGACGCTGGGAGGCGAGCGACGCCGAAGTCGAAGAAGCCGCGCGCCTCGCGCAGATCGACACCTTCATCCGCATGTCGCCCAAGGGATATGAAACCGAAGTCGGCGAGCGCGGGCTGAAATTGTCCGGCGGCGAGAAACAGCGCGTCGCGATTGCGCGCACGATCCTCAAATCGCCGCCGATCCTGCTTCTTGACGAAGCCACATCCGCACTCGACAGCCACACCGAAAAGGAAATCCAGGACGCGCTGGAACGAGTCTCCCGTAATCGGACAACGCTCGTGATCGCGCACCGGCTTTCGACCATCGTCGGCGCCGACGAGATCATCGTGCTGGAGGCCGGCAAGATCGCCGAGCGCGGCACGCATGCGCAATTGCTGGCGCAGGACGGCCTTTACGCCAGCATGTGGAATCGTCAGCGCGAGGCGGAGGAGGCGCGCGAGAAGCTCGCGCTTGCCGGCGAGGAGGTTGTTGCACCGAACCGCAACCCGCCGCCGGTCGAGGACGAGATTTCCGCCGCCGCCAGTGCGCCGCGCCCGGTCGCGCCGGTGGACGTGGTGGAGTAGGGATTCAGGGCAACGGCCTTTGATCCGTCATCCTGAGGTACACGGCGTAGCCGCGCCTCGAAGGATGACGGCCATTGTCCGGGCCGTCGCCCTTCGAGGCTCGCTTCGCTCGCACCTCAGGGTGACGGATCAGAAGGCTTGCTCGCCGCCCCACGGTATGCTCCTGAGTGCCTTAAAGAGGAACCCGCAATGTCCGTCGTTTCGTCCATCCGCTCGCAGCTCGCGCCCATCCATCCGGAGGGCTTTCCCTTCATCGGCGGATTTGCGCTCGCGAGCCTGATCCTGTTCTGGGTCTGGTCGCCGCTCGGCTGGATCGGGACGGCGCTGACGCTGTGGTGCTGCTATTTCTTCCGCGATCCGGCGCGCGTGACGCCGGTGCGCGAGGGGCTCGTGGTCTCGCCGGCCGACGGCCGCATCAGCCTGATCAGCAATGCGATCCCGCCGAAAGAGCTCGAGCTCGGCGACCGGCCGCTGCCGCGCGTCTCGGTGTTCATGAGCGTGTTCGATTGCCATGTGAACCGGTCGCCGGTCGCCGGTCGCATCGAGCGCATCGCCTATCGCCCCGGAAAATTCCTCAACGCCGATCTCGACAAGGCGAGCGAGGACAATGAGCGCAGCGGCATGGTGGTCGCGACCGCCGGCGCGCGCATCGGCGTGGTGCAGATCGCAGGCCTGATCGCGCGCCGGATCGTGTCGTTCGTGAAGGAAGGGCAGGCGGTCGGCGCGGGCGAGCGCTACGGGCTCATTCGCTTCGGCTCGCGCGTTGACGTCTATCTGCCGGAGGGGACGCGGCCGCTGGTCGCCGAGGGCCAGACCTCCCTCGCCGGCGAGACCGTGATTGCGGACCTCAAAGCCTCCGATAGCGCCCGCAATTACCGCATCGGCTAGTGAGCCACCGCACCAGGGCGTTAACGATTGCGCGTTTCGCCGCGTGGCGGCGGCGGGCCGGGCTTGCTATATTGAGTACATGATGTTTCCGCCGGTCGATCCTGATCGCCTCGAAGCTCGCCGCCGGCGCTTTCGCGCCATTCCGGTGCGCGTCCTGGCGCCGAACCTCGTCACGCTGCTCTCGCTGTGCGCGGGTCTGACCGCGATCCGGCTGGCGATCGAGGGCCGCCTCGAATGGGCGCTCGGCGCCATCGTTTTTGCCGCCATCCTTGACGGCGTCGACGGCCGTCTCGCGCGCCTGCTCAAGGGGCAATCGAAATTCGGTGCCGAACTCGACAGCCTCGCCGACTTCGTCAATTTCGGCGTGGTGCCCGCGTTGATCCTCTACTTCTGGGGGCTGAACGAATTGCGCGGGGCGGGGTGGATCGCGTGCCTCGTGTTCGCGATCTGCATGTGCCTGCGGCTCGCGCGCTTCAACGTGATGGCGGAGGATCCCAACAAGCCGATCTGGGCCGGGAATTTCTTCACCGGCGTGCCCGCGCCGGCCGGCGCTATCATCGTGATGCTGCCGATCTATCTCAATCTGCTCGGCACGCCGAAGATGTCGTTCCTCGGCTTCCTCTACGTGCTGTTCGTGTCGTTCCTGCTGGTGTCGACGCTGCCGGTCTTTTCCGGCAAGCGGATCGGCAAGCGCGTGCCGCCGGAAATGGTGCTGCCGATCTTCGTCGCCATTGTTCTGTTCGTGGCGTTGCTGGTCAGCTATCCGTGGGAGGTGCTAACGGTAGGCACGGTGCTTTATCTCGGCGCGCTGCCGCTCGGCTGGTTCTCCTATCAAAAATATAAGCGCAAGGACGCCGAGGCGGCCGCCGCTGCCGCGCCGCCGACATCGCCGGGCGCGACGACTGAAACGGCCGCGACCGCGGTCGCTCCGAAGCTGCACACCGACGGCGGCGAAAGGCCCGAGCGTCTCAACTGAATGCCGCGCGCCGTCGCCATTCTTCGCGCCGGACAGAAGCGCACTGGCGCGATCATCGACACGTTGCTGCTCGATTACGATCAGCGGCGAACGCCTGGCGGCACGCTCACCGGCTTGAAAGGCACGCAAGTCGAAATCGCGATTGCGAATGCGGGGAGCCTTGCGACCGACGACTGTCTTGTTTTCGAGGACGGGTCACTGATCGAGATTGTCGCGCGGCCGGAGCCGTTGCTGGAAGTGCGCGCGGCGGATGTCGCCGGCATGGCGCAGCTCGCCTGGCATCTCGGCGACCGGCACATCCCGGCGCAATTGCATGAGCGCCGCCTGCGCGTGCGCCGCGACCCGGCAACCGAGCGGCTGCTGAATTCTCTTGCGGACGCTCTTGCTGCCAAAGTGTTGACGATTGAAGCGCCGTTTGAGCCGGAAGGCGGCGCCTATTCCGGTGGCCATGATCATCATCACGATGCACACGGCCGTCACGGCCACGATCATTGATCGCTCGTTGAATTGTCCGACCAGTGGCGGCTCCGGCTTTACCCGACCGGGCAAATCAGTAAGATAGTTGCAAATGCAACGGCCTGATCAAAGGCCGACATGGGAGAACGTCATGAGATTCCATCGCCGCCAATTTTTGAAATTCGCCGGTGCCGCCGTCGCGGCGCCCGCCATTTCGCGCACCGCGCTCGGCCAGACGCCGCAGGTGACGCTCAAGCTGCATCACTTCCTGCCACCGGTCGCGAACGGGCATGCCAAATTGCTGGCGCCCTGGGCGAAGAAAGTGGAGACGGATTCCGGAAACCGCATCAAGATCGATCTCTATCCGTCCATGCAGCTCGGCGGCACGCCGCCGCAACTGTTCGATCAGGCGCGTGACGGTGTCGCCGACATCGTCTGGACCTTGCCCGGCTCGACCCCGGGACGTTTTCCCCGGATCGAGGTGTTCGAGCTTCCGTTCGTCGCCAACAAGAAGGCGGTCCCGAACGCCAAGGCGGTGCAGGATTTCTACCGCGCCAATCTGCGCGACGAGTTCAAGGAAGTGCATCCGATCTGCGTATGGGCGCATGACGCCGGCCTCGTCCACGCCAACAAGCAGATCAAGACGCTCGACGACATAAAGAATTTGAAACTGCGGGCTCCGACGCGGCTCGCGGGGGAGGCGCTGAAGGCGCTCGGCGCGAACGGCATCCCGATGCCGATCCCGCAGGTGCCCGAGGCGCTGGCGCAAAGAGTTCTCGATGGTTGCGTAGTGCCGTGGGAGGTCGTGCCGGCGATCAAGGTGCACGAACTCGTGAAATTCCACACCGATGTCGGCGGCTCTCCGACGCTTTACACGACGACCTTCGTGCTTGCGATGAACAAGCCGAAATATGAATCGCTGCCGGCCGATCTGAAGAAAGTGATCGACGACAATTCCGGCCAATATGCCGCGACCCTCGCCGGCAAGATGTGGGACGAGCAGGCGGTCGTGGTCGAGGAGATGGTCAGGAAGCGCGGCAACACCATCACCGTGCTTGACAAGGCCGAAGCGGCGCGCTGGGAGAAAGCGACGCAGCCCGTGACCGAAGCCTGGCTCAAGCAGGCGAAGGACAAGGGGCTCAACGGCGAGAAGCTTCTTGCCGACGCGAAGGCGCTGCTGGCCAAATACGCCAACGCCTGAGCGGCGCGATGACGCACGCCTCGGGTGAGGGCGGACAGGCGGTCCGCGAAGGGCCGCTCGCCGCCTTCACGCGGCCGCTCGCGGTCGCGGGCGGGTTTTTGATGCTCGCGGTCGCGGCGACCGTGACCGTGAACGTGCTGCTGCGCTGGCTGTTCAACACCGCCGTGTCGGGCGACATCGAGCTGGCACAGATCGGGACGGCGGTCGCGGTTTTTGCCTTCCTGCCGTTGTGTCAATCGCGCCGCGGCAACATCGTCGTCGATTCATTCACAGCGGGACTGCCGCCGCGCGTCCGCAACGGCCTCGATGCGCTGTGGGATATCGTCTATGTCGCGATGGCGCTCATCATCGCCTGGCGGCTCGGCGTCGGCGCCTGGGACACGATCCGCAGCAACACCGTCTCGATGATGCTCGGCCTGCCGACCGGCTGGGCCATCGCGGCCTGCTCCGCGATGGCGGTGTTCCTCGCCCTGGTCGCCATCGCGACGGCGTTGCGCGTCCTGCGGAGCGGACGATGAGCGATATCGCGGTCGCAGGGCTCGGCTTTGTTGCGATGCTTTTGCTGATCGCGAACCGGATGCCGGTCGGGCTCGCGATGCTTGTCACCGGCAGCGCCGGCTATGTCTACTTCACCGGCTGGTCGGCGTTCCTGAGCTACATGAATTCAACGCCGTTCTATCTGTTCTCGAACTACACGCTGTCTGTCATTCCGCTCTTCATCCTGATGGGTGCCATCGCCGAGCGCTCCGGGCTTTCGACCAAGTTGTTTACCGCGGCCTCGAGCCTTGTCGGCCACCGGCGCGGCGGCATGGCGGTGGCGCTAATCGGCGCTTGCACGGGGTTCGGCGCGATCTGCGGCTCGTCGGTCGCGACCACGGCGACCTTCGCGCGCGCGACATTGCCCGAATTCAAGCGCTACAGATATTCGTCCTCCTTCGCGACCGGCACCATCGCGGTCGGCGGCACGCTCGGCATTCTCATTCCGCCCTCGATCATTCTCGTCGTCTACGCGATCACGACCGAGCAGAACATCGCCAAGCTGTTCATGGCGGCGCTCATTCCGGGTCTGCTCGCCGCCTTGTTCTATTGCATCGTGATCGCGCTCGTCGTGCGCCTCGATCCCGAGGCCGGGCCGGCGCATGCCAGGGTGTCGCGCGCTGACCGGATCAAGAATTTTCTGCTGGTCTGGCCCGTCCTCATCGTTGCGGTGGTCGTGGTCGGCGGCATCTACGGCGGCATCTTCACGCCGACGGAAGCGGCCGGTGTCGGCGTCATGGCGATGCTTGCGATCGCCATCACGCAAGGCGCGCTCAACTGGACGCAATTGAAGGACAGCCTGCTGCAGACCGCCGACACCTCGGCGATGATCTTCGCGATCATTCTCGGCTCGGAAGTGTTCGATGCCTTCCTCGCGCGCTCGCAGCTTCCGATGAAGGCGGCGGAATGGGTGAGCGCGACCGGCTTGCCGCCCTTCGGCGTGATGGCGCTGTTGATGCTGTTCTACATCCTGCTCGGTGCGGTGATGGACGAACTCGCCATGATTCTGCTGACCTTGCCGGTGTTTTTCCCGATCGTTGCCGCGCTCGATTTCGGCCTGCCGCCGGAGGAAACCGCGATCTGGTTCGGCATCCTGGTGCTGATCGTGGTCGGGATCGGGCTGACCTGTCCGCCGATCGGCCTCAACGTGTTTGTCGTCTCGGCGATCGCGCGCGACGTGCCGATCACGGCGATCTATCGCGGCGTGCTGCCGTTCGTCGCCGCCGACATCATGCGCCTCGCGCTGGTGACGGCATTTCCGGTGATCGCGCTGCTGTTGGTGCGGCTGCTGGACTAGAGTCTGATCCAATTCAATTGAATCGGATCAGACTCTAGATTCCTTGCTTGTCGCGCAATCTTGCGGCGAACCGGTTTCCACTTCGCCGGATTGCGCTCTAGATTGCTCTCCGCATCACATGTCGGCGCGATCCGGCGCGGCCGGCAGCTCTAAATCCGGCCGTTTCGAAGGGTGGAACGAAGCCCATGAAGCGGCAGCTCGGCGAGTCCGCCGTCACCGGATACGCTTCGATCATTGTCGCGCCTTTCTTCTTCGCGTAAGCGACCGCCGCCTCCAGCACGCGATCGCTCACGCCCATGCCGCGGAAATCCCGCTTCACGAAGAAACAGACCAGCGACCAGATCTTCTCCGGATTGTCGTTCGGCTTTTCCACGCCGCCGAGTTTGCGGTACGTCGGGCGCGG
>CAYJNT010000153.1:0-8412 GCA_964370945.1 uncultured Hyphomicrobiales bacterium | reverse complement strand
GTTTTCCTGGCTGGAACAGGCATAGCACGGGCGTTTCGGACCGTCATTCCGGGGCATGACAGCACCCAATTCGTCATGCCCGGCCTTGAGCCGGGCATCCACGTCTTACTTTCCCTTGAGCGGCGACCAAGACGTGGATGGCCGGGACAAGCCCGGCCATGACGACCGTGAGAGGGGCGTCAGGCCGCGGCCTTGTTGTATCGATACAGCGCCATCGCGCAGATCAGGATCAAAATGCCGCCGCCGAGCACCGAGATCGCATTGGCGCCGAGGATCGAGAACCACTGCGTATAGAAATGGATGCCGCCGAACACGGCCGCGGTATTGACCACCCAGCGCCTATTCTCGCGCGCGCCCCAGACGCCGACCGCGAGCAGCGCCAGCGCCCAGCCGATGGTGAACACGGTGTCCGGAATGACCACCGCCGTCCGCCAGCTGCCGGTCGGGGAGATCGAGCCGGGATTGAACAGGTGCCGCCCCAGGAGCAGCCGGTCGCCCCAGAGGGAGCCGATCCAGAAGCCGAAATTGACCAGAAAAATCGATACGCGCGCGGCTGTAATGGCCAACCGCTCATAATCCGCTTTAAGTCGTTTAGAGATCAGATAAGCCGCCAAAGCGAGGCCGGAGAACAGCACAATGGTGACGGTCGGCTCCTGGATCGCCAACGAATAGACGGCATGGCGGTAGCTCGTGCGCGCGCCGAGGCAGGCCGCCAGCGAAAGCACCGCCAGCGCTATGAGCAGGCTCGATCGCGCCACCAGAGCCGATGCCGCAAGCACGATCGTGATGGCGGTGGCCGCCCGCAGCGAGGCATCGTCATAGACCATCAGCGCGCCGGCAAAGCTCAGCGCACCGATGGACGGTGAGGATTTGGGCAATGAGCTCGGTCGAGGCCTGCCGCGTCACAGTGAGCGCGATGCCGAGCGCCAGCACGGCCGCGCCGAAGATCACCACCGGCAACGGCTTCATGTCAAAGATGGTGAGAAGGAGCGTCACCGCGCCGGCGGCGACCGCGATCACGCCGAACCCGATCAGGATATTGATGCCGAGCGAGCCGGTGTCGTGCCTGGCGAGCGCTTTCAGGCGCTCGGCGTCGGCGGGCGTGAGCTTGCCCTCCTCCACGAGTTTCGACAGGTCGAGCGTGATTTTCATGGCGGCCCCGCGTTCGCGAATGCTTGGTAGCACGAAAGCCGGATCAGATTCGACGGTCGTGCGCCAAACTCGGTCGTCATGCCCGGGTGAAGCGTAGCGGAGACGCTTAAATGGCGCGGAAGTCGGGCGAGCCCGACTTCCGGCGCCATCCACGTCTTTGCGCAGGACGATGGATGCCCGGGTCAAGCCCGGGCACGACAACGTCAGATAACTGCAATCACCTGATCTGCCCCGACACGCGCAGGATATAGGTGAGCACTTCTGCGACGGCACGGTAGAGGTTCTCCGGAATCTCCTGCTCGATCTCGACATGCGAGAGCGCCTGCGCGAGCGCCGGATTTTCCGAGATCGGCACGCCGTGCTTCTCGGCTTCTTCGAGAATGCGGCGCGCGACGTCGCCGCGGCCGATCGCCGTGACGCGCGGTGCGCGCGGCTTCTCGTATTTGAGCGCGACCGCGAGCGGCTGGCGGATTTCGCTCATGACGCCTGATCCACGAACAGCCCGGGCGCAGACTTTGGGGCAGAAGGCGCGCCGGCACGGCAGAGAAGCTCGCCGGTCTCGAACGCGGCATCTTTCAGGCTCGCTTCCAGCACGGGCAGGCCTTCGCGCAGCTTCTCTGCACTCATGTCGCGCTCGGCATAGAGCGTGACCGCGGCGCGCTCGCCGAACAGCGCAATCGAGGCATGCACCGGCCCGATCGGCTCAACGTCGATCGAGAATTGCGCGCGCCAGACCGGGCGGATGTCCGGGCCGTCCCGGCGCGAGGGCTCCTGCTCGATGCGAAGCTGCGCCACGCCCGTCCCTTGCGGAACGCTGAGCGCGATATCAAGCGTGAGGCGCGGACCCTGCTCCGCGCGGTTTGTGGAATCGTCGGGCAATGACGCGATCTGCAGCAGCGTCTGACGCGCCAATGCGCCGTCGGTTGCTTTAAGAAGATGCTGCGCCGCCTCGCGCGCGCTCGCCTCCTCGGGGAGGCTTGCCGGCAGCGGCGCCTGCGGGATGGTCGGCGCCAGCCGATGCGGCGGCGGCAGGACGGCGCGCTGCGGCAACGGCAGCGGCACGCTTGCGGGCGCCTGCGGTTTCGGTTGCGCGAGAGCCGGATCGGCGCCCTGCTCCTTCACGACCCAATTCGTGAGCGCATCCTTGAGAGTCGTCAGCGCGGCTTTCAGATCGCCACTGCTTGCGAGCGCCGCCGGCTGCAGCGTGACCGGATCGCCGGCGATGCCGGAGCGCACGACCGCCGCCTTGATGACGGGCGCGGTGACCGGCGCATTGGTTTCGACGCGCAAGGCCAGCAATTGCGCCGCGGCCGCGCGCACCGGTGGCGGCAAATCGGGGCGCGCCAGCGCCGCCTCGATATCGGTCATCAGCGGCGCCAGGCCGTTCTGTTTCGACACCGCGTCACGCACCATGGCGGTGACCGCCGCCTGCAGCACCTGTTTCGGTGCGGAGACCGCCGTTTCCGGCAGCACCAGTTGCACCGACGCGGGCAACGGCTTGGCGTTCTCGACGACGACCGCGGCGGCGGGCGGAAGATTGGCGGGCGCGGGATTGTTCGCTGCTGGGCTACCGGGATTGGTCGACGTCGCCGTCTGAGCCGCAGGCACACTCGCAGCCGCGGGCGTCGAAAGCGTCGGCAACGGCGTCAACAAAATCTTCGGCTGCGCAGCCGTACCTTCGACGAAAATTTGCACGCGCGTGCCGACCGGCAACGCCTGATCGGCCTTGACGTCCAGCGCCGCGCCGCCAGGAAGTTGCAGCCGCAACGTCATTTCGTCGAGCAATTGCGCGACCATCGCCTGCATCACCGCGCCCGGCTGCAACACGGGAGCCGCGGCCGGCGTGCCGGCGGCAGCAAGCAATGTTTGCAGAGAGGTGACAGGCGGCATCGCGGGCGCGAATCCGATGATGCGCGAAGCTACGCCCTCAAGCGTGAACCAGGCGTTAACCCCTGCCGAACGGCCGAAATCGTTACCCGATCGCGCCGGCGCGCTTGAGGAGCGCACGCGTCATCGCCAGCCGCTGCGCCAGATGCGGCGCCCCGTGGATGTCGATATTCATCGCGAAAAACGACACCGCCTCGCCGCGCTCGGCATAGCCGACGAGCCAGCCGAAGACGGCTTTGCCGTCCTTGCCGACCGTGCCGGTCTTGAAACGGATGACAGCGTCCTCGGTCTTCTCGACCGGCACGATGTCCTTCACCAGCGTGAGGCTGCGTTTCGAAACCGGCAAGTCGCCGTTATAAAAACGCTTGAGGAATTCGATCTGCTCGAGTGCCGAAATGCGCAAATTTCCATCGAGCCAGAACCGGTCAAGTGCGCCGCCGATATCGCGATTGCCGTACTCGAACGCATCGACATATTGCTTCATCCGCTCGGCGCCGATGCGGTTGGCGATCTGCTGGAACACCGGCACCACCGAATATTGCATCGCGGTGCGCAGCGTGTGGTCGCGATTCCATTCCTCGATGTCGCGGACCACGCCATCCCAGCGGATCACTTCCTTGTCCGTGTCGGCGACGACGCCGGTCTCGAGCGCGATCAGGGCATGCGGGATCTTGAAGGTCGAGGCCGGCGGGTGGCCGGTACGCGCGCGGCCCTCGTCGGTCATCACCAGGCGGTCTTTGATCTGTGCGGCAAAGACGCCTTCGGTCTTCGCGTCATGGAAGACATCGGCGAAGTCCGGCTTCAGTTCGATCGGAGTTTGGGCGCTGGCGGGTGCGAGCGCCAAGGCGCTGATGGCGCCGGCAAGGCCAAGGAGCACGTCGCGGCGGGCTGGGTTGTCACTATTCATCACGCGTCAAAAGCCTCGCCGTGTGGTGAGATGATGGCACCGGCAGCCAAATTCGCACCTTCAGGGTCACTTTAAGTTCTTAAACCAAACTATGAGATCGTGAACTTAAGCACCCGCGCTGCAGCCTGCATCTCCGCGAACCGGAGCGTACGCCGCGCCAGCGCTGCCGCATCCCGGCCCCAGGTCGCGAGGTTCCAGTCCTCGTCGACATGCGCCGCCTTCCAGGCCGCGTCGGCATCAAGCCGCCCTGCGGCGAGCGCCAGCGCCAGCAGGGCTGAGCCGGTCAGCGTGGTCACCGAATGCACCGCCCCGAGCGCCCAGGGGTGCTCCGGGATGGCCTTGCGGGCGGCATTGATCGCCTCTTCCGGCTGCGGCGCGAACACCACGCCTTCCGCCAGGATAAAGCGCGCGCCGAGGTCGTCGCGGGCCCAGGCGACCACCGGGTCCCAGTTCATCTCCTGCGCCCTGGTCAGCCCTTCCGAGCCGTCAGCGCGATAGAACAGGAGGTCCGAGCCGAGATATTTTTCGATCTCTTCGGCCACCGGACGAGGAGTGTCGACCACGCCGTCGATGATGGAATTGGCAAGCCGCGTCAGCGGCATTTTCGACGGATCGATCACGTCCTTCTGCGCGTCCCATTCGTCGGCAATCGCTTGCGCCAGCGCGCGCGAGGGCGCGGCGAGAATCCGGCGCGCCGGCGTCCTCACCGGCTTGCCGTCGAGCAGGATGCCGAACGCGCCCTCAGGCCCATCCACCGACGTCTTCTCGTAGAAGCGCTTGTGCAAATCCACGCGCGTGCTGCGCCGGACCGACTCTTCCGGATCGAGCGGGTTGTGCTTGTAGATGTCGTCGAAGATATCGCGCATGTCATTCCGCCGCCGGAACAACAACACTCGTGAACAAGCGTTCGATCGCGGACGGAATGAGCGCGCCATCTCCGATCACTTCGTCGGCGCCGGTCGCCTGCAAGTCCGCGACTGGATGATACCCCCAGGCGACGCCGATCGCGCGCGCACCGGCGGCGTGCGCCATCGCGATGTCGTAAGTCGTGTCGCCGATCACCACGGTATCGCCCGGCAGCACACCGGCCTCGCGCATGCATTCCATCACCATGCCCGGATGCGGCTTCGACGGCGCATCATCCGCAGTCTTGATGGTGTGGAAATAATCGATCAATCCATGGTGGCCGAGCACCATGCGCACACCGCGCTGCGATTTGCCGGTGGCGATGCCGAGCAGGATATCCGATCGCGCCGCCAGCGCCTCGACGGCCTCGCGCACGCCCGGGAACAGCGGTTCCATGTCGGTCTGCGCCGCCCGCATGGCGAAGAAGGCGGCCTTGTAGCGCTCGACGAGGGTCTCGACCGGATAACGCTGCGCGCCCTCGGAGAGGCGCTCAAAGGCCTCCACGAGCGAGAGCCCGACGATCGAGAGCAGCATCTCGCGCGAAGGGCATTCGATCCGGTGGTCCAGGAACGCTTGCTGCATTGCAGCACAAATCATGTGCTGGCTGTCCACCAGAGTTCCGTCACAGTCGAAAATGACCAATTTAGGCGAGCTATTCATGTCCGATCGCATGGCCGCCCAACGCCATCCTGTCAATCTTTTGCAGCGCGCAACAAACCTGCGGTTTTCCTCTGCTACTTCCGTCGAATGCGGCGCTCCGGCGGTGGCAATTGCAAAATCGACTAATTAAAGTCTTCGATGGATTCGGTGGAAACACGCCGAACCGGGGGAGTTGAAGGTAACCAAGGCGCCGCTTTCGCGGCATGCCGGCCCGATTGTGAGGCGTTCGGGCACGTGCATGAGGAGTCGATGAAACTAACCGACATCGGCGATCCCGATTACTTCCACAAGGTCGTGGATTGCCAATGGGCATGCCCCGCGCATACGCCCGTTCCCGAATATATCCGGCTGATCGCGCAAGGGCGTTACACCGACGCCTACATGATCAACTGGAAGTCGAACGTGTTTCCGGGAATCCTCGGGCGCACCTGCGACCGTCCCTGCGAGCCGGCTTGCCGGCGCGGGCGCGTGGAGAAAGAGCCGGTTGCGATCTGCCGGTTGAAGCGCGTCGCCGCCGATTTCAAGGACGACGTGAAAGCACTGCTGCCGAAACCGGCCGCGAAGCGGAACGGCAGGCGCATTGCGCTGGTCGGCGGTGGTCCCGCTTCGCTCACGGTTGCGCGCGATCTCGCGCCGCTCGGTTATGACTGTACCGTGTTCGATGCCGACGCGAAGGCCGGCGGCATGATGCGCTCGCAGATCCCGAAATTCCGTCTGCCGGATTCGGTGATCGACGAGGAATGTGGCTACATCCTCGAACTCGGCATCACGTTCGTCGGCGGCAAGCGCATCGACAGCCTGAAAGCGCTGCTCGCCGAAGGCTATGACGCGGTGTTTGTCGGCTCCGGCGCGCCGCGCGGCCGCGATCTCGATGTGCCCGGCCGCAAGGAAGCGGCGAAAAACATCCATATCGGCATCGACTGGCTGTCCTCGATCTCGTTCGGCCATGTCGACAAGATCGGCAAGCGCGTGATCGTGCTCGGCGGCGGCAACACCGCGATGGATTGCTGCCGCTCCGCCCGCCGGCTCGGCGGCGAGGACGTGAAAGTCGTCGTGCGCTCGGGCTTTGAGGAAATGAAAGCGTCTCCCTGGGAAAAGGAAGACGCCATGCACGAGGATATCCCGATCCACAATTACCTCGTGCCCAAATTCTTCACGCACGAGAACGGAAAACTCACCGGCATCACCTTCGAGAAGGTCAAAGCGGTGCGCGACGCCAAGGGCCGCCGCGACCTCGTGCCGACCGGCGAGCCGGATCAGCATTTCCCTTGCGACGACGTCCTCGTCGCGGTCGGCCAGGAAAATGCCTTTCCCTGGATCGAAGCCGACATCGGCATCGAATTCGACAAATGGCACATGCCGGTTGTCGACACGGCCACCTTTGCGTCGACCAATCCGAGGGTGTTTTTCGGCGGCGATGCCGCCTTCGGCCCGAAGAACATCATCTGGGCGGTCGCGCATGGCCACGATGCCGCGCTCTCCATTCACCGCATGCTGTCGGGCGTGAACATCGTCGAGCGCCCGCTTCCGCACGTCGAGATTTCCAGCCAGAAGATGGGCATCCACGAATGGTCCTATGACAACGACATCACGCTGGACCATCGCTTCAAGGTGCCTCTGCGCGACAAGGCGATCGCGCTGAAAGACATCCGCGCCGAAGTCGAACTCGGCTACGACCCCAAGCTCGCGCTCGGCGAGGCGTATCGGTGCCTCAATTGCGACGTACAGACCGTCTTCACCGGCCAGCTCTGCATCGAATGCGACGCCTGCGTCGACATCTGCCCGATGGATTGCATCACCTTCACGCAGAATGGCGAGGAAGCGGATCTCCGCACCCGCCTCGAGGCGCCGGCAAAGAACGTCACGCAAGACCTTTACGTCGCCGACAATCTGAAAACCGGGCGCGTGATGATAAAGGACGAAGATGTCTGCCTGCATTGCGGGCTATGCGCGGAGCGCTGTCCGACCGGCGCCTGGGACATGCAGAAATATCTCATTACGATGGCGAGTGCGAGTGACGGATGCCGATCGAAAGCGTGAATGATTTTGTGATCCGTTTCGCGAATGTGAACGGATCGGGCTCGGCCAGCGCCAACGAAATGTTCGCGCGCGCGATCCTGCGCATGGGCGTGCCGGTCTCCCCGCGCAACATCTTCCCGTCCAACATTCAAGGGTTGCCGACCTGGTACGAGGTCCGTGTCACCGAAGCGGGGCATCTCGGCGCGCGCGGCGGCGTCGATTTCATGGTCGCGATGAACCCGCAGACCTTCGACAAGGACGTGGCGGCGATCGAGCCGGGCGGCTACCTGCTTTATGACTCGACGAAGCCCTTGCCCTCCTCGAAATTCCGGCCCGACATCAGCGTCATCGGCGTGCCACTGACTGAAATCTGCAACCGCGAATATTCCGACCCGCGCCAGCGCCAGCTGTTCAAGAACATCATCTATGTCGGCGTGCTCTCCGCCTTGTTCGACATGGACGTTGCCGCGATCGAGAAGCTGATCGGCGAGCAATATAAGGGCAAGGACAAGCTGATCGCCCCCAACGTGCATGCGCTGCATCTCGGCCGTGACTGGGCGAAGGCGAATTTGAAATGCCCGCTGACGATGCGCGTGCAGAAGGCCGACAAGGTCGGCGACCGCATCTTCATCGAAGGCAACTCGGCCGCGGCGCTGGGCGCGGTCTATGGCGGCGCCACGGTCTGCGCCTGGTATCCGATCACGCCCTCGTCGTCTCTCGCCGACGCCTTCACCAAGCATTGCGGGAAGCTGCGCGTGTCGGAGGATGGCAAGGCCAAATATGCGATCATCCAGGCCGAGGACGAACTCGCCTCCATCGGCATGGTGATCGGCGCGTCCTGGAACGGCGCCCGCGCCTTCACCGCGACCGCCGGCCCCGGC
>CAYJNT010000152.1:0-8484 GCA_964370945.1 uncultured Hyphomicrobiales bacterium | reverse complement strand
ATGACAGTGTTCGCCGGATTGTGACCCACACGATGCCATGCGAAACGCGCAGTCACCCTCCGCCTTGCCGGAACGGGCATGCTCCACTACGTTCTCCATGCTGTTCTGTACCGGGTATTTTTCATGCACATTCGCGACGGAATTGTCGAAGCCATCGGCAACACCCCGCTGATCAAGCTGCAACGCGCCTCCGCGCTGACCGGCTGCACCATTCTCGGCAAGGCCGAATTCATGAATCCCGGCCAGTCGGTCAAGGACCGCGCCGGCAAGTGGATGATCCTCGAGGCGGAGAAGCGTGGCGATTTGAAACCCGGCGGGCTCGTGGTCGAGGCGACGGCGGGCAATACCGGCATCGGGCTCGCGCTCGTTGCCAATGCGCGCGGCTACCGCACCATCATCGTGATCCCGGACACGCAGAGCCAGGAAAAGAAGGACATGCTGCGGCTGTGCGGCGCGGAGCTCATCGAGGTGCCGGCGGTCCCCTACGCCAATTCCAACAATTACCAGCATGTCGGCCGGCGGCTGGCGGATGAATTGCGCAAGTCCGAGAAGAACGGCGTCCTCTTCGCCGATCAGTGGAACAATCTCGACAATCGCAAGGCGCATTACGAATCGACCGGCCCGGAGATCTGGGACGACACGCAGGGCAAGATCGACGGCTTCATCTGCTCGATCGGCACCGGCGGTACCATCGCGGGCATCTCCACATTCCTGCGCGAAAAGAAAAAAGACATCGTGATCGGCGTCGCCGATCCGCACGGCGCCGCGATGTACAACCTGTTCAAGACCGGCAAGGCGGAAGCCTCGCAAGGCGGCTCCATCACCGAAGGCATTGGGCTTGGCCGCGTCACCTCGATCATCGAGGATATCAAAGTGGACAAGCCCTATCTCATTCCCGACGAGGAAGCCGTGCCGATCATCTTCGATCTGCTCGAGCACGAGGGCCTGTGCCTCGGCGGCTCGACCGGGATCAATGTCGCGGGCGCGATCCGGCTCGCCAAGGAGCTCGGCAAAGGCAAGACGATCGTGACCGTGCTCGCCGATTACGGCAACCGTTATCAGTCCAAGCTGTTCAATCCGGACTTCCTGCGCTCGAAAAACCTTCCCGTGCCGGCATGGCTTGAAAGACGATCGGCCATCGCCGTGCCGTTCGTGAAAGCGTGACCAGGAAAGCATAACGATGGCGACCGATTGTCTGTTTCGCGACGATGCGTATCTGAAGGAATGCGAGGCCATTGTCGCAGGCGTAACCGGCCATGGCGGCGTCGTGCTCGATCGCACGGTGTTTTACGCCATGTCGGGCGGGCAGCCCGCCGATCGCGGCACACTGACGCTGCCCGACGGCCAGACCGTCGCGATCGACAATGTCGTCTATGCCGACGCCGGCAAGACCGAGATCGCGCATGTGCCCGCGGGCGGACCGGCGCCGTTTTTTCCCGGCACCAAAGTGCGCGCGGCCATCGACTGGGAGCCGCGTTATGCCCGCATGCGCATGCACACGGCATTGCATCTTCTCTCCGCCGTCCTGCCCTATCCGGTGACCGGCGGCTCGATCGGCGAGAAGGAAAGCCGGCTCGATTTCGATATTCCGGAAGCCGGCCTCGACAAGGGCAAGATCGACGAGGCGCTCGCAGCGATGATCGCCGCCAATGCCGAAGTGACAAGCCGCTGGATCACCGACGAGGAACTGGAAGCCAATCCCGGTCTTGTGAAAACCATGGCGGTGAAGCCGCCGATGGGCACCGGGCGCGTGCGGCTGATCGAGATCAAAGGCTACGATCTGCAGCCCTGCGGCGGCACACATGTCGCAAGCACCGGAGAAATCGGTGCGGTGCAGGTGACCCAGATCGAGAAAAAGGGCAAACAGAACCGGCGCGTCCGTCTTGCGTTGGTATAGAGCATTTCGCCTGAATACCATTGTTCCAATTGGAATTTGCGCACATGAACACACGCCCGCCGGCGAGCAAATCCCTCGTCACCACCGATTGGCTCGCCGCCCATCTCGATGCGCCCGACATCGTCGTCGTCGACGGCTCTTATTACCTGCCGACCCAAAAACGCGACGGGCACGAGGAATATCTCGCCGCGCATATTCCGGGTGCGGTGTTTTTCGACGTCAACGCGATCGCGGACACGACGACCGATCTGCCGCATATGCTGCCCTCGCCGGAAGCGTTTTCGTCGGCGATGCGCCAGCTCGGCATCGGCGACGGCGTCACCATCGTGGTCTATGACGGGCTCGGATTGTTCTCGGCCGCGCGCGTGTGGTGGACTTTTCGCATCTTTGGGGTGCGCGACGTCTATGTGCTCGACGGCGGCTTTCCGAAATGGAAGGCGGAGGGCCGCCCGATCGAATTCGGCGAGATCAGGCGCACGCCGCGCCATTTCACCACCCGCTTCGACCGGACCGCGGTCGCCGATCTCGCTGCGGTCAAGCAGACGCTCGCCGACAAGAGCGCACAGGTGGTCGATGCGCGTTCCGCCGAGCGCTTCGCCGGTTTGGCACCCGAGCCACGCCCCGGGCTGCCTTCCGGGCACATGCCGGGCGCGTTCAATTTGCCCTATTCGGAGATCGTCGAGGACGGGCGTCTCGTCGAACCCGACCGCATCGCGGCCGCGTTCGCCAAAGCCGGCGTCGATACCGACAAACCGATCGTGGCGAGCTGCGGGTCCGGCGTGACGGCCGCCATCCTCTGGCTCGGGCTCGACGCCATCGGCAAGCCGCCAAAGAGCCTCTATGACGGCTCCTGGACCGAATGGGCCGCGCAGCCCGGCGCCGCGATCGAGCCGAAACCGAAGTGATGGTTCGCTCCGTCCGTCCCGCCGCGCTCGTCACCGGCGCCGCCAACGGCATCGGCCTCGCGATCGCCAAACGTCTCCTCAATGACGGCTGGGCCGTCGCCGCTTTCGATCTTCCGAAAAGCGGATTGTCCCGCGCCTTGACGAAATCGCCGCATGTCGTCCTGATCGAGGGCGATGTCGCGGATGCGGCGGCCGTCGCGCGCGGCGTGGACAAAGCCGTGAAAACCTTCGGCCGGCTCGACGGTCTCGTCTCCAATGCCGGCATCATGAAGCGCAAACCGGTCGGCCGGCTCTCGCTCGCCGACTGGCAGCGCGTGATCGACGTCAACCTGACCGCGGCATTCCTTTTCGCCCGCGCGGCCGAGAAGCCGTTGCGCAAAGCCAGGGGCGCGATTGTCACCATCGCCTCCACCCGCGCGCTGATGTCGGAGCCCAATACCGAAGCTTATTCGGCGACCAAGGGCGGCCTCGTCGCCCTTACCCACGCGCTGGCGCTCAGCCTCGGCCCCGCCATCCGCGTCAATTGCATCAGCCCCGGCTGGATCGAGACCGGCGATTACGCAAAGCTGCGCAAGACGGATCACGACCAACATCCCGCCGGCCGCGTCGGCAAGCCCGACGACATCGCCGAAATCGCCGCCTTGCTGCTCGACGGCCAGCGGTCCGGATTTGTCACCGGTGCCAACTTTGTGGTGGATGGCGGAATGACGCGCAAAATGATTTATTCAGAATAGCGAATATCTTGGAACGTCGTTCCGAATGAACAGCCCCGCCGTTACAGGCTTTTATCACGAAGAGAGCGGCAGCATCGCCTATGTGGTCGCGGACCCCGCGACCCGGCACGCTGCCATCATCGATCCGGTGCTCGATTTCGACGAGAAAGCCGGGCGGGTTTCCACCACGTCGGCCGACGCGATCCTGAACTATATCGACGAGAACAAGCTGTCGGTCGATTGGGTGCTCGACACGCATCCGCATGCCGACCATTTCTCCGCCGCCGCGTATCTAAAGGAAAAGCTCGGCGCACCGGCCGCGATCGGGGCGAAGATCGGCGCGGTGCAGGATTTGTGGAAGGCGATCTACAACCTGCCCGATTTTCCCGCCGACGGATCGCAATGGGATCGCCTGTTCGCCGACGGCGACACGATCTCGATCGGATCGATCGAGGGCCGCGTCGTGCATTCGCCCGGCCACACCCTCGCCTCGGTCACCTACATGTTCGGCGACGCCGCCTTCGTCCACGACACGCTGTTCCAGCCCGATACCGGCAGCGCGCGCTGCGATTTTCCCGGCGGCAGCGCGGCAACGCTTTACGATTCAATTTCGGCCATTCTCGCCTTGCCCGAGGAGACGCGGCTGTTCACCGGCCATGACTACAAGTGCGATGGCCGCCCGGCGCGCTGGGAATCGACCGTCGCCGAGCAGAAGGCGACCAACATCCATTTCAAGGACAGGCCGTCGCGCGAGGCCTATGTGCGGCTGCGCGAAGCGCGCGACAAGACATTGCCGATGCCGCGGCTCATTCTGCACGCGCTGCAATTCAACATGCGCGGCGGGCGATTGCCGGCGCCCGAGAATAACGGGCGCAGCTACCTGAAAATTCCGGTCGGGGCGCTGTAATTGTCATTCCGGGCGCGCCACCGATCTCGGGTTTACCCGAGATCGGCGGTTTTAACTCGCCCAAGTCGGCTATAGCCGACTTGGGGTGGCGCGAACCCGGAATCCAGAACTACAAAGAAAATCGGTGCGGCTGGATTCCGGGTCCGGCGCTGAGCCTGTCATCGGGCCGCGCTTCGCGCGGACCCGTTGGCGCCGTCCCGGAATGACAAAGGATGTTACGCGGTCACGGCGAGACGCAATCAGCGCGCGCGAGCCGCAATGGCGTCCGCGAGCTCCTTGTATTCCCGGCAGCCGGTGCCGCACAACGCCTTGATCCTCTCCAGATCGTCGCGCGCCTTCTGCACGTCGCCCTCTTGAACGCGCAACACGCCGTAATTCGCCAGCGCCGAGACATGGTTTGGGTCGGCGGCCAGTGCCTTTTCGTACCAGCGTCCGGCCTCATCAAGGCGCCCAAGCTTGCTATTCGCGTATCCGATGCTCGCCGCGACGTCAGGATGATCGTCACGACCAAGCGCCAGCATGGCGGCGATTCCGGCCTCGTATTTTCCAGAGAGAATGAGCATGCGTCCCTCCGCGAATGATTTCACGGCCTGGTGCGCCGGCGACGGCGGCGGCTCCGCGATCGGTGCCGAGGCCGGGGGCTTCGGCGGCGGCTTGGCCGCATCGCGCGACGGCGATGGCTGGGCGCGCGGGGCGGCGTCGGCCGGCTTCGTCGCCGGCGCGCGTTTCGGCTTTGCGTCACGGCGGCTCTTCGCCGGCGCCGGCCGCTCCGCCGGATTTTGTACGCAAGAGCCGCCGACACCGCGAATGGCGGCGATGCACTGCTCGAAGTTGTAATAGCCACAACTCATGCCGCCATACGTCGAACACCAGGGCGCAGCTGGCGCGGAGCGCGCACCGAGCGTCAACGCAGCGGCAAGGATCACGCTGCATAGAGCAAGAATTCGCATCGGGTATTCCTCGCTTTCGGCAGCCACGGATCAGCCGCCGCGCGCCCTGCCCGGCGATTGTCCGCCGCCCCTGGTTTTCGGGCAAGGTCGTGGGCGGGCAAAGAAAAACCGCCCCGGTGCGAGCCGGGGCGGCATAGGTCGCGTAGAGAGCCGGTCGATGTGTCAGGCCGCTTTCGCGAGCGTCTGCTTGTCGGCGGCGAGCAATGCCTTGGCGGCGCGCTCGATATCCGCAAGCTGCCTGGCGTCGGTGACGTTCGAAAGATACGGCAGCAGCGGACCGGTATCGGCGATGCCCGCCAGATGCACGGCCGCGTGCAGCACGCGCAGCGGCGAGATGCCGTCGCGCAGATCTTCCAGCGGTATGAACAGTTCGCGGAGCTTCGCGGCTTCGTTGATGTCGCCACGTTTGAGCGCCTTCAGGATCGCGGTCGAGGACGCCGGTCCGACGCAGACGCTGCCGGAGGTGAAGGCGCCGAGTTCGAACTGGGTCAGGTGGTCGATCGCCGGACGTTCGCCGATCCCCGAGATCACGATGTCCTTGTTCACGACCGACAGCATGTCGTCGAGGAACGGGTCGTCTTTCGGATTGGCGCGCACGATCGCGTATTTCACCGCGCAGATCGCGCCGTCTGCCTCGAGCTTTCCGAGATGGGCGGCGTCGATATAGCCGTCGTCCTTCACGTAGGCGATGACCGGCCTGCCGTAGGCGTCGGCGAGCTTGCGGATGCCGGTGGCAACGCCCGCGGGCGTGGCCGGGAAACGATGCGGCAGGAGCATCGCGGTCGGGAACGGCATGGTCTTCAGATAGGTCAGCTGATCCTGCGCCTTGCCGAAATCGCTGCCGACCGACGGGATCATCCAGTCATCGGGCTGCGACAGCTCGATCAGCAATTCGCAGAGCGTGACGAATTCCGACGGCGCCATGTTGTAGAGGTTGGCGTTGCCGCCATACATGAAGGTCTTGACGCCGCCGGCGCGCAGATGCGCGAGAATGCGGGCGTTGCCCTCGCGGTCGATGGCATAATCGGCGCGGCGCGCCAGCGGGGGAACCGAAAGAACCGAGGATTCGATATCGGCTTTGGTGATCTTGGTGGTCTTCATGAGGGCCCCTTGAAATGAACGGCCGATGCGGCGGCAAGGCCTGATCTTAGCCGGCCCTCACTTGTACGATGATATGATAAGCGCGGTCAATTCCGGCGCGCGCATATTCAGGCGAGTGAATGCACCGCCTCAAGTCGGGTCTGCCCGACTTGAGCTTCTATCTTGCTGAACTCGGGCAAGCCCGAATTCAGATGCCGCAAGGTCGATCTATCGACTTGAAGCTCTTTGATTTTACCCAGCGCGCGGAACAAGATCCCGGCGCGGCGTCAGCTCTTCACCGCGCCCGCGGTCAGGCCCGACACCATGTAGCGGCGGAACACGTAATAGATCGCCGCCGGTGGCAGCGCGTAGATCAGCCCCGTGGTCATCAACAATTCCCACGGTGAATCGTCGGCGGCGAGGAAGTTGCCGAGCGCGACCGAGAGCGTGAGATTGGAATCCTTCGACAGCAGCAGGAACGCATAGAGATATTCGTTCCAAGCGAGCAGCAGCGCGTAAATGCCGACGGCGACCAGTGTCGGAAGCATCAGCGGGATGTAAACCAGCCGGAACAGCTGCATCGGAGACGCGCCGTCCATGATCGCCGCCTCGTCGAGCTCGAGCGGCAATTTGTCGGAGGCCTGCTTGAGCACCCAGATCGCGTAGGGCGAGGCGATCGTCACCATGGCGAGGATCAGCGCCCAATGGCTGTTGAGCAGGCCGTAGATTCCCATGGTGCGGTACATCGGCACGGCCAGGAACGCCGCCGGAATGAAATAGGTGAACAGCGCGAGATTCATCACCGCGCGCCCGCCCTTCACTTTCAGGCGGCTGATGGCGAAGGCGGCGCCGGTCGCGATCAGCAGCGTGAGGACGCCGGTCGCCACCGCGATCACCACCGAATTCCACATCTGCTCCCAGAAATTGTGCAGATAGAAATGCTGCTGTTTGAAAACGATCCTGAAATTCTGCAGCGTCGGATGGTCCGGCCAAAGTTTGCCGGCAAAAGCGGATTCCTTGGGCGAGATCGAGAACAGGAACAGGTGATAGATCGGCAGCATGGTCCAGATGAAGACCGGAATGCCGACCAAGAGGAGTTTGGCCTCGGTCGTGACGGCGCGGAACGAAGGAATATTCATCGCGACAGCCGTTTCATCATGAAGAACACCAAGGGCAGCACCATCGGCAGCGCGACCACGATTGCGGCCATCGAGAGATCCACCTGATCGAGCCGCAGATAGCGGATGCCGAGCGTGGCCAGCACGTGCGTGAGATCGCCCGGCCCGCCGCCGGTCAGAAGGTAGACGCTGTTGAAATCGCCGAGCGTCCAGATCATCGAAAGGATCGTGCAGGTGATGTAGAGCGTCTGCATCGACGGCCAGGTGACGAACCTGAATTTCTGGAAGCTGGTCGCGCCGTCGACCGAAGCCGCTTCATAAAGATCGTCGGGGATCGCGAGCCGCGCCGCGAGCAGGATCAGCGTCCAGAACGGCAACGACTTCCAGATGTGGACGAGGATCGACATCGACAGCGCAAGAGCCGGATCGTTCAGCCAGTTCGGCCCGTCCTCGAAGGTGAGCCGGAAGATGACCTGGTTGATGATACCCCATTCCGGATTGAGCATGAAACGCAGCGACAGGATGGTCGGGATCGACGGCACCGCCCAAGGAAGAATGAACAGAACCGACAGCCATCGGATCCAGGGCCGCGTCTGCACGAAAAATCCCGACAGCAGGAGCGCGACGAGCATTTTCAGATTGATGCCGACGACCAGGAAAATGATCGTGTTGACGACCGTCCGCGCGAAGACCGGATCCTCGAACAGATGCACATAGGTCTGCGGATCGCGCGCGACCCAGAAGCCGTACGCGATCGGATAAAGAACGAAAAAGAGAAAGACGAGGATGTAAGGCGCGATCAGGATCACGCCCCAAGCCTGCCATGGCGTCAGCCAGGGCCTGGCGCGCGGCAATCCGGCGGTTTGATCCAAAGTAACTGTCGTCATGCCTTACGCCTGAAACCTTGCGCCTGA
>CAYJNT010000151.1:5997-8519 GCA_964370945.1 uncultured Hyphomicrobiales bacterium | reverse complement strand
CCTTCATTCTCGCCGCGAGTCCGTCAAGGGAATTTCTGAACCAAAACTACACTAGAATCATAACGTTGCTGGTGTCCTTCGATTCCGAAATTCGCTGACGAGGGTGCCGCAGAATGAAGCGAACTTCGGAATCGGGACACGAGCGCATCGCCCCGCGACGGAAGCGTTGGGAATCCCCCTCCTCCCCATTGACGCATCGGGCAGGACGCGCAGAATTCAAAATCGCTTCAGCATCCAGGGGGAGAGACACCATGGCCAAACGCACCACGCACCGCAGCTCCAAAGGCACCAAGCTCTACGCGGTGCGCGACAAGTCCGGAAAATTCAAGGACATCCAGACCTACAAGCGCGCGCACACCGCGGACATGAAGCGCAAGTCCAAGAAAGAGAAATAGTCCGGCCAGGGGATTTGCAAGGCTGCGCAGTCGTCGCGACCTTGGCTGCGGCGGCCGCATGGTTTTGGCGTGGCGCTCTCCGCCTGCGTCCGATGCTAACGCGCGAGCGGCCTGATGACGGCAACGCGTCTGCGCACGACGTCGATATGCGCGCGCAACTGATAGAACTGGTCGGAGAAATTCTGCGGAATCGGCGTCGCCCGGATGCCTTCGTCGATGCGATCGAGATCGCGGAGCTTTTGCGACAGCTGCTCCGGCGTCGCAGTGTCGCCAAGGCTCGCCTCGACCCGCCGCAGCTCCCGGTACCAATGCAGGATCCGCCGGCGCACCAGCCACGGATAGATCGACGGCGTGATCCGCATCGCCGGGATCAGCAAGCCGACCGCCGGCACCAGCAAGATCGCCGTTCGCTCAAGCAGCGTCGCAAGCCAGAACGGCAAGTAACGCTGAAGAAATGACGGACCGGATTTGTAGACCCGGCGCGCATCGTCCGCGAGCGCAAATTCCGGATCGGCGGTGATCGGAAAGTCCCCGACCCGCCGGAACAGCTTTGCCTCGCCGGTCGGATCGAATTCCGGTCGGGCGTGCACGGCCAGCACGGCTTCCGCGAGCAGGCTTGTGATCGCCGGGTGCAGGCTGTCCCTCACGACCAGCGCGGTCTTGGTTGCGACCAGCGCGGTATCCTCAGCCGGGACGTTGTCGCCGAAATTCACGACCCCCTGCTTCAGATCAAGACGCGACAGAAACGGAAAGCGCTGCGAATAACCGTCGGCCTGCGCAAAGCTCATCAACTGCAGGCCGGGCATCTGGAACAACCGCTGCACGGTGTTGGCATCGGGCGCGAGCACGAGGAAACCCGCGTCCGCCTTCCCGGTCTCGAAGGCTTCGATATAAAGCGGCAGATGCATCGGGATGAGCGTCGCGGTTTCGGCCGTGACGCCGCTCGCGGCCAGAAGCTTCATCGCGAGGTGATGCGTGCCCCCGCCGGTCGGGCCGACCAGGATGCGCTTGCCCTTCAGCTGCGACAGCCGCGTGACAGGCTCAGACCCGCGGTAGAAAACCCAGAGCGGCTCGTAGGACACGCGCCCCATCGAGCGCAGGTCCGGTGCGTCCTTGTTGCTGGCGATCCCGCCCTGAAGAATTCCGAGATCGACGCCGGACCTGGCGTCGTTGAGCAATTTCAGATTCTCGAACGAGGCCGTTGTTTCGCGAATTTCAAGCGTGATGCCGTTCGCTTTGAAGTAGCGCTGATAGTCCTCGGCCAGCCGGTAATAAGGCGTGTCCTTGCTCGAGGCGGCAATCGTGACCTTTTTCGGCGGCGCCGGCTGGACGAATTGCGACGTGATCCAGAACGCCGCCGCGATCGTGAAGGCCACGACGCCAATCGCGATCCAGAGTTTGGGGTGACGAACACGTGTCGGCATACGACCTGCCCTGATTGAATTGCGTCCGATTGTTCCGAATATGTTAGCGTTAATTCAATTATAGCAGCACGAAGTACTTGCCTAGTTGCCGCATCTGACGCCTCCGCCGCGCGCGCCGTAACCCCAACTTTATGAAATTCATGTAGCGAAAGATCGGAAATCCGAAGGGCACCAACCCCTTGCAGGAGGACATCGCATGCGTGCCAAAGAATTGACTTGGAGCGCGGCCCGGGCCTGGACGGGCGATCTCAGCGAATGCGACAGCACCGATCTCGTGCTCTATTTCGGCGCCCGGCGCGCGCTCGCGGACAAAGCGCGCTTTGACGAGCTGCACACAATCTTCCCGAAAGCGGATATCGTCGGCTGCAGCACCGGCGGGCAAATTCACAATGACGATGTCGTCGACGACGAGATCGCCGCGCTCGCGATCCATTTCGACGCGACGAAGCTGAAACTCGCCTGCGAAGACATCGCGGGCGCAGAAGGGTCCTACCGCTGCGGCGTTTCGATCGGACGTGCGCTCAAGGCGGACGATCTCGCCGGCATCTTCATTCTGTCCGACGGCTTGAACGTCAATGGCAGCCAACTCGTCGCGGGGATCGCGAGCGTTGTCGGACGCGAGATTTCGGTGACCGGCGGGCTCGCCGGCGACGGCGCGGAATTTTGCGAGACGCTTGTCGGCGCCAACGATTCTCCGCGCGCG
>CAYJNT010000151.1:0-5897 GCA_964370945.1 uncultured Hyphomicrobiales bacterium | reverse complement strand
GCGGCTTGGCTTCTACTCGTACGGCGAGATTTCCCCGCACGCGGCGTCCGGCGCGTGCGAGTTGCACAACCAGACCATGACCGTAACCGCGTTCCACGAAGCGGCTTGAAGCAGAGTGCACAAACTTTTCGCCAAACAGCTTGCGAAAGCGACGAGCCCGACCGGCGAGGTCGATATCGAGCTGCTCGGGCAACTCGTCTGTGCCGCTTTTGAGCAAAGCGATCACGACCGGCGGCGGACCGACCGGTCGATATCGCTGATGGTCGAGGAGCTCGACCATCTCAATCGCGACCTCGAGACGGCGATCGCCGAGCGCACCGGCGAGCTGCGACTGCGCGAAGCGGAACTGCGTCTGCAGAACCTGCGCTTCAACGCTGCGCTCGCGAACATGCCGCAAGGCCTGTGCATGTTCGATCGCGACAAGCGACTGGTGGTGAGCAACGTTCAATATGCCAGGATCTACGGGCTCGATCCCGAACAGCTGAAGCCGGGGACGTCGCTGCGCACGATTTTGGAGTGGCGAGTCGCGGCCGGAAATTCCCCCTCGAACAGCCAGAAATATATCGAGCAGCGCCTTGCGGAGGTCGAGCTCGCCGTGTCGCATGTCAAGATCAATCAATTGCAAAATGGCCGATTTATCGAAGTGAAGCATCAACCGCTGGCCGACGGCGGCTGGGTGGCGATCCACGACGACATTACCGAGCAGAAGCGCTCCGAAGAAAAAATCTCATACATGGCGCACCACGACGCGCTGACCGATCTGCCCAATCGCCTCATGCTGCGCGAAGAGCTCGACCGGCATCTGGCTGATTTCGAGCGAGGGACCGCGCTCGCCGTGCTGTGCCTCGATCTCGATGGCTTCAAGCACGTCAACGACACGCTCGGCCATCCGGTCGGCGATGCGCTGTTGTGCGCCGTCGGCCGCAGATTGCGGGAGTGCGTGCGCGACGGCGACGTTGTCGCGCGCCTGGGCGGTGACGAGTTTGCGATCATCCAGACCGACGCCGAGCAGCCGATCTCTGCCAACACGCTGGCGCAGCGGCTTGTCGATGAGATGGCAAGACCCTTCGACGTCGAGGGACACGATATCGTCATCGGCGCCAGCATCGGCATCTCGGTCGCGCCGGATGACGGCATGGATCCGGATGTCCTGCTCAAGAGCGCCGACATGGCGCTCTATCGCGCCAAGGACAATGGCCGCAACGCATTCAGCTTTTTCGAGTCCGGGATGGACACGAAAATGCAGGAACGCCGCGCACTCGAAGTCGATTTCCGCAAGGCGGTCGCCGCCGGCGAGTTCGAGCTTTTCTATCAACCGCTCATGAATCTCGATCACAACGCGATCAGCGCCTTCGAAGCGCTGCTGCGGTGGAATCACCCGGCGCGCGGTACCGTTTCGCCGGAAACGTTCATTCCGCTGGCGGAGGAAACCGGCCTGATCAATCCGCTCGGCGGGTGGGTGCTGCGGCAGGCCTGCGCCGAGGCGGCCAAATGGCCGGCCGACGTCAAGGTCGCGATCAATCTCTCGCCGGTCCAGTTCCGCTGCAAGAACCTCGTCGCCACCGTCATGTCGGCGATGGCGACCGCCGGCATCGCGCCCGATCGCGTCGAGCTCGAAATCACCGAAGCGATCCTGCTGCAGAACAACGAAGCGACGCTCGCCATCCTGCACCAATTGCGCGATCTCGGCGTGCGCATTTCGATGGACGATTTCGGCACCGGCTACTCGTCCTTGAGCTATCTGCGCAGTTTCCCGTTCGACAAGATCAAGATCGACCAGTCCTTCGTGCGCGATCTCAACAAGAACAAGGATGCCATCGCCATCATTCACGCGGTGTCGGGGCTCGGCGTCAGCCTCGGCATGACGACGACGGTCGAGGGCGTGGAGACGAAGGAGCAGCTCGAGCTTGTCCGGGCCGAAGGATGCACCGAGGTGCAGGGCTATCTGTTCAGCAAGCCGCAGCCTGCCTCCGAAGTGCCGCGGATGCTGTCGCGGCTCGGACGCAAAAAGCAGGCCGCAGCCTGAGATTTGATATCGGCGGCGCTCCCGGGCGCAATCGACCGCGGTCCCGGGCCGGCTCTCAAACGTCGAAAAACACCGTCTCGCCGTCGCCCTGCAACACGATATCGAATGTGTAAGTGACGCGCCCTCATGCGTGGCGCTGCCTGGACCATTCTGACGCGAGCCCGATGACAAGAACAATTCCGGCAACGGCGAGACCGAAATCCTCGGGCACGCCAAGTTGGAGGGCGGCGGCCAATCCGATCAGCGACCAAACGATCGGTATGAACGCAAGCCACACGACCGCCTTGCCACGCGCCAGCAGCAGCATGCCGATCGTGAATATCGTGGTCGGGCACGGCGCCACGCCGAAAAGCGGCCCGCCCATCAGGCCGTGGCCGGCCCAGTATCCAAGAACTTCATAGATCAGCATTGCATAGACGACGAGCGACAGGCCGAACGCGGATCTGAGATTCAGCCGCGCCCTGAATCGAATGCCGCCCGCCATGGCGGCGCTTGCCGCGAGCAGGACGGCCTGCAGCACGAAAAGCGCGGCAAAGCCTTTGGCCGCCGGATTGATCTGCGCAAAGAACAGGTAGTGATAGCCGATCCCGTTCATCGCCCACATGACAGACAGAGCCGACAAGATCAGCCGCGTGCCGAGCCATCCGTCCAGCCACAATGCCGCGACGGCCAGGACGCCCAACAGATACGCGGCGACCTCGGCCGGCCAGATCGCCGCGTTATATGCCGCGAAGACCGCGAGGAACTGTTCGATCGTGAAGGGTGGCGCGAACATGACGCAGATCAACGACTTTCGTTTTCAGCCATGGCAGCGCGAAGGCAGCGAGGTCACGACCTTGATCGAGATCAAGGCGGGTGGCCGCACGCGCGGTCTAGCTTAGCTCGCATCGAATGCGCGTTAAGACAATTCAGGGAAGACCGATGACCAACTGGCCGCAACAGACAAAAGACTTGAGCGCGCTCCTGCATCACCTGCGCGGCGGGGCGCCCGAGGTGATGAAAGCCTTTGCCGGCATGGCCTCGGTGGCGGCGGCCTCAAAGGCGCTGGATGCAAAGACCAAGGAACTCATCGCGCTCGGCATTGCGGTCGCGGTGCGGTGCGACGACTGCATCGCCTTTCACGTCAAGGCAGCGGTCGAACACGGCGCGACACGAGACGAGGTGAGCGAGACGCTCGGAATGGCCATCTATATGGGCGCCGGCCCGTCGGTGATGTACGCGAGCCATGCGATGGAAGCCTTCACGCAGTTCGAGGCCCGGGTGGCGAAACAACCGGCGACCGCTGCTGTCGCCGTGTCATGACGGAGACCGCCCGTCGCCGGGTCGATAACCTTCCAGGACCCCGCGCGAATTGCGCAGCACCATGCAGGCGGCGCCCTTGGCCGACAGGTCACGACACAGCTTGTTGGCGTCCGCGCGAGTCTCCATGCCGACCCGCGCCTGATAGAAGCCGCCGGTGCCGCGCGAACGAAGGAGCGTACGGATGATGGTGGGATCGCGTCCGTCCAGCAAAGCGCGATATCGGCTCTCGATCCGTGCATAAGCCGACAGCACACGCTCGCGCGAAAAGCCGGCGGAGAGTTGCACGCCCCAAGGACGCAAGTTTCCTTCACGCACATGCCGTTCGAGCTCGCCGATGAAGAAGCTCGGCTGCTCCTTCAACAAAGCCGCGAGCTGAAGGCAAGACGTGGGCTTGGCGATCGCATCCTTCCCGCCCTCGCGTCCGAGCGCCGCCCATTCCTCGAACGCACGGCCGGTGATGGCTGACACGTAATTCCGTGTCTCGGCCGGCAGCGTGCTGCGCCCGTCCAGAACGCCGCGCACCCTCCCCGGCCCGGCATTGTAAGCAGCGGCCGCGAGCCCGAGATTGCCGAACTCCGCGCGCAGCTCGCGCAAAAATTCCGCTGCCTTGGGAAGCGCCGTCACCGGATTGAACGGATCGAGCAATCCGCGCTCGTCGGCGGTGTAGGGCATGAATTGCGCGATGCCTTGCGCGCGATGGCCGCTACGGGTGACCGGACCCTGCGCGGTGGGACGAAAGCGACTCTCCTGCCAGATCACGCGGGCGAAGAATTCGAGCGGCAGCGTGTTCGCCGCCGCCGCCGATTCCAGAATGAGGCAGATCGAGTCCATGGCGCCGCCGGCGTTCGGTGCTGCGAGTTTGTCGGTGCCCGTCTGCGGCTGCGGCGCTGGCGCAGCGTCGCCGGGATCGATGCGATCGGCATCCGAACCGGACGATTCAAATTGTACCGGTCTGGACGCTGCCGGCGCTTCTTCCTCCGCACGCGCCGGCGCCGCCGCCATGACGGTGAGGAAAACGATGAGACACACAGACAAGACACGCTGCATGGATTCTCCAACTTTGGGCGTGCCCAAAGGTTCTGCAGGTGGTCCATCGAAGAAAACAAAAAGATCGCCTGGAGCGAAGCGATTGCCTCAAAGCGGGCTGCGGTACGCTCCTGCCCCAACGCACCGGGACCGAGCCATGAACTCCGCCGGCGCGTTGTAACCAGCGTCCATACGGACTATCATTATTCGTAGCTCCAGTCCGCCGCGCAACTGTCAGGCCGGCAAGGGGCCTGCACGGATGCGAGGCATTCAACCCGCGCCCCGGGAGGCCTTTATGTCCATCGCACCCACACTTCAACGCTACGTAGCCGCGGAAAGCATCGAATACGATGTGATCCCGCATGAACCGACTCTGTCATCCACCCGCACCGCCGAGGCTTGTGGAATCTCAGGCAATTGCCTGGCCAAGGGCATCGTGCTGCGGCGCGACGGCAGCGACTATATGCTCGCTGTTCTGCCGGCGTCGCATCACATTCAACTTGCGGATTTACGCAAGCAGCTCGGCGACAACATCCAGTTTGCCAAGGAGGCGGAGGTCGACCCGCTGTTCCCCGATTGCGCCCATGGCGCAGTTCCGGCCGTCGGCCAATGTTATGGGCTGCCCCTCGTCGTGGACGACAGTTTGGAAGCGCAGCCCCAAGTCTACATGGAGGCGGGTGATCACGAGACCCTGATCCGCATGAGCCATGCACAGTTCGCGCATTTGACAACCGGCGCGCGGCACGGCCGCTTCAGCGAAAAATTGCCGGCAGGTCCAGGTGCGTCGATTTACTCGGGATAAGCGGCACGTTCGCAGACCGGCCGCAACGCCGTGGAGCGCAATCCGGCGAAAGCCTGTCCCGGACTTGATCCGGGATGGGAGCCGGTTCGCCGCAAGATTGCGCGACCAAGAAAGGAATCCAGGGCCCGGCGGCTTCAGTGCCGCCACCGGGCGCGCGACGTTACAGGTGTCATCAGTGATGATGAGCCGAAACGCCTTTCATGCACTCGGAGACCAAATCACCGGATGCCGAACTGCTGACATCGCCGAGCGCCAGCATGCCGACCATCCGCTTGTTCTTGTTGATCACGGGCAACCGACGGACTTTTAGTGTTTCCATGTGCCGCACGGCCTTGCTGAGATCGTCGTCCTCCCGGCAGCAGTGAATACCCGACGTCATCACGTCGCGCGCCATGGCGCGGCCGGGATCAAAGCCGTCCCGTGCCAGCCCTTTGCAGACGATATCGCGGTCGGTGACCATGCCGGCCAACTGATCATTTTCTCCGATCGGAATTGCGCCGATGTCGTGCTCGCGCATCAATTTTGCGATCTCTGTGACGGGCGTGTCCGGATTGACCCAATCGACGCCCTTGTGCATCACGTCTTTGACTTTCATGGCGGACCTCCATCGCTTGAGTTTGGATGCACCCGACTGCCGGGTCCCCTCCGCCTCGCGAATAATACAACAGATCGAGCGCCATGGCATGAGGCTCCTGGACGCATCCTGCCGGCTCCGGCCGACGATCAGAACGACGCGCGGCG
>CAYJNT010000150.1:6580-8524 GCA_964370945.1 uncultured Hyphomicrobiales bacterium | reverse complement strand
GCGCTTCGCAGGACTCCCACGCGCCGAAGAGAAGCAGGATGCCCTTCGAAGCTTCAGCGAAGAAGGGCCTTCACGCCGCACTGATGGCGCGCAAACAAAAATGGAAATGAGACTGATGATGTTGGAGACGACCGCGCTTGCATCGGCGATTGCAGCAGGAAATTGTGCCGCTGTGTCGTGTGGCTACCAATGTCCCGAATCCAAAGTTCGCTTTCACGCGTAGTGCTTCGGTAGCGAATTTCGGGCTCGGGACAAACTTAATGAGTCTCGTCACCTTGCGCGCTGGCCGAACAGCACCTTCTGCACTTCCGGATCGCGCATATCGACTTGCGAGGCGGCTTCGACCCGCAGACTCATTCCCTTCTTGACCGCCGGCCGCGCCGTGACCGCTTCGAGCCAGCGTTTCAGATGCGGGAATTCCGCCCAGTCCTGCCCCTGCCGCTCATGCCGTGACGCCCAGCCGACACAGGCGATGTCGGCGATGGAATAGGCGCCGGCGAGATAGGGCCGGTCCGCGAGCCGCTTGTTCATCACGCCGTAGAGGCGGTTGCATTCGTTGGTGTAGCGGTCGATCGCGTAAGGGATCTGTTCGGGAGCGTAGAGGCGGAAATGATGCGCCTGGCCGGCCATCGGGCCCAAGCCACCCATCTGCCACATCAGCCACTGATCCACCTCGACCCGGGCGCGTTCGTCCTTCGGGTAGAATTTCCCGGTCTTGCGCCCGAGATATTGCAGGATCGCCCCGGACTCGAAGACCGAGATCGGCCGTCCGCCGGGACCGTCCGGATCGACGATCGCGGGCATGCGATTGTTCGGCGAGATTGTCAGGAAATCCGGCTCGAACTGGTCGCCTTTGGAGATGTTGACCGGGATCAATGTGTAAGGAAGGCCGCATTCCTCCAGCATGATCGCGGTCTTCCAGCCATTCGGGGTCGGCCAGTAATAATGCTCGATCGGCCGCTGCCGGGGCGAAGCGGCCTTCTTTTTTGCTGACGATTTCGCCACCGGTCTGGCCCGCGACAGGCCGGGCTTTTTCCTCGCGGCCGCGCTCTTCTTCCCTGCCTTCGATTTCGGTTTGGTTTTGGCGCGCGCCATGACGAACTCCGCGAGTGATGATCGGACGAAAGACCTATGATCCCTCCCCGCGCCCTGCAATGTTCTTTCATCGGACGAGCCATGCAGTGGCGTCCGCCTACGCGGACGCTACGGCGTGACATGGCCCGTCCCGCCGGAGCCTTGGCGAACCCGCCGTCGCTACTTCACAGCTCTGGCGCGGTCGGTCGCGCCGGAGCGCGCAGCGCGTAGGCGGATGGCGAAGGCGGATGGCGGCGGGAAAATGAACCGATTATCGTCGCGGCCGAGCGGCCGATCCAGGTGCCGCCGATCGTATGGAAATGATGCCCATGTCCAAGAACGTTGCATTCGCTGCCGCGTTGTTTGCCGCTTTCGTCGTCGCGATCCCTTCGCTTCCGGTCGCCGCACAGACGTCGTCGGCCACGGCGGACGAGAAGAAGACCGCCAAAGCGGAGAAGAAGGCGAAGGCGCGCGCCGATCGCAAGGCAGCGCAAGCGCGGCAGAAGCAATGCGGCGACGAGTGGAAGGAGATGCGCGCGGCGAAAAAGGTCGAGAAAGGAATGACCTGGCCGAAATATTACAGCGCGTGCAACAAGCGCCTGAAAGAGAAGGCCGCCTAGTGTCCTGAATCCGAAGTTCGCTTGAATTTGCAGCGACTGCAGTAGCGAATTTCGGATTCAAAGGGACACTAGAATTGTAAAGATTCCAGTGTGGTTTTGGTTCAGAAGTCCCCTAACGGACTCGCCGCGTGAAGCAAGGGGACTTCTAAACCACCACACTGGGTCCCGACGCTCGCGCTGACGTTCGAAACAGAGCTCCAAAAAGACTGAGGGCGTGGGCGCGGCAAGTGTTTTTAGGCCACCCCCACAC
>CAYJNT010000150.1:0-6570 GCA_964370945.1 uncultured Hyphomicrobiales bacterium | reverse complement strand
CCCCGGGGGGGGGCGGCCATATTGGGCGCCCCCCCCCACGCCCTCGTCGTCTTCAAGCCGGCGTCGCGGTCACGAAAGCGCGTGAAGCGATCCGAAGTTGCGCGCCGCCGGCTTGTATGACGCGATCCTTCGACTGCGTCGCAGTCGGGACCGTGAAGCGGCGTTATGCCTTACTTCTTCTTTTTGCGCTTCGTCTTCTTCGCGGTCTTCTTCGCGGAAGCTTTGGTCTTCGTCTTACGCTTCTTGGCCATGGAATGCCCTCCTAGCTGTGATGAGAGATGGCGTTAGCAAGTTCGTGCCATCGCGAATCGACAGCACTGCACTGCGATTACTACAGCACAATGCAAAAAACCGCGACTCCACTTAACGAAAGGTGTACGCGCGCGCGCAAATTCGGCGCGACGACGCGCGTCATCGCGCGCGCGATCGCTGCGCGCGAAACGCAAATCGATTTTGAAAATGAAATCGCGCGCGCAAAAAACGAAATTACAAAAACAACGATGGAATAAGGGTTTCTTGCGCGTCATGAAAATTCGCTTGGCGGTGTGTGACGCAGCTCTTGTCGTCATCGCCGCGCGATTTTTTCGCCGCCGATCGCGTTCATCTTGCGCTTTGGAGGCGCCGAAAATTTTTTTCACAAAAACGTCGTTTGGAGCCTTCGCGCGAGGCTGAATCGATCAGAATCGAGCGAATCGGTCGCCAACTGATTCGGCTTTGGCGCGCGTCGCCGGACCAAAACCGCGTCGTCGTGAGGTCGTCTCGACCGGATTCGTCGCCTGCGATCCCGATTTTTTCCGTTCGAGGGACGCTCGTGCGTGACGGCGCGACGACGTCGCGCGCATGTCCCATCTTCGCTGATGCCGGCGGGCGAACGCGCAAGTCGGGTCTACCCGACTTGCGCCAGTTAACGTGCTGATCTCGGGTGAGCCCGAGATCAGGTGTCGGTGCGCGTCGCACCGGCGACGCAACATGGTAAATTTTTCGTCGCAATCGGACGTGGCCGCACAATTTGAGAGGCGCGAGCTGCGAAAATTCGCAGCGCCGCACGCCCCGTTGGCGCGTCAGAGACCGAGTTTCTTCTTCAGGAGGTCGTTGAGGACTTGCGGATTGGCCTTGCCGCCCGAGGCTTTCATCGCTTGGCCGACGAACCAGCCGAGCGCGGCTGGCTTTTCCTTCACCTGCGCCGCCTTTTCCTGGTTCTTTGCAATGATTTCGTCGACCACTTTCTCGATCGCGCCGAGGTCGGTGACCTGTTTCATCCCGCGCTGCTCGACGATAGCGCGCGGATCGCCGCCCTCGCTCCAGACGATCTCGAACAAGTCCTTGGCGATCTTTCCGGAGATCACGCCTTCGCCGATCAGATCCAGGATCGTGCCGAGCTGCGCGGCCGAGACCGGCGACGCCTCGATCCCCTTGCCGTCCTTGTTGAGGCGGCCGGCGAGCTCATTGATCACCCAGTTCGCCGCCGCCTTGGCGTCGCGCATTGCCCCGCCCGGCGTTCTGACGACGCTTTCGAAGAATTCGGCGGTCTCACGCTCGGTCGTCAGGACGCCGGCATCATAAGCCGCAAGGCCGAAATCGGACATGAAGCGCGCCTTTTTGCCGTCCGGCAATTCCGGCAAATGCGCTTTCAGGTCATCGACATAGCTTTGCGAGAATTCGAGCGGCAACAGGTCCGGGTCCGGGAAGTAACGATAGTCATACGCCTCTTCCTTGGAGCGCATCGACCGCGTCTCGCCCTTGCCCGGATCGAACAGCCGCGTCTCCTGGTCGATCGTGCCGCCTTCCTCCAGGATCTCGATCTGGCGGCGCGCCTCGAAATCGATCGCCTGACCGATAAAGCGGATGGAATTGACGTTCTTGATCTCGCAGCGCGTGCCGAGCGGCGCGCCCGGCTTGCGGACCGAGACGTTGACGTCGGCGCGGAGCGATCCTTCCTCCATATTGCCGTCGCAGGTCCCGAGATAGCGCAGGATCGCGCGCAGCTTGGTCATATAGGCCTTGGCTTCGTCCGACGAGCGCAGGTCCGGCTTCGACACGATCTCCATCAGCGCCACACCCGAGCGATTGAGATCGACATAGGACATCGACGGATGCTGGTCGTGCAGCGACTTGCCGGCGTCCTGCTCGAGATGCAGCCGCTCGATGCCGATGGTGACGGCCTCGCCGTCCGGCATGTCGACGACCACTTCGCCCTCGCCCACCACCGGTGATTTGTATTGGCTGATCTGATAGCCCTGCGGCAGATCGGGATAGAAATAATTCTTCCGGTCGAACACCGATTTCAGATTGATCCTGGCATTCAGTCCAAGGCCGGTGCGCACGGCCTGCCGCACGCATTCCTCGTTGATCACCGGCAACATGCCCGGCATCGCGGCATCGACCAGCGACACATGCGAATTGGGTTCGCCGCCGAATTCGGTCGACGCGCCGGAGAACAGCTTGGACCTGGAGGTGACCTGGGCGTGGACTTCCATGCCGATCACGACTTCCCAGCCGCCGTCGGCGCCTTTGATCAGTTTTGAGGCTTTCGCGGTCGCGCTCATCACTCAAACCATGTGCGTGTTCGGCGCCTTTATGAAGGGTGGAGCCCGGCCCTGCAACGGCGTTTTCGCGCTGCAAACGGTCAACGCAGATCGATATGCCGGCCGAGCGCCTGCTCTGCGACGTCGACGGAATCGATGAATTCCTCGAATTCGACGATCCGCTCGTCGCGAAGGCGCATCACATCCGCGATCCGAAAATTCAACACGCGACCGGAGGCACGCTGCATGAAGGTCACATCGGACAGCACCGCCGCGCGATCGCCATCCACGATGGTGATTTTGGGAACATAGCTTTCGATCGCGTATTCCTTTGCGATGGTGGATAGTGCTTCCAGCACCGCCTTCTTGCCGTGCCGCGGACCGGTAAAACCGAACAATTTGCGCGGCGCGTAGATGACCCAGCTGATGTCGTCATGAATATAAGGCGCGACACGGTCGAAATCGCGCCGCGCATAGGCGTCGTAAAGGCCATTCACGACCGCGCGCGTGTCGTCGGATCCCATTGCAACCTCGCCGGATGAATTAGGCACCCTTCGCGCGATGGTTGCCAGTGACCGCCGCTAGTTGTTCACAAGCAAGCCCGCCGTGATTGCCGCCCATTCCCCCTCGAGCGCGCCGCTCGCGACGTCTCGCTTGGCCTGGGCATACCAATGGCGCGCGTTCGGGAGGTCACCCTCGACGCGATGCAGATAGGCGTGCACCCAGGCGGCCTCGGCGGTTTCCTGATTCATGACGATCTTGTGCGCCTTGTCCCAGTCGCCTTTCGCCGCCCACCAGAGCGCTTCGAGGGGCGGCGTCAGATCGGTCGGCGGCGCGGCGTCTGAAACAGAATCTGCGAATTGTTTGGGCGTCATCGCTGCAGCCTCAACACGATATGACTTGGACGTGGCCTTGATCACCATAATCCAGCAGCGGCCGATCGCGAGTCATCAGGCGGTATCCACACTCCCGGGCGGTGGCGGCGATCATTCGGTCCGCCGGATCGCGCGGCGGCTTTCCCGGCAAGAACGACGACGCGATCAGCACCGAATACGACAACTCGGCAAGTTGAACGCCGGGTGCCTGCAGCAATCGTTCAAACCAGATGTCGGGCCGGAGCAGCAGATTCAAGCGGCCGCGCGAGACCAGCAGCCCGATCTCCCACGCTGTGATCGCGGAGACATAAACAGTCGAGCCCGAACGGATCGCTTCGGTCATCTCCAGCCTCGCCTGCTGCTCAATCGCTTGGCCATTCGCGATCCAGATTGCCGCGCACGTGTCCAGAAGAAGCGGCGCGCTCATTCGTTCGTGCTCTTGGCCCAGTCGGGGTCCGCAGGCTGCGTGAGATCAACATCCGGCGGAATCTGAACCGTTCCCTTCAACCAGCCGCACAGCGGATGATCGATTGCGTCCCTTTTCTGGACAGCTGCTGGCGTTGTGCGCGCGTCAGCGACCCGACGAAAAACGATTTTCTCGCCCGATACGTCGACTTGTTCCGTCATATAGCCGGCATCCAGCCAGACCTTGGTCATGACATTGTTCCACGGGTTGTTGCTCCACCAAGCCGGGTAACGGCGGGAGCGCGGAAGCTTCGAACCGATGAGCTTCTCGATGTCCCGGAACGTCATCGGAACCAAGTCTTTGCGCTGCTTGCGCAGATATTCGCCAAGCGGATCGTATTTGCCCACGAAACAAACCTGTATTTAAGAAAAGTAATTTAACTTAACCTAACAGAATAATGCCTGTCAATGCACGCGGGCCCCTCACCGCGATTGTCTTTGCTGCAACGTGTCATCCCGGCGGAATGTCAGCGCGGATAGATCTCCGGCAGATCGATCAGGCGCCCGAGCGTCTGCTGCATGATATCGAGACTGTCGGCGAAGGCGGTGTATTCGATCAGCCGGCCATCACGATAGCGATGAAATGCGGCAACCTTGGTTCTGATCATACGCCCGGTCGCCCGCTGCCTCACCTTCTGATCGCAGATCACAGCCGCGCGGTCGTCGTCGACCATGATCAGTTCGAGATTGTTGCCGACGATCTCGAACAGGTCGTCGATGGCTTTCAGGGCCACCAGAACCTGCTGCTTGCCGCGGATGTGGTTGGGAAACGGGATCGCCTCGGGTGAGCTGTAATATCTCCAATCAATATTGTCGTCGAATAAATCAACAATGAAATTTCGATCGCCGCTGTCATAGACGGCATAGGACTTGCGAACGAGTTCGCGTATTTCCTCCGAAGTCACGGTCAATCCTTTCCATGCGTTCCCCGATTCTTTTTTGGAAATTCTGGCACGAAAGGTGCGGTCGCCCAATGGCAAGTGCTGCGCGGGCGACGCTTCGGGACGTTAAAATGCTGGCAATTGCAACCGCAGCTTTAGGAAAGGACGCTACCACCACCGCGCGGGCGTAAAATGCCCGGCCGCCTGCTCGATCACATGACCGAGCGAGAACAGCGTCTCTTCCTCGAACGGGCGGCCGATGAGCTGCAGGCCGAGCGGCAGGTTCTCCGCGGACATGCCGGCCGGCACCGAAATGCCCGGCAGTCCCGCCATGTTCACCGTCACGGTGAAGACGTCGTTGAGATACATTTCGATCGGATCGGCGCCGCCCTTCTCGCCGATGCCGAACGCGGCCGACGGCGTCGCGGGCGTCAGGATCGCCTGCACACCCTTGTTAAAGCAATCTTCGAAGTCCTTCTTGATCAGGGTGCGGACCTTCTGCGCGCGCAGATAATAGGCGTCGTAATAGCCGGCCGATAAGACATAAGTGCCGATCATGACGCGGCGGCGGACCTCCTTGCCAAAGCCCTTGCCGCGGGTCGCCTCGTACATGCCGGTGATATCGCGGCCCTGCTGGCGCAGGCCGTAGCGCACGCCGTCATAGCGCGCGAGATTGGACGAGGCCTCCGCGGGCGCGACGATGTAGTAAGCCGGCAACGCGTATTTGGTGTGCGGCAGCGAGACCTCGACGATCTCGGCGCCGGCCGCGCGCAGCCATTCGACGCCCCGCTCCCACAGCGTATCGATCTCGGCGGCCATCCCGTCGATGCGGTATTCCCTCGGGATTCCGATCGTCATGCCTTTGACCGAGCGGCCGACGGCGGCCTCGTAATCCGGCACCGGGCGGTCGAGGCTCGTGGTGTCTTTCGGATCATGTCCGGCCATCGAGCGCAGAAGGATCGCGGCGTCGCGCACATCCCGTGCAAAGGGTCCGGCCTGATCGAGCGAGGACGCGAAGGCGACGATGCCCCAGCGCGAGCAGCGGCCATAGGTCGGCTTGATTCCCACGATGCCGGTAAAGGCCGCCGGCTGGCGGATCGAGCCGCCGGTATCGGTGCCGGTCGAACCGAGGCAGAGCCGCGCGGCGACCGCCGCGGCAGATCCCCCGGACGATCCGCCGGGCACCAATGGCGTATTCGAACCCTGCCGGCGCCACGGCGATTGCACCGGGCCGAAGAACGAGGTTTCGTTCGAGGAGCCCATGGCGAATTCGTCGTTGTTGGTCTTGCCGAGCATCACCGCGCCGTCACGCCAGAGCTGCGCGGTTACCGTCGATTCATAGGCCGGAATGAAATTGTCCAGGATGTGCGAGCACGCCGTGCTGCGCACGCCTTTGGTGCAGAACAAATCCTTCACACCGATCGGAATGCCTTCGAGCGGACCCGCCTTGCCCGCCGCGATGCACGCGTCGCTTGCCTTCGCCATCGCGCGCGCGATGTCGGGGGTTTCGAGCACATAGGCATTGAGGGAGCGCGCCTTCTCGATCGCCCCGATATGCGCCTCGGCGATCTCGGCGGCGGTGATGCTTTTCCTGGTCAGGGCATCGCGCGCCTGCGCGATGGTCAGCGCGGTGAGATCGGTCATTGCTTGACGCCGGTCTCGCGCGCACCGATCTCGGGTTTACCCGAGATCAGCCTCTTGGAAGGCGCAAGTCGGGTAGACCCGACTTGCGCGCGTTCTTTCGCTTCATCGCAGACCGGCGGATCCGCCTTCGCGCGGAGCCTGTCATCGGGCCGCGCTTCGCGCGGACCCGTTGGCGCTTCG
>CAYJNT010000149.1:0-8698 GCA_964370945.1 uncultured Hyphomicrobiales bacterium | reverse complement strand
TGCAGAAGGCGGTGAAGAACAAGGTCACCGCGATGGAAACGCCGGCGGCGATCGCAGCGAGCGCCGCGCCGAAGGCCTCGCTGCCTGCGCACTAACGGAGCGCAATCCGGCGAAGTGGGAACCGGTTCGGCGCATGATTGCGCGACAAACGAAAGAGCAAGCGCAGTACGAATTGAAAATGGCCGGACGAAAGTCCGGCCATTTTTGTCACAAAGGATCGGCGGCCCCTTGACGCGTCGCCATGTTATTTGGCCAGGCGCAGGTTCGCCAGATTTTGCGCGATGGCGCTGAACACGCCGTTTAACTGGCTCGCGTCCTGCACGTCATAGTACATCGTGGGGTTGGTCGCACAGCTCGATAGCAGGCTCGCGTTGCCGTCGATCACACGGATCGTATAGACTTTGATGTTGGCCGCCTTGATGTTTTTGCAGGCGAGTTTGGTTCTCGCGTCGATCGCCGATGCGGACGTCACCTTGGTATTGTTCGAATTCTTCCACGCCTCGGTGTTGGTGCCATCGGTGAGGATGATCAGCACCTTGTCGAGATCGGTTTTCGGCGTGGACGCCTCCGACAGCGGCGCCCCGGCGGTCAACGCGTGCCAGCCCCAAATGAGGCCGATGGTCACGTTGGTGTTGCCGTTCGGCTGCATTGAATCGATCTTGCTGTTGAGCGCGGTCCAGTTCGTGGTCAGCGGCAATAGCATCGCGAGCGAGCCGCAATCGTAGACCGGAAACAGCGTCGCGGTCTTGCTCTTGTCCGGCGCGTTGTCCTGCGTGTCGTACGGATAGGTGCGGTCGCGCACACAGCCTTCCCAGAAATTCTTCCAGTTGGACGGCGTGCAACCCGCCCCCTTCTTCGATCCGTTGCAATCGATCGAATCGGTATCGAACCAGGGCTGATCCTTGTAGCTCGTGCCGAGGTTGACCGTGGTATCGAAGGGGATGATCGCAACCTTGACGTCGCCATCCTTCTGCGCCGCTTTCTTGAGCGTGGTCAGGAGATTTTTCGCCGCCTTCTTCAGGTTGGTCATCTTGTTGGACCAGGCCATCGATCCGGTATTGTCGAGCGCGAGCGCCAGCTCGAGCTTCTTCATGCCCCAGTTGACCTGCGACTTGGCGCCGATGGAGAGCGCCGACTGCCAGATACCGGTGAAAGTCGTTTTCACGGTGCCGGTACTCTTCATATCGAGCGTGAAGTTGCCGGATTGCGGTTGCGTGAACGTCGGCGTGACGACGATGTTCTGGACTTCCGGACGATTGAAGTTGGCGAGGAAATAATTCTTCGCTTTTTCGTTCAGCTGCGCGGACGTGAGTGACTGCGCTTCCTTTGAAAGAATAAGGGCGGTGGAATCGAGCGCGGATTGCATTGCAGCCTTTGCGGAATTCGCGCGGCTATAGTCGATCGCGGCGCCGGTGAAGCCGATGATTGGAATGGTCGCGAGGACGAACGTGATCATGACGTTGCCCGCGGCATCCCGTGTGAAGGGCGAAAGCTGCGTCCGAAATCGATTGAAGAATGTCTTGCTCATGGGTCACCCGCACACGCTTGACCCACAAGAAGCAGTTTCTCCTGTTGCGAGCCTTAACGAGTCAGGTTTCTCCTGACAGGAGGCGCGATGCACCGCCTAAGTAGTTTCCCGGATGCGCCCACCGCCATGTCAGGTTTAACCTGACACGGCGCGATGTTGTTTGCTCGCTAGTGGTGGTTCAGAAATTCCCTTCATTCTCGCCGCGAATCCGCCAAGGGAATTTCTGAACCAAAACCACACTAGAATCATAACGTTGCTAGTGTCCTTCGATTCCGAAGTTCGCTGGCGAGGGCGCCGCGGAATGAAGCGAACTTCGGAATCGGGACACTAGAGCGCAATCCGGCGAAGTGGAAACCGGTTCGCCGCAAGATTGCGCGACAAATAAGGGAATCTAGAGTCTGATCCGATTCAATTGAATCGGATCGAGACTCTAGTCGCTCGTGTAACCGCTTCCTGTCATGCGCCACGGCGGTGGCCGCGGCTCATGATAGTCTCGGTCGCCATCGCCGGATTCGTTCGGCACGAGATGAGATCGATGAGGCCTATTGAACGATCCGTGCGAACCAAAGCCGTTGCGAAGCCGCGACTGATGAATTTGGGAGGCCTCGTTCGACATGCCCGTCGAAAAGGCTATTCGGCGCGCGCCTATCTGGTGACGGTCACCGCCGTCACCCTCATTCCGATATTGCTGCTCGGGTTCTGGCTGGTATCGCGTCTGGCGGCGTCGGAACGCTCGCTGATCGAGCGGCAGGCCGAGCAGGAATTGCAGGGGATCACAGCGCTCGTCGATCACGAGATCGTTGTCGCCAAGAGCGTCCTCGTGGCGCTCGCAAGCTCGCATTTCCTGCGCGTCAGCGACTTGAAGGGATTCCGCGTGCAGGCCAGCGAGGTGGCGCAACAGCTCGGCATCCATATCGTGCTGCACGATCCGCGCCGCAATCTTCTCGTCGCCAACACGGCGATTCCCGGCGACAAACCGGTGCCCGCGGGGATGAATCCGGAGGCGGCCGCGGCTGCGCAGCAGGTCCTGAAAACTCAGCAATTCGTCGTGTCGGATCTGTTTCTGGGTGGGCTGTCGAAGCGTCGCGCCGTCAGCGTGCTGGCTCCGGTGATCCAGGATGGCGAAGTGGCCTACATCCTGGCGGCCGGCATTGCGGCCGCGCGATTTGCGGAGTTGATCGGGCAGGCGCAAGTCCCTTCTGAATTGGTGGTGACGCTGATCGACGGAAGCAATGTCGTGATCGCGCGTTCGCGCCAGCACGAGGACTTCGTGGGCGTGAGGCTGCACGCCGATTTGCCGGATCGCGCGCTGGGCGCGGGCGTCAACCGGGCCGCCGATCACAAAGGGATCGCCTATCAATGGCACTGGCGCCGCGCCGCTGGCGCAAACTGGCTGGTGTGCGTCGGCATCCCCGAATCGCTGATCGCCCAACCTTTGCGTCTGTGGGCGGCGGGCTACGGGATCGGCGCAGCGGCGCTGCTCGTCGTCGCCATGTGGCTCGCGCATCGCTTCGGCGGCCATCTGTCGCAATCGTCAGGCGCGCTCAGCATCGACCGCGCGCCGACGCAGGAGGAATTCCGGGTGCTGTTCGACTCGGCGTCGACCGGCGTGGTCGTCGCCGACGGCGGCGGAGTGATCGTCCTCGCCAACGCGCAGATGGAGACGCAGTTCGGCTATTCGCCGGGGGAGTTGACGGGACAGCAATTGGAAATCCTGGTGCCCGAGCGCAATCGCCAATCGCATGCAGGCTTGCGGCGGCACTATTCGCGAGCGCCCGCCCCGAGGCCAATGGGTGCCGGGCGCGAGCTCTATGGCCTGCGCAAGGACGGCAGCGAGTTTCCGATCGAAATCGGCCTCAATCCGATCGCGACGCTCCGCGGCAAGCTGATCATGGCCATCGTCGTGGACATCACGGCGCGCAAGCGGGCCAAAGCCGAGCTTGCGGCAGCCGTCGCGGATCGCGACCATCTGCGCCGCCGCATCATGCAGGCGCATGAAGACGAGCGGTTGCGGCTGGCGCACGATCTGCACGACGAGACCGGCCAGACGCTCGCTGCCGCCCTCCTCGAGCTCAAGAATATCGAGCCCGCGGTCGCCGGAGACGGGCGCGAACGCCTGCGACCCTTGCGCGAGCAATTGCACCGGATCGGCAAGGATCTGCACCGCGTCGCCTGGCAGCTGCGGCCCGCCTCGATCGACGAGCTCGGGCTGCGGGCTGCGGTCGCCGACCATATATCGGAGTGGAGCGCGCAGACCGGCGTCCCTGCCGACTTCCATTGCCAGGATGTCGCGCTCGATAGCGTGCCCGACGAAGTGCGGACCGCGTTGTATCGCGTGGTGCAGGAAAGCCTGACCAACATCGTCAAGCATGCCGGGGCGGTGACGTCGGTCAGCATCCTGATCGGCTGGAGCGACGGCGTCCTGCGGCTGTCGGTCGCCGATGACGGAAACGGCTTCGAAACCGAGCGCGTGGCCGGTAACCGCCATTTCGGTACGGGCCTCGGCATCGCGGGCATGCGCGAGCGGCTGGCGCTGATTGGCGGCGATCTCGAGATCGAGTCCTCCGTCGGGAGCGGCACGACGGTGTTTGCGCGCATCCCGGTCGCACGCGAAAGTATGATCGCGTGAGCGTCCCGATCCGAATCACGCTCAGCGACGATCACCCGATCATGCTCGCGGGCCTGCGCAACCTTGTCACGGCCGAAGCCGACATGCAGTTCGTCGGCGAGGCGCCGGACGGCGTGGCGGCGCTCAAGCTGATCCGCGATGTCAAACCCGACGTCGCGGTTCTCGATATCTCTATGCCGGGAATCAATGGACTGGTCGTCGCTCGCAGGCTCGCCGGCGAACTGCCCGGCGTGCGATCGCTGCTGCTCACCGTGCATGAGGATCGTGCGTATCTCAATCAGGCGCTGGCGGCGGGCGTGCGAGGTTACCTGCTCAAGCGCTCCGCTGCGGAAAATCTCATTCCGGCCATCCGTGCCGTTTTTATCGGCGGCCTTTACGTCGATCCGGCGATTGCGAACCAGGTCGGCGACGCCGGTCCGGCGCGGCGCGGCGGAGTTGGGAGAAAAACGGCCGCCGCTGAGCTGACCGACCGCGAAGCGGAAGTCCTCAAGCTCGCGGCGCTCGGCTTCACCAACAAGGAAACGGCGAGTCGGCTCGATGTCGGCGTCAAATCGGTCGAAACATACAAGGCGCGCGGCCTTGAGAAGCTCGGGCTGAAAACCCGCGCCGAGCTCGTACGCTTCGCGTCGGTGCAGGGATGGCTTGCCGGCGGCTAACCGGCTCCAAAGGTAAATCGGACGTTAATCTGTCAGGATAACGCTGACAGCGCGCTTGTTCGGGACTCTGTACAATCTCCTCGCATTGAATGTGGATTGCCGGGAGGTCATTCGATCCCGCCCGCAACCGCCGCGGGGATCAATGGATGGATGATGTGTTGCAAACGGTCACGGATAACCTGCGGAAGCGACCGCGCAGGAAGCTTCACTATCCTGCGATGATCCAGCCCGGCGAGCGGCCATGCATGATCTCGAACATGTCGGGCACGGGCGCGAAGCTGACAATCGGTGACGACGAGAACCTTTCCGAGGAATTTGACCTGCTGCTGTCACGCGACGGCATCGCGCGCCGGCGGTGCCGTGTGATCTGGCGGGACGGGTTTTACGCCGGCGTGAAATTCGTGCCCGACATTGCAGACTGAGACTGTAGCCGGGATCGATCGGGGTAACGTGGCTGTTCCCGATCGTGGCGGTCCGGCCGATCAGTAAATTACAGGCTGGACCGCCGAGATTAGAGAGAAGGGGAGCAATGAACGACAATCGATCCGAATTGCGGATGGCGGCAAACAAGACAGTGACGGTGGCGCTGGTGGACGGCGGCCTCGTCTGCCTCGGCACGCTTCTGGATCTCTCGCTGTCCGGTGCGCGCGTCCGCCTTCCCCTGCCGATCGAGGCCGGCCGGAAGATCGACCTGATCTTCGACGAGCAGCAGCAGCGCTTCCGCTCGACGATCATATGGGCCACCGAGACCGAGATCGGAATCGCCTTCGATCCCGTCATCACTCGGTCTTCTTCGAGCGCCGCCTAGAGTCTGATCCGATTCAATTGAATCGGATCAGACTCTAGATTCTTTTATTTGTCGCGCAATCTTGCGGCGAACCGGTTTCCACTTCGCCGGATTGCGCTCTAGCTTTGCTGGGCGCAACCTTGCCAACACCGCAGGCGCACATGGTCACCGCCGCCTCGTTCAACGGGCATCGGAAGGTCCGATGCCCGCAGCAGCTTTCATTTCTGAAGTTCTGGGAACGCCGTCGCGCCAATACCTGGATGCCGGCCTTGCAGGTGCTGGCAGACAGCGACCTTCGTCGCGTCGCCAAAAAGCTGATGCTGTGCGAGGTCGTTCGCGACGGCGATGATCTTCGATTTTTGATAAAGCTGCATGGCCGCCAGTTTGAGAGGGTTCACGGTGAGCCGCTGGTTGGCCGATTCGTCGATGAGACGCCGCCGCCGGCGTTCCGCGCGGATGCGCTGTCGCGATACCGCGAAGTCGCGATGACCGGAGAGCCGAACTTCGGGTCGGTGCTGCTGCGCGAGCAAGACGGGCCGGTCGTGACGTACGAACGTCTCTTGCTGCCATTCACCACGACCGGCGCAACGGTCGATTACATTTGCTGCCTTGTGACCATGGTGTCGGAAAACAATGGCTTCAACGTCGCCATCGCCATCAGAGGCCAGGTACACGATCCGCGGCGCGGTGCCGATAGAGCCTCGCCGTGAGCGCCGGCGTGGCCGGCCCGCATCCGCTCCTTACGCGGCGCGCACCGTGGCAAGGAATCGTTCCACCTCGACCTTGAGACGGCCGCTCTCGCCCGACAGTGACTGCGCCGATGACAAAAGCTGAGCCGACGCGGCGCCGGTCTCGGCCGCGCCCTGGTTGACCTCGCTGATGCTGGAGGCCACCTGCGTCGTCCCACTCGCCGCCTGCTGCACGTTGCGGGAAATTTGCTGCGTCGCCGCGCCCTGCTCTTCCACCGCGGCCGCGATGGCGGAGGCAATGTCCGAGATCCGGTTGATGGTGCCGGAAATATCCTTGATGGCGACGACCGAATCCTGCGTCGCAGACTGCATGCTTGCGATCTGTGTGCTGATTTCTTCCGTCGCTTTGGCGGTCTGGGCCGCGAGCGCTTTGACCTCCTGCGCAACCACGGCAAAGCCCTTTCCGGCCTCGCCCGCGCGCGCCGCCTCGATCGTCGCATTGAGAGCGAGCAGATTGGTCTGTTGCGCCACCGCGCTGATGAGGTCGACCACGTCGCCGATTCGCGCCGCCGCCTGTGACAATTGGTTGATGCGTGCGTCGGTCTTCTCGGCCTGTTGCACCGCCTCCTTGGCGATATCGCTCGATTCCTGAACCTGGCGGGCGATCTCGCTCACCGAGGACGACATCTCCTCGGTCGCGCTCGCCACCGACTGTACGTTGGCGGACGCTTCTTCCGAGGCGGCGGCCACATTTGCCGACAGGCTCTGGGTATTCTCGGCCGTCCTGGTCAGTGAATTGGCGGCGGCTTCGAGTTGGCCCGACGCGGACGAGACCGTGCTCACGATCTCTCCGACCGCGGATTCGAAACGGTCGGCGAGATCGATCATGGCGGTCCTGCGCGCCGCGGCGGCGCGTTCGTCTTCCGCCTTCTTGCTCTCGGCTTCCAGCTGCGCCTTCTCGACAGCCTTCAGCTTGAAGGCCTCGACGGCGGCGACCATGTCGCCGATCTCGTCGCTGCGGCCGGCGCCCGGCATGACCACGTCGAAATTGCCGGCCGCGAGCTCGCCCATGGCCGTCGTCATGCCGCGCATGGCGCGCGAGACCCCGCGCGCGACCAGCGCGGAAACGGCGACCACGAGCAGCATGATGATGCCCGCGATCATGAGCGCCCGGCTCGCCACCTCCCACTTCTGTTCTCGAAGATCGTCGATGTAGAGGCCGGTTCCGATCACCCATTTCCACGGCGCAAATCCCGCGACAAAGGACATTTTCGGCAGCGCCTGGATTGTGCCCGGCTTCGGCCATTCGTAGGCGACGATGCCGCTGCCCTGGCGCTTGACGGTGTCGACGAACTCGATGAACAGGCGCTTTCCGTTCGGGTCCTTGTTCTCGGTCAGATCGTTGCCGTTCAATTTCGGCTGCATCGGATGCATCACCATGCGCGGGTGCATGTCGTTGATCCAGAAATAGTCGTTCTGGCCGTAACGCAGGACCCCGATGCGCGCCGCCGCGCGCTTCCTCGCCTCGTCGTCGGTGATGAGGCCCTTCTGCGCGTTCTCGTGCTCTTCCTTGGCGATCCCGAGGGCGATCTCCGTCAGATGCTTGAGCTCCGACGTCTTCTGCGTCTCAAGACTGGTCTGGAAGTCCCGCATCGTGAAGAGCAGGACGCAGAGCAGACCGAAAAAGGCCAAGGCGATGATCGCATAGATTTTGCGGCCGATTGTGAGCCTGAGAGGATCCGACATGATCGCTGTTGTCCCGATCGGAGTTTTGGCTTGCTGCCACCGAAGTGACGGGCGGAAATGCATTGTTTGATTGTCATCATTGTCCTTAAAATTCGGTGTATTTTTACCTCCTGCGCCTTAGCAGAAAGACGCATAGCGGCCGCCGACGGACGACGCCGCGCAGCGTCGAACGAGCAGCGCGTGACGAATTAAAAATGGCCGGACGAGCGTCCGGCCATTTTTGTTTTCGGAATGTCGACGCCCGCGACGCTACTTGAGCGCGAGCGTCATGCCGCTGAGATCGACATTGATCATCAGGCCGACCTGCGCGCCTTGCAGCCGGAGCGTGACGCCCTTGGCATTGCGCAGCGTGATGGCGCGCACGCCGCCGGCGACAGCCGCGCCGGCGCCGATCGCGGTGTAGATGCCGTTGATGTCGCCCGGGCTGCGGATATTGCCGACTGTGCCGCGGAAGTCGGTCGCCGATCCACCGAACACAAGACCCGCGCTCAAACCCCCGACCGACAGCGGATAGCTGCGGCCGCCCAGATTGAGCGTGCCGCTGCCGGCCGACGCGCCGATGACCCAGCCGCCCTTGAGGACCTTGATGTGAATGGTGCCCTGCGCATGCGACGGCGTCGCGAGGCTGGCGCCGATCAGAGCCAGAAAAGCAATGAAAGCAAA
>CAYJNT010000148.1:1237-8736 GCA_964370945.1 uncultured Hyphomicrobiales bacterium | reverse complement strand
ACCCCCCGTGTCACCCCCCAAAAAAATAACCCAAAAAACCCGGGCGGGGGGGGGGGGGGGCCCCCCCCGCGTCTTTTCCATTCGGGCCTTTCAGGGCAAGGTCCTTCGACGTTTTCCGAACGGGGCAACGCTGAGCCGATGCTGACCATTCTGTTCGACGGTGTGGCCTATGGCATGCTGCTGTTCGTGCTGGCATGCGGGCTCGCGATCACGCTCGGATTGATGAATTTCGTCAATCTGGCCCACGGCGCCTTCGCCATGGCCGGCGGCTATTGCACCGTGATCTTCGTCAACCGGCTGGGCGTGCCGTTCTTTGCGGCCTTGCCGCTCGCGTTTCTGTGCAGCGCACTGATCGGCTTCATCCTGGAACGCACGCTCTATGTGCATGTCTATCGCAAGCCTCATCTCGACCAGGTTCTGTTCACCATCGGCCTCGTGTTCATGTCGGTCGCCGCGGTCGATTATGTCATGGGATCGAGCCAGGTCTTCGTGCAATTGCCGAGCTGGCTGCAGGGCCAGGACATCGTCTTCGGTGTCGGCATCGGCCGCTACCGCCTGCTGATCATCGTCGTCTGCGGATTGCTCACGGTCGGCCTGCAATTGATCCTGTCCTGTACCCGGTTCGGCAGCCGTCTGCGCGCGGCCGTCGACGACGCCCGCGTGGCCCGCGGGCTCGGCATCAATGTCAATCGCGTCTTCGCGCTCACGTTTGCCTTCGGTTCCGGCCTTGCCGGACTGGGCGGCGCGCTCGGCGCGGAAATCCTCGGCCTCGATCCGAGCTTCCCGCTCAAATTCATGATCTATTTTCTGATCGTGGTGACGGTCGGCGGCACCTCGAGCATCACCGGGCCGTTCCTGGCGTCGCTCCTGCTCGGCATCGGTGACGTCGCCGGCAAATATTATGTGCCCTCGCTCGGCGCCTTCGTCATCTACACCATCATGATCGTGGTTCTGATCCTGCGGCCGCAGGGGCTGTTCTCGCGGCCGGTGGGACGCTGATGCACGCCCCGCTCACCAATTCGGCGATCTCGCGCCGCCTCGCGGCGCGCGCGCGCTGGCATCCGCTCGAAATCCTGTTCTGGATCGCGGCTTTTTCCTCGATCTGGCTGTTTCCGGGCAAGCATCTCATTCTGACGGAAATCGCGATCCTAGCGCTGTTCGCGCTCTCGCTCGATCTGATCCTCGGCTATGCCGGTATCGTGTCGCTCGGCCATGCCGCGTTTTTCGGCGTCGGCGCCTACACCGCGGCGCTTCTCGCCAAGCATGAACTCATCAACGAGCCGGCGCTGGCGCTGGTCGTGTCAGGCCTGGTTGCGAGCGCGGTCGGCTTTGTCACGAGCTTTCTCGTGCTGCGCGGCACGGACCTCACGCGCATCATGGTCACGCTCGGCGTCGCCTTCGTGTTCCGCGAACTCGCCAACCAGAATGGCTGGCTGACCGGCGGCGCCGACGGCCTGCAAGGCGTCACCATGCAGCCGATCCTCGGCCTGTTCCGTTTCGATATGTTCGGACATAACGGCTACGTCTATTGCCTCACCGTGTTGTTCGTTCTGTTTCTGCTCGCCCGGCGCATCGTCAATTCGCCGTTCGGTCTGTCGCTGCAATCGATCAAGAACAATCCGCTGCGCGCCTCGGCGATCGGCATCAATGTGAATTTCCGCTTGGTCGCGGTCTACACGATTGCCGCGGGTTATGCCGGCATCGCGGGCGCGCTGCTGGCGCAGACGCAAGCCTTCGCGTCGCTGGCTTATTTCGATTTCGAGCGCTCTGCCGATCTGCTTCTGGTGCTCATCATTGGCGGCACCGGCTATCTCTATGGCGGATTGATCGGCTCCTTCGTGTTCAAGTTCATGCACGATTATCTGGCCGTGCTGACCCCGCAATACTGGCCGTTCTGGATCGGCCTCTTGCTGGTCGTGATCGTCATGGTCGGTCGCGAACGCATCACCAGCTGGACGCTTCCGTTCCGCAAGCTGTCCGACAAGCTCGACTGGCGCCGCAAGGACGCAGCCTGATCATGTCGGTGGTTCTGGCAACGGAAAATCTGGAAAAGCGCTTCGGCGGCATTACCGCGACCAACAATGTGTCGATGCAAGTGAAGAAGGGCGCACGCCACGCGCTGATCGGCCCGAACGGGGCCGGCAAGACCACCATCATCAATCTGCTCACCGGGGTGCAGGCGCCGACCGCCGGAAAGATTTTTCTCGACGGCAACGAGATCACGAATGTGAGCGCGCATGCGCGCGTGCGGCGCGGCATCGCGCGCACCTTCCAGATCAACCAGCTGTTTGCCGATCTCTCGCCGCTCGAGACGCTCGGCCTCGCGGTCTCCGAGCGTCTCGGCTCCGGTCACGACTGGTGGCGGATCGTCGGCACGAAGTCTGAGATCGTCGACGAAGTGGTGGCGCTGCTCGAGCAATTCCATCTCGCCGATGTGATGAATGAGCGCACCGCGATCCTGCCTTACGGCAAGCAACGGCTGCTCGAAATCGCGGTCGCCATCGCCTGCAAGCCGCGCGTGCTCCTGCTCGACGAGCCCGCCGCCGGCGTGCCGGAAGACGAGCGCCATGACATTCTCTCGACCGTCGCGGCCTTGCCCGCGGACGTGACCGTGCTCCTGATCGAGCACGACATGGACCTCGTGTTCTCTTTCGCCGACCGGATTTCCGTGCTGGTCAACGGCGCGCTGTTCGTTGAAGGCAAGCCCGAAGACGTGGCACGCGACCCGCGCGTGAAAGCGGTCTATCTCGGCGAGGAAGCGCATGTCTGACCTTCTCGCCGTCGAAAATCTGTCTGCCGGTTACGGCGAGGCGACCGTCCTGTCGGGGGTGTCGCTGTCGGTCCCGCAAGGCCAGGCGCTGGCCTTGCTCGGCCGCAACGGCATGGGCAAGACCACATTGATCAACACCATTGTCGGCGCGACGCGCTATCGCGGCGGCCGCATCATGCTCGACGGCAAGGACATCACGAAGCTGCGCTCCGACCAGCGCGCGGGTGCCGGCGTCGGCTGGGTCCCGCAGGAGCGCAATATTTTCAAATCGCTCACCGTTGAGGAAAACATCACCGCGGTGGCGCGCCCGGGTCCCTGGGGTCTCGACAAGATTTATGCGCTGTTCCCCCGCCTGAAGGAGCGCCGCCGCAACCTCGGCAACCAATTATCCGGCGGCGAGCAGCAGATGCTCGCGATCGCCCGCGCGCTCGCGCTCAATCCGCGCATCATGCTGCTCGATGAGCCGCTGGAGGGCCTGGCTCCGATCCTGATCGAGGAATTGCTGGCCGCCTTGCGCCGCATTATCCGCGAGGAGGGGGTTTCGGCGCTCCTTGTCGAGCAGAATGCGCACAAGATTCTGAGCGTCACCGACCGCGCCGTCATTCTCGAACGCGGCCTGATTGTGCATCAGGGCGACAGCGCGGCGCTCAAGGCCGACCGCGCCGTCCTGGAAACCTATCTCGGCGTGACCGCCGCCGGCTTGCGGCGCGGAATGCCGCAGCACTGAAGTGGCCGTTTTCCTGAGTGGGACGAATCCCAATGGACGAAACGGCGACAAGACTTGCGTTTTCCGGTTGACGAGTTCCTGCGATGTGGCTTCGCTGTAGGCCTCAAAAAGACGCCGGGCGCATGACGCCGGCCGACAGGGAGACGCTCCAATGACCGCCTGGATTCGCTTCGTCACGGCCGCTTTTGCGCTGGCCCTTTCCATCCCTCCGGTCTCCGCGCAGGACACGGTCAAGGTCGGCCTCATCCTTCCGCTCACCGGGCCGTTCGCCCCGACCGGCCGCCAGATCGAGGGCGGCGCCAAGCTCTATATGCAGCAGCATGGCGACAAGGTCGCCGGCAAGAAGATCGAGTTGATCGTCCGCGACGACGGCAATGTCGCCGACAACACCAAGCGCATCGCGCAGGAACTGATCGTCAACGACAAGGTTTCAGTGATCGCCGGTTTCGGTCTCACGCCGCTTGCGCTCGCGACCGCGCCGGTGTCCGCCGAGGCGAAAGTGCCGCAGATCATCATGGGGGCGGCGACCGCGATCATTCCCGACCGCTCGCCCTATATCGTGCGCACCAGCATGGTCACCAACCAGATCACGGTCGGCATCGCCGACTGGGCGCCGAAGAGTGGCCTCAAGAAGGTCGTGACGCTGGTCACCGATTACGCGCCGGGCATCGATATCGAGAAGGCGTTCAGCGACCGGTTCAAAGCCTCGGGCGGCGAGGTCATCGAGCAGCTGCGCGTGCCGCTCGCCAATCCCGACTTCGCGCCGTTTCTGCAGCGCGTGCGCGACGCCAAGCCCGACGGTCTGTTCGTGTTCGTTCCCGCCGGCGTCGGCGCGATCTTCATGAAGCAGTTCGTCGAGCGCGGTCTCGACAAGTCAGGCATCCGGCTGATCGGCACCGGCGACATGACCGATGACGACATCCTCAACAATATCGGCGACGTCGCGCTCGGCCTGATCACCTCACATCATTATTCGGCCGCGCATCCCTCGGAGATGAACAAGAAATTCGTCGCCGAATTCCAGAAGCTCAACAACAAGCGCCCGAATTTCATGGGCGTGAGCGGTTACGACGGCATGGCCGTTCTTTACAAGGCGCTGGAAAAGACCAAGGGCAACGCCAATGGCGACGCGCTGGTCGCGGCGATGAAGGGATTGGCGTGGGAAAGCCCGCGTGGACCGATTTCGATCGATCCGGCGACCCGTGACATCGTGCAGAATATCTACGTCCGCAAAGTCGAGAAGAAGGACGGACAGCTCTACAACGTCGAATTCCAGACCTTCGAGGCCGTGAAGAAGCCCTAGTGTCCCGAATCCGAAGTTCGCTTGATTTCGCAGCGTTACCGGTAGCGAATTTCGGATTCAAAAGGGCGCTGGGAAATTTATAATTCTGGTGCGGTTTTGGCTCGGACGTTTTCTCACGAACCCGTCGCGGATATCAGGGAAACTTCTGAACTGCCGCACTGGTAAAGCAACAAGGAGTAGCAAGTGAAAAGAACAAAGCCGCCTTTCCGCGCCGACATCGTCGGCAGTTTCCTGCGTACGGAGCCGATCCATACGGCGCGGACCAAGCGCGACAAAGGCGAAATCACGGCAGCGCAGCTGAAGGCGGTCGAGGACGAGGAAATCAAGAAGCTGATCAGGAAGCAGGAAGAGGTCGGCCTGCAGCTTGTGACCGACGGCGAGTTCCGCCGCGCCTGGTGGCATTTCGATTTTCTTGGCCTGCTCACCGGCGTGAAGGTCGTGGAATCCGATCACGGCATCCAGTTTGCCGGCGTCGAGACCAAGGCGCAGACGCTGAAGGTGGACGGCAAGGTCGATTTCCCGCTCGACCATCCGTTCCTCGATCACTTCAAGTTCGTGAAGGCGAACACCAAGGTCACGCCCAAGATGACCATCCCGTCGCCGACGGTTCTGCATTTCCGCGGCGGCCGCAACGCGATCAGCAAGGATATCTATCCTGATATGGCCGGCTTCTTCGAGGATACCGGCAAGGCTTACGCGAAAGCGGTGAAGGCGTTCTACGACGCCGGCTGCCGCTATCTGCAATTCGACGACACGGTCTGGGCTTATCTCTGCTCGCCGGCGGAATTGCAGAAAGCGAAAGATCGCGGCGACGATCCAACCGGCCTGCAGGACATTTACGCCAGGATGGTCAATACCGCACTCGCGGCGAAGCCCGCCGACATGGTGATCACGACGCATGTCTGCCGCGGCAATTTCCGCTCGACCTGGATTTCGGAGGGCGGTTACGAGCCGGTCGCCGAGACGCTGCTCGGCAAGATCAATTACGACGGCTATTTCCTGGAATACGACACCGAACGTGCCGGCGGTTTCGAGCCGTTGCGCTTCCTGCCCAAAGGCAACAAGCAGGTCGTGCTCGGACTGATCACGTCCAAGAGCGGCACGCTCGAGGACAAGGGTGAGATCAAGAAGCGCATCAACGAAGCGGCGAAATTCGCGCCGCTCGAGCAGTTCTGCCTGTCGCCGCAATGCGGCTTCGCCTCGACCGAGGAGGGCAACATCCTCACCGAGGACCAGCAATGGGCCAAGATGCGCGAGATCGTCGAACTCGCCGAAGAGGTTTGGGGCAAGTAAGGGGTTTTGAAGGCTTGAAGAGGGGCAAGGGATCGGAAAGAATCCCGTCCAACCAAAAACATCAAATTTTAAGGGAGGACGAGATGCTCGGACGCATGCAATGGCGGTCAGGAGGCCGCATGCTTGCTTCGGCGGTCGCGGTGGCGGCCTTTGTGCTCGCCGGCGCGATCGGTGCCAAGGCGCAGGAAATCAAGATCGGCTTCAGCATGGCGCTGACCGGCGGCCTGGCGCCGAACGGCAAGCAGGCGCTGCTCGGCATGAAAATCTGGGAAGACGCGATCAACAAAAAGGGCGGCCTGCTCGGGCGGCCGGTCAAGCTCGTCTATTACGACGATCAGACCAATCCTTCGACCGTTCCCGGCATCTACACCAAGCTGCTCGACGTCGACAAGGTCGATCTCGTCGTCGGGCCCTACGCCACCAACATGATCGCGCCCGCGATGCCGGTCATCATCCAAAAGGGCAAGGTGTTCATTTCGGTGTTCGGTCTCGCGGTCAACAGCGAGTTCAATTACCCGAAATATTTCGCGATGATCCCCACGGGTCAGAACACCAAGCCGTCCTTCACCGCAGGCTTCTTCGAGGTCGCGGCCAAGCAAAATCCGCGACCCGCGACCGTGGCGCTCGTCGCGGCCGATGCCGAATTCGCGCGCAATGCCTGCGAGGGCGCGCGCGAGAACGCGAAGAAGCACGGCTTCAACATCGTCTACGACCGGACCTATCCGCCCTCGACGACCGACTTCACGCCGATCGTGCGCGCGATCCAGGCGACCAATCCGGATGTGGTGAATATCTGCTCCTATCCGCCGGATTCGGTCGGCATGGTGCGCACGATCAATGAAGTCGGCTTCAAGCCGAAGATGATCGGCGGCGCGATGGTCGGATTGCAGGCGACCGCGATCAAGACGCAGCTCGGACCGCTGCTCAACGGCTTCGTGAACTATGAGACCTGGGTGCCGTCGAAGGCGATGCTCACGCCGGAGGTCGAAGCGTTCCTCAAGGCATATCAATCGCGTGCCGGCACGGAAGGCGTCGATCCGCTCGGCTACTATCTCGGTACCTGGGGCTATGCCTATATCGAGCTGCTCGGCAAGGCGGTGGAGGCGACCAAGAGCCTCGACGACAACAAGATCGCCGATTACATCCGCGCCAACCCGATCAAGACCATCCTGGGCGAGATCAAGTTCGGCAAGAATGGCGAATGGACGGAATCCGGAATGCTGCAGGTGCAGTATCACGGCATCAAGAGCAACGCGCTCGATCAGTTCCGCGGCATGGATACGCAAAATGTGGTCCATCCGGCGAAGCATGAAACGGGCAAAGTGATCTATCCGTTCGAGAAGGCGCGTCAGTAAGACGAAGGTGTTGCATTGACGGCGCCGCGCGACATCCGTGCGGCGCCGTTT
>CAYJNT010000148.1:0-1137 GCA_964370945.1 uncultured Hyphomicrobiales bacterium | reverse complement strand
ATTCCGGTGCCGCGCATTACCGGCAAGATCAGGCGGCGGCATCCGGTGGAGGCGCGCGATGTGGCAGTGCTGCGCGCCAATACCGACCGCAAGACCAAGACCACGGTGCCCGGGCCCTTCACCATGGCGCAGCAGGCGCAGGACGACTTCTATCGCGATGAGGAGGCGCTCGCGATGGACTTCGCCGCCGCGCTCAACGCCGAGATCAAGGATCTGTTCGCCGCCGGCGCCGACATCGTGCAGGTCGACGAGCCATGGATGCAGCAGCGCCCCGAGAAGGCGCGCCGCTACGGCGTGAAGGCGCTCAATAGCGCGCTTGAGGGCGTCTCCGGCACCATCGCCGTGCATCTGTGCTTTGGTTACGCCGCAGTGGTGCATGAAAAGCCGTCCGGCTATTCGTTCCTCGGCGAGCTCGAGCAATCGAAAGCACAGCAGGTTTCGATCGAAGCGGCGCAGCCGAAGCTCGATCTCGCGGTGCTCAAAGACCTGCCGTCGAAGCAGATCATCCTCGGCGTCATCGATCTTGCCGACAAAGCGATAGAAACGCCGCAAGTTGTGGCGGATCGGATTCGCAAGGCGTTCGATTATGTGAAGCCGGAGCGCATCGTGATCGCACCCGATTGCGGCATGAAATATCTTCCGCGCGAGGTCGCCTTCGGGAAAATGAAGGCGATGGTCGAGGGCGCCGAGATCGTGCGTGATGAACTGACCCGCGCCTGAGATGAAGCGGAGCAAGCCGCCTTTTCGCGCCGACCATGTCGGCAGCCTTCTGCGTCCGGCCGCCCTGAAAGAGGCGCGTGCCAAGCGCGAGCGCGGCGAGATCGATGCCGCGACTTTGCGTGAAATCGAGGATCGCGAGATCGAAAAGGTGATCCGCTGGCAGGAAGAAATTGGCCTGCAAGGGATCACCGACGGCGAATTCCGCCGCGCGTTCTGGAACTACGATTTCCTCGGCGCGCTCGACGGTGCGGAAGCCTATCTCGGCGAGCGCAAGATCAAGTTTCAGGGGCCGCAACCGAAGCCGATGATGATGCGGGTCACCGGGACGCTCGGCGCTTTCCACGGCCATCCGATGATCGAGCATTTCCGCTTCGTGCAGGCGAATACGAAGCGCACCGCAAAAATGACGATCCCGTC
>CAYJNT010000147.1:5891-8759 GCA_964370945.1 uncultured Hyphomicrobiales bacterium | reverse complement strand
GGCGCGCGCCGCCGGCATCCATGTCATTCTCGCCACGCAGCGGCCTTCGGTCGACGTCATCACCGGCACCATCAAGGCGAATTTCCCGACCCGCATTTCCTTCCAGGTCACGTCTAAAATCGACAGCCGCACAATCTTGGGCGAGCAAGGCGCGGAACAACTGCTCGGCCAGGGCGACATGCTCTACATGGCCGGCGGCGGCCGCATCAGCCGCGTGCACGGGCCCTTCGTCGCCGACGACGAAGTCGAGAAGGTCGTCCGCCATCTGAAGGCGCAAGGCCAGCCGGAATATCTCGAAGCCGTCACCAGGAGCGACGAGGAAGACGAGGACGGCGCAGTGTTCGACTCGACCGACATGGGCGGCGGCGAAGGCAACGACCTGTTCCGGCAGGCAGTCGCCATCGTCAAGCGCGACCGCAAGGCGTCCACGAGTTACATCCAGCGTCGCCTGCAGATCGGCTATAACCGCGCCGCCACCCTCATGGAGCGGATGGAAGAGGAAGGCATCATCGGCCAGCCGAACCATGCCGGAAAACGGGAAATTCTCGTGCCCGAGGAATAGCGCGCGGCTTTTTGAAGGGGTCAGTTGAAACGGCAAGGCTAGTGTCCCGAATCCGAAGTTCGCTTGAATTTGCGGCGATACCGGTAGCGAACTTCGGATTCAAAGGGACACTAAAGTCGTACGATTCTAGTGTGGTTTTGGTTCAGAAGTCCCCTAACGGACCCGCAGCGTGAAGTAAGGGGACTTCTGAACCACCACACTAGTTGTCGAAATCAAGAGAATCGCCGCACAGTCTCGAATTCGCCACAGCCCACCTATAGCTCACCGGCAAAGCGCAACGGAGCAGATGATGACGAGGAACCGACCGGCTTTCCTTGCGGCCGCAGTCTTGAGCCTTGGCGTTTTCGGCATGGCGAGCGTCGGGACAGCGCAGACAGTTCCGGTTCCCACGCCGGCGCCGCAGGCGAAGAGCGGCCACGTTCCGCCGCCGCCGGCCGCGCTGGCGCAGCAGCGGACGCCGGCCGGCATTCCGAGCGCGCCCGCGGCGACCAACGCCGCGCCAGGCAAATCGACCATCGTCGGCGACAATAACAACGCCGGCGGCGGCTTCGATGCCAAGCAGCGCGCATTGGCGGATCGCATCAGCACCTATCTCTCCGGCATCAAGACCATGGTCGGCGATTTCGTGCAGGTCGGCCCCGACGGCAGCAAGACTCAAGGGCAGGTTTATCTGCAGAAGCCCGGCCGCGTGCGCTTCGAATATGCCGATCCCTCCCCGATCGAATTGATCGCCGACGGCTCGTCGGTGGTGGTGCGCGATCGCAGGCTCGCGACACAGGATCTCTATCCGCTGTCGCAGACGCCGCTGCGCTTCATCCTGGCGGACAAGATCGATCTGATGCGCGACACCAACGTCATCGGGGTTTACTCGGACGACATTTTCTCGACTGTCGTGATCGAGGAAAAGCACGCCATCGCCGGCACGCACAAATTGATGATGATGTTCGGCGCGCAGGATCTGACCTTGCGGCAATGGACCGTGACCGACCCGCAGGGCTTCGACACCACCGTCGCAGTCTACAATCTCGACATGACCAAGAAGCCGGATCCGGGCCTGTTCAAGATCACTTACGAGCGGGCTGATCCGGCACGCTGATCAGCCGCGCGCCGCGCCGGAAGGTCAGATAGCTCCAGAGCCACGTCACCGCGATGACAAAGCGGTTTCTGATTCCGATCAGAAAATAGATGTGCGCCACGCCCCAGAACCACCAGCCGAGAAGGCCGGTCAGCTCGAAACGCCCGAGCTTCACAACCGCCGCCTTGCGGCCGATGGTGGCGAGATCGCCGTAATGGCGATAGACGAACGGCTTTTGATCAGCCCGTCCGGCAACGCGCGCGGCAATGAGTTTTCCAACATAACGGCCCATCTGTTTCGCCGCCGGCGCGGTGCCGGGCAGCGGACGGCCCGCTTTGTCGTGCGCTGACGCAAGATCACCGGCGACGAAAATATTCCGCCGGCCGGGAATGCTGAGATCGCGATCGACCTTGATCCGCCCGGCGCGATCATGCTCCGCCTCGATCCAGCGCGCGGCCGGAGAGGCGGCAACGCCCGCCGCCCAAATCACCGTCGCCGAATCGATGCGGCCTCCGGCAAATGCAACGCCATCGCGATCGCAGCCGGTCACCGCCGTGTTCAAGAGAATTTCCACGCCCATTTTTTCGAGCGCGCTTTGCGCATAGCGCGAAAGATTTTCGGGCAAACCAGGCAGGATGCGCGGCCCGGATTCGATCAGAACGATGCGCGATGTCGCCGGATCGATGCGGCGGAAATCGTCCCGCAACGTGCGGCTCGCGACCTCGGCGATCGAGCCGACCATCTCGACCCCGGTCGGCCCGCCGCCAACGATGACGAAGGTCAGCAACCGACGCCGCTCGTTTTCGTCCTCGGCGATTTCCGCGCGCTCAAACGCGAGCAGAAAACGGCCGCGAATGAGCCGCGCGTCTTCGATGCTCTTCAGCCCCGGCGCCACGCCCGCCCAATCATCGTGACCGAAATAGGAATGCGTGACGCCGGTCGCGAGCACGAGATAATCGTAATGAAGCGAGAGCGCGCCTGCTTTGACGACATTCGCGACGGTGTCGATCGCGGAGACTTGCGCCATCAGGACGCGCACATTGTCCTGCCGGCTCAGGATCGAACGGATCGGCCAGGCGACATCCGCGGGCGACAATGCCGCGGTTGCGACCTGGTAGAGCAAAGGCTGGAAGCAGTGATGATTCTGCCGGTCGACCAGCACGACATCGACCGGCGCGCGGGCGAGCGCCTTTGCGGCTGCAAGGCCGCCGAATCCGCCGCCAATGATCAC
>CAYJNT010000147.1:0-5791 GCA_964370945.1 uncultured Hyphomicrobiales bacterium | reverse complement strand
TGCCCGGATGACGCTTTTCCGATGAAGCGCTTCCGGCGGCTCGGCTATGACCATGCCGCCATGAACGGCCAGAAAGGTTATCACGGCGTCGCCATTCTCTCGCGCATCCCCTTCGATTCGACGAGCATGCGCGGCTTTTGCGGGAAAACCGACAGCCGCCACGTCACCGTGACGTTCGGCGAGAAAGCGAAGCTGAAAGATCCACTGACGTTGCACAATCTCTACGTCCCGGCCGGCGGCGATATTCCGGATCCGGCGCTCAATCCGAAATTCGAGCACAAGCTGTCCTTCCTCGACGAAATGACCGGATGCCCAGACGTGCATGTGAAGGGCAATGAACGCGCGATCCTGCTCGGCGATCTCAATGTCGCGCCGCTTGAACACGATGTGTGGAGCCACAAGCAGCTGCTCGATGTCGTCTCGCACACGCCGATCGAATGCGAGAAGTTGACGGCGGCACGCAAGACCGGCGGCTGGGTCGATGCCATGCGTGAGCTCGTGCCCGAACCGCAGAAGCTTTACACTTGGTGGAGCTATCGCTCGCCGGATTGGAGAAGTGCCGACAAGGGCCGCAGACTGGATCACATGTGGCTGTCACCTGCGCTCGCGGGCGAATTGGCCGGCATCAAGATCGCCAAGGAAGCGCGCGGCTGGGAAGCGCCGTCGGATCACGTGCCGGTCACGGCAACGATCAACCTCTAAGTATTATTGCCCGCGCTTATTGCCGCCCATGGCGGCGTGAATGCGCAACAGTTCGTGCTCGGATTGCTCCGCGCGCGCGGCGACATGATCGCGGATGCGGCGCGCCGCGTCCGGATAACCTTCCAGCATTTTCAGGAACAGGCTGCGTGGAATCCGCATCACCGTTGACGGCGTGGTCGCGGTCGCGGTCATGCCGTAATCGGTCTCGGCCATCAGCGCCATTTCGGCGAGCAATATTCCGGGGCCGGCCGTCTGCACCGGATCGCGCTCGGGATCGGTCGTGAGCGTGAACGCGCCCTCCTGCACGACATAGCCGGAATCGGCAGGCGCATTCTTGTGAAACAGGATTTCGCCGCCATGCACGTAACGCTGCTCGCCGCCGATCGCGACGATGCGCAAGCCGGCGCGTCCGACCAGTCGCAACATCGGCACGCGCTCCAGAAACTTGATGTCGTCTTCGATGGCCATCGCTTAGGGCACGAGCTTGTAGCCGCCGGCGTCGGTCACGAGAATCGATGGATTGGCGGCGTCCTTCTCGACCTTCTGCCGCAACCGGTAGACATGCGTCTCGAGTGTATGGGTGGTGACGCCGGAATTGTAACCCCACACTTCCTGCAGCAAGGTCTCGCGCGACACCGGCTTCTGCCCGGCGCGATAGAGATAACGCAGGATCGCGGTTTCCTTTTCCGTCAGCCGCACCTTGGTGCCCTTCGGCGAGGTCAGGATTTTCGAGCTCGGCCGGAACGTGTAAGGCCCGATGGTGAAGACCGCGTCTTCGCTCGCCTCGTGCTGGCGAAGCTGTGCGCGGATGCGCGCGAGCAGCACGGCGAAGCGGAACGGCTTGGTGACGTAATCGTTCGCCCCCGAATCAAGACCGAGGATGGTGTCGGAATCGGTATCGTGCCCGGTCAGCATGATGACCGGCGCCTTGAAGCCGTTCTTGCGCAGGATGCGCACCGCCTCGCGGCCGTCGACGTCCGGCAGGCCGACGTCCATGATGACGAGATCGATCTGGCCGGCCTTGGCCGCCGCGACGCCCTTGGCGCCGGTGTCGGCGGTGACGGCTTCGAATTCCTCATGCAGCGCCAGCTGCTCGGCGAGCGTCTCGCGCAGCTCGGAATCGTCGTCCACGATCAGGATTTTGCGAATATTCGACATGCCGTGAAATGTCCTTGAGGGGCTATCTTGCCGGTGGACGGGCAACTAGGGCAAGCAGGGCCCTGAACGCAACCTACAATAGGGTGATCGACCTCGTGTTCCGCAGCCCGCACAGCATGAACCGTGGCCGGCCGCTTGATTTGCTCACGGTGCGTACCAGACCTGGGCATAGGACTAAAGGCCTGTTGGTCGCGGGCCCCCTCGCCATCCCGGTATCGCTCGGGCGCGGAGGGATTAAGGCCGACAAGCGCGAAGGCGACGGTGGCACGCCGCGCGGCCTGTTCCAATTGCGGCGGCTCTGGTGGCGCGCCGATCGCACCCCGCGGCCGCGGACGCAGCTGCCGGTCCGGCCGATTCGATCGGACGACGCCTGGAGCGAGGATCCCTCCGACCGGCGCTATAATCGTCCGTTCAAGCGCAGGCCCGATGAAGCCGGCGACCGGCTCTGGCGCGAGGATCATCTCTACGATCTCATCATCGAGATCGATCACAACACGCGGCCGCGTGTCGCCGGACGCGGCAGCGCGGTTTTCGTGCATCTGGCGCGCGACGGATTTTTGCCGACGGCCGGGTGTGTCGGGCTGAAAAGGACCGCGCTCACGCGATTGCTCGAACGCGTCGGGCCGCGGACGAGGATTGCGATTTTCTGATCCGTCACCCTGAGGATGACGGATTAAGGGCGCACGCCGAAAATCGCCGAGCCGACGCGCACATGCGTGGCGCCGAATTGGATCGCGGTCGCGAAATCCGCGCTCATGCCCATCGACAACAGTTTCAAGCCGTTGCGCTCCGCGATTTTCGCGGTCAGCGCAAAATGCGGCGCCGGCGCTTCCTCGAACGGCGGGATGCACATCAGGCCGGCAATGTCCAAGCCATATTTTTCGCGGCATTCCTTGATGAGGGCGTCGGCCTGTTCCGGCAGCACGCCGGCCTTTTGCGGCTCCGCGCCGGTATTGACTTGCACCAACAGGAGCGGCTGTTTCCCGGCTTTCTGGATTTCCTTCGCCAACGCGTCACAAATACTTGGCCGGTCGACGGAATGGATCGCGTCGAACAAGGCCAAAGCTTCCTTCGCCTTGTTGGATTGCAGCGGTCCGATCAGATGCAGCGCGATGTCCGGATGCCGTTCGCGGATCGCCGGCCATTTGCCTTTTGATTCCTGCACGCGATTTTCGCCGAAGGTTTTCTGGCCGAGTGCGACCGCCTGTTCGACGGCATCCCCGCCGAAGGTCTTGCTCACCGCGATCAATGTCACGGACGACGGTTCGCGATCCGCCTCGCGGCACGCTTTCGCGATCTCGTCTCGGACCTGCGCCAGTCCTGCGGCAATGTCGTGCGTTGCAACGTTCATATCCGTCTCTTAGAGCATGATCCCGAAAAGTGGAATCCGATTTTCGGAAAAGATCATGCTCAAATAAAATGCGCCGCCAGCGATCAAGCGCAAAAGCCCGGCAGCGCTGACATGTTTACGCCGTCAGCACAGGGCTGACGGCGTTGGCCGGGCTTGTTCGTTGGCTCGCGTCGCGATCAGGCGGCGTCCTGCCACTCCTTCATCGCCTGGTCGCTCTTCATGGCGAGGTGCACGTGCTTATCGACGTGGTCGACCCAATCGAGCGGAAGGAAATGGTGCTTGCCGCCCGCGGCCGGGTCGGACTTGGTCAGCTTGATGAAGTCGCCACCCTCGAGATGGTCGACCGTCCCGACATGCTTGCCGTCGGAACCGAGCACTTCCATGTGATTCTGGATCAGGCGCGCGTGGATGTTTTGCGTTTCAGCCATTTGTGCCTCCTTTTAGCGGATAAAACGGCTGAAACGGCGCGATGTTCCGGCTCCGACCAGGTTCCATACCGTTGACCGGACAGTGAATTTCGTGTCCTTTCGCGGCCGTTCGAAGCCGCAAATGAACGACCTCAATCGATGACGACCGAGCGTTACAACAGCCGCGAGGCCGAGCCCCGCTGGCGCAAGGTGTGGGACGAGCAGGGCATTTTCGCCACGGCCAATTCCGACCCGCGCCCGAAATATTACGTGCTGGAGATGTTCCCGTATCCGTCAGGGCGCATCCATATGGGTCACGTGCGCAACTACACCATGGGTGACGTGGTTGCGCGCTACAAACGTGCGATGGGCTTCAAGGTGTTGCATCCGATGGGCTGGGACGCGTTCGGCATGCCGGCGGAGAACGCCGCCATGGCGAGCAAGGTGCATCCGAAAACCTGGACCTACGAAAACATCGCCGCCATGAAGGCGCAGCTCAAGTCGATGGGGCTGTCGCTCGACTGGGCGCGCGAATTCGCGACCTGCGATCCGTCCTATTACAAGCACCAGCAGAAGATGTTTCTCGACTTCCTCAAGGCGGGTCTGGTCGAGCGCAAGCAATCGAAGGTGAACTGGGATCCGGTCGATCAGACCGTGCTCGCCAACGAGCAGGTGATCGACGGACGCGGCTGGCGCTCCGGCGCACTCGTCGAGCAGCGCGAGCTGACGCAATGGTTCTTCAAGATCAGCGATTATTCGCAGGATCTGCTTGACGCCATCGACACGCTCGAGCGCTGGCCGGACAAGGTGCGGCTGATGCAGCGCAACTGGATCGGCCGCTCGGAAGGCCTGCTCGTTCGCTTTGCACTGGATCCGAAAACGACGCCGAACGCGGAAAGCGAGCTTGAGATTTTCACGACGCGCGCGGACACGTTGTTTGGCGCGAAATTCATGGCTCTCGCCCCGGATCATCCGCTCGCGACCGCCGCGGCAAAAAAGAATCCGAAGCTCGCGGAATTCATCGCTGAGGCAAAACGGATCGGCACCGCGCAGGAGGCGATCGACAAGGCCGAGAAGCTCGGCTTCGACACCGGCATCAAGGCGATCCACCCGTTCGATCCGTCGTGGACGCTCCCGGTCTATGTCGCGAATTTCATTTTGATGGATTACGGCACCGGCGCGATTTTCGGCTGCCCGGCGCATGACCAGCGCGACCTCGATTTCGTCAATAAATACGGGCTCGGCAACGTGCCCGTGGTGTGCCCGGAAGGCCAGGACCCGAAGACCTTTGTCATCACCGACACCGCCTATGACGGCGACGGCCGCATGATCAATTCGCGCTTCCTCGACGGCATGACGATCGAGCAGGCGAAAGACGAAGTGGCCAAGCGCCTCGAGAAGGAGACGCGCGGCAACCGACCCGTCGCCGTACGCCAGGTCAATTTCCGCCTGCGCGACTGGGGCATTTCGCGCCAACGCTATTGGGGCTGCCCGATCCCGGTGATCCATTGCGAGGTCGACGGCGTGGTGCCGGTGCCGGACAAGGATCTGCCGGTACGGTTGCCGGACGACGTCTCCTTCGACAAGCCGGGCAACCCGCTCGACCACCATCCGACCTGGAAGACGGTCCCCTGCCCGAAATGCGGCCGGCCGGCGCGGCGCGAAACCGACACCATGGATACGTTCGTGGACTCGTCCTGGTATTTCGCGCGCTTCACCGATCCGTGGCGCGAGGATTCGCCGACCGACAAGACAATGGCCGACGAATGGATGCCGGTCGATCAATATATCGGCGGCATCGAGCACGCGATCCTGCATCTTCTCTACAGCCGCTTTTTCACCCGCGCGATGCAAGTCACCGGCCATATCGGCATGAAGGAGCCGTTCGAGGGGCTGTTCACGCAGGGCATGGTCGTGCACGAGACCTATCGCAAGGCCGACGGCGAATGGGTGGTGCCGGCGGAGGTGCAGATCGAAACCATCGGCGACAAGCGCGTCGCCAAGCTCGCCGCCACCGGCGAGACGGTCGAGATCGGCCACATCGAGAAGATGTCCAAGAGCAAGCGCAACACGGTCGATCCCGACGACATCATCGCGTCGTTCGGCGCCGATACCGCGCGCTGGTTCATGCTCTCCGATTCGCCGCCCGAGCGGGACGTGATCTGGACCGAGG
>CAYJNT010000146.1:0-8766 GCA_964370945.1 uncultured Hyphomicrobiales bacterium | reverse complement strand
GGACACTAGCGGCCGTTTTCTTTTCTACTCGGCCGGCCTTGCCGGCAGCGCGACGGGCGGCGGCGCCTCGGCCGGCCGCGGACGCGGCAGCGGCACCTCCGGCACCGGATCGAGCACGTCCCATTGGCAGATCCGGTAGCCGCCCCGGCGCTCGGCGATATCGAAATGGACATGATCCTCGTGATGGCCGTCGGAGCCAGGCCCAAGCACCGTGGTGAAGCGCGCGCAGGCATTCTTGCGCAACCCTTCGCGGACATCCTTCGCGAATTTGCGGTCGGTGAATTGCACGAATTTACCGTCCATCAGCCGCACCCCCCGTACGTCGAGCGCATTGGCATAGCCGTGTTCGCTCGTGCGCGCGGTGGCGACATTGTTGCGGCCGCGGCAGTCGTAGGAGGCATAGTTGTCGACGGCGCGGATGCCCGGCCCGGCCTTGGCGAAGGTCGGCGCCACCTCGTCGCGGATCCAGTGCGTGACCGCCTCTGCCATCGCGCAGCGCATGGTCGCCGGCGGGGACATCGCGACGCGGGTGTTGTCGGGGAGCAGGATGGTTTCCAGCCGCACCACATCGCCCGCGCCGCAGCCACGCCGCGCGCGGGTGATCGCCGGCAACGACTGGAACACGGCGACGGCGCGCTCGCTCATGCGGATCTGGCAGTCCGACGGCACGCCCGGCGGGTCAGGTTCGGGAATGCGCAGAAAGTCCGGATCGTTGAGTATCCTGTCGATCAGCGACACGACCGCGTCGGCCGCAGGCGGCCGCGGGCGCGGCAGCGGCACAGGAGCGGCATGAGCGATTTCGCTTAAGGATAGCGCAAGGAGGGCAAGACGAACGAGCTTCACGGCGCTGATCTCGAAGGCGAATGCGGCTTTTGTGGGGGCCGCGCACCACTGTGATAGCGTGGCGCGCAATTTGGAAGGTGGAAGGCAATGGCGTTGGACGTGGTGGTTGTCGGTCTCGGCGCAATGGGCAGCGCCGCGCTCTATCAGATGGCGAAACGGGGAATGCGCGTTCTCGGCATCGAACGGTTCGAGCCGGGGCATGACCGCGGCTCCTCGCATGGCCTGACCCGCATCATCCGGATGGGCTATTTCGAGCACCCCTCTTACGTTCCCCTCGTGCGCCGCGCCTACGCGCTCTGGCGCGACCTTGAGGCCGCCTCCGGCGACAAGCTCCTCACCGCCACCGGCATCGCGGAAATAGGATTGCCAGACAGCGTCCTGGTTGCGGGCACGCTCGCCTCATCGCGCCAGCACAACCTGTCGCATGAGGTGCTCGATGCGCGCACGCTGATGCAACGTTACCCGCAATTCCGTCTGCCGCCGGATTTCGTCGGCGTGATCCAGCCCGATGGCGGATTTCTCGAGCCGGAAAAGGCCATCCACGCTCAGCTCGCACTCGCCAAGGCGGCCGGTGCGGAGGTTCGCACGGGAGAAAAAGCCCTGGCAATCGAACCCACGAGCAGCGGCGTGCGTGTGACGACCGAGCGCGGCACGGTCGAGGCCGGCCGGGCAATCCTCGCGGCCGGCGCCTGGGCGTCCACGCTTCTGCCGAAGGGCACCCTGCCCCTGCACGTCACCCGGCAAGCGTTGATCTGGGTCGCGCCGAAGGAGCCATCTATTTTCACGCCGGACCGCTTCCCGGTTTTCATGATCGAAAGCGAAGGCGGCATCCATTACGGCTTTCCCCTGCATGACGGCGCGCTGAAGATCGCGCTGCATCATCATGTGCGAGAGAAGGTCGATCCGGAGACCTATGACCGGACGGTATCGCCGAACGATGAGGCGTTGATCCGCCCCGCGCTTGCCGCCTTCCTCCCGGCCGCCGACGGGCCGCAGGTCGCGACCAGGACCTGTCTCTATACGATGACCCCGGACGAGGATTTCGTGGTCGGACCGCTGCCTAGTATTCCAAATATCATCGTCGCCTCGCCCTGTTCCGGGCACGGCTTCAAGTTCTCCCCCGCGATCGGTGAAATCGTGGCCGATCTCGCGGCCAAGGGCGAAACCCGGCACGACATTTCCCGTTTCTCTCCCGGCCGCTTTCATTGAACCCACTCTTTACGCCGGCCGGTCGGGATCGCTAACCTTCGCTTGCGGGCGCGGGCGGATGCGGCAGGTTGCAGGAAGTCGCGAGGGACATGCCATGTTGGGACTGATGCAGGACTGGCCGCTTCTGTGCCATCGCATCATCGACCATGCCGCCAACTACCACGCCGAACGCCCGGTGATTTCGCGCTCGATCGAAGGCCCGATCCACAAGACGAATTACGGCGACATCCGCAAGCGCGCGCTGCGGGTGGCGCAGCGGCTCGAGCGCGACGGCATCAAGCTTGGCGACCGCGTCGCGACGCTCGCGTGGAATTCATGGCGGCATCTGGAATGCTGGTACGGCATCATGGGCATCGGCGCGGTCTACCACACCGTCAACCCGCGACTCTTTCCCGACCAGATCGCCTGGATCATCAATCATGCCGAAGATCGCGTGATGATGGTCGACCTCACCTTCCTGCCGATCCTGGACAAACTCGCCGACAAGCTGCCGAGCATCGAGCGCTATGTCATCCTGACCGATGCCGCGCATATGCCGGCGACCAAGCTCAAGAACGCCGTCGCTTACGAGGACTGGATCAGTGAGGTCGACGGCGATTTCGAATGGAAGTCGTTCGACGAGAACACGGCCGCCGGCATGTGCTACACCTCGGGCACGACCGGCAACCCCAAAGGCGTCGTCTATTCCCACCGCGCCAACGTGCTGCATTCGATGATGGCCAGCTTCGCCGATGCGATGGACGTGTCGGCGCGCGATGTCGTTATGCCGGTGGTGCCGATGTTCCACGCCAATTGCTGGGGCCTGGCGCTGGCCTCCCCGATGCAGGGCGCGGCGATGGTAATGCCCGGCTGCAAGATGGACGGCGCCTCGATCTATGAAATGCTCAACGATTACCGCGTCACCTTCACGGCCGCGGTGCCGACGGTGTGGCTGATGCTGCTGCAATATCTGGAGCAGACCGGCTCCAAGCTGCCTTATCTCGAGCGCGTGGTGATCGGCGGCTCTGCCTGCCCGCGCGCGATCACCAAGAAATTCGAGGACGATTACGACGTCCGTGTGATCCATGCCTGGGGCATGACCGAGATGTCACCGCTCGGCTCGCTCTGCACGCTCAAGCCCGAATATGCGGCGCTCACCGGCGACGCCAGGCTCGACATCCAGAACAAGCAGGGCCACCCGCCCTTCGGCGTGGAAATGAAGATCACCGACGATGCCGGCAAGAGGCTGCCCTGGGACGGCAGGACCTTCGGCCGGCTCAAGGTGCGCGGGCTCGCAATCACGAAGTCCTATTACAAGGGCGACGGCGGCGACATTCTCGACGCGGAAGGTTTCTTCGATACCGGCGACGTCGCGACCATCGACCCTTACGGCTATATGCAGATCACCGACCGCTCCAAGGATGTGATCAAATCCGGCGGTGAATGGATTTCCTCGATCGAGCTTGAAAATCTCGCGGTCGGCCATCCCAAGGTCGCCGAAGCCGCCGTGATCGGAATCCGCCACCCCAAATGGGACGAACGGCCGTTGCTGGTCGTTGTCATGAAAAAGGGCGAAAAGGCCTCCAAGAAGGAAATTCTCGATTTCCTGCAAGGAAAGATCGCCAAATGGTGGATGCCCGACGACGTTGCTTTCGTCGACGAAATTCCGCATACCGCGACCGGCAAGATTCAGAAAATGACGCTGCGGGACATGTTCAAGGACTACGTGCTGCCGACCGCCGAAGCCGCCGAATAGCTCGGCCAATGACCCGGCTCTGGGCCGCCTCCCCTGGTCCCCTGAATTCAGGATCGCAATAAAGAATGGCACGCCTTCGCTTCGCTGACGATCCGACTTCGCGGCTGGCAATCTGGGCGCGGCGCTTTGCGTTTTTCTCGCTGGTCGCGACGGTGCTGTCGATCATCGTCGTGCGCTCGGGGTTTCTCGAGATCGAGCCGTCGCTTGCGACATTCGGCGGCGCGCTGGTGTTCGCCGCGCTCGGGATCCTGCTTGGGCTTGCAGCCTTCGTGACGATCTGGAAGGACGGGCTCAACGGCATCGGACATGCGCTGCTCGCGATCGTGATCGGCGCGCTGCTGCTCGCCTATCCGGCCTATCTCGGCGTGAAGGCTTACAAGCTGCCGCAGATTTCCGACGTCACCACCGATCCGATCGATCCGCCGCGCTTCGAGCAGATCGCCCGCGTGCGCCCGCGCAACGCCAATCCGGTCATCTATGCCGGCCTTTACGCCGCCGAGCAGCAGCGCCGCGCTTATCCCACGATCGAACCGCTGCTCGTAACCGTGCCGCCGAAAGCCGCCTTCGATGCCGCGCTCGCGATCGCCAACAAGCGACGCTGGCGCGTGGTCGATACCCGCGATCCGACGCCGGCGCGCGAGGGCCGGATCGAGGCGGTGGCGCGCACGCCGATCATGGGCTTCCGCGACGACATCGTGATCCGCGTGCGGACGGCGCCGGACGGCGCGCGGATCGACGTGCGCTCGGCCTCGCGCTATGGCCGCCACGATTTCGGCACCAACGCCGCGCGCATCCGCAGCCTGCTCGACGACATCGACGACATCGCCGTGCCGCCCGCCGAAAAACTGGAAAAGAAGCCGCCGCCCGGCAAGGGCCAGAAGGCTCAGGCGCCCGCCAAGCGGTAATGGCCACCGATCGAGGGCGCACCTTCGGTCTTCACGATCCCGCGCGTGACGAGATCTTCGAGATGGGCGAGCACGGAGAGGCCGGCCGCGCCGACGAGTCGCGGATCGATCCCGATATAGATCGCGCGCACCAATGTCGGGACGTCGGCCTCGCCCTTGGCGAGGCGATGCAGGATCGATTCCTCGCGGCCCTCGCGGTGGCGGATATAGCTGCGCACGAAGCGCGGCGCATCCTTGATCGGATTTCCGTGTCCGGGAAAGTAAGTCTCTTCCGTGCGGCCCGTGAGCTTGTGCAGCGACGTCATGTAATCGCTCATGGCGCCGTCCGGCGGCGCGACGATCGAGGTCGACCAGCCCATGACATGATCGCCGGAGAACATCACGTTCGACTCCTTGAGCGCATAGGCCATGTGGTTCGCGGTATGGCCGGGCGTCGTGACCGCTTCGATCGTGAATCCCTTGCCACTGACGACCGTGCCGTCGGCGAGCGTTACGTCGGGACGGAAATCCGTATCCGCGCTGGCATCGAGCGGGTTGAGCTCGCCGATATTGAGCGGGCGCGAAGCGCGATGCGGGCCTTCGCCGTAGGTCTTGGCGCCGGTTGCTTTCACGATCTGCGGCGCCGCCGGCGAGTGATCGCGATGGGTATGCGTGATGAAGACGTGGCTGACGGTTTCGCCGCGCACCGCCTCGATCAAGGCGCTAACATGTTTCGGGTCGTCCGGACCCGGATCGATGATCGCGACATCGCCGCGCCCGACGATATAGGTGACCGTTCCCTTGAAAGTGAACGGGCTCGCATTCCCCGCGCAGAGGGCACGGATGCCGGGCGCGACCTCTTTCACGACGCCCGGAACGAGGTCGAAACTTCTGTCGAAGGGAATGTCGTCGCTCATTCAATCAACCGAATATGGCGTGCCCGCCGGCCGGGCTTGAGGCATGCGGCCAAACCCAATATACGATCCTTAAAGACCGGCGCATCTTCAGACGGGGGATATCAGCAATGCAGGCCAATGCAACGACGGATTACACGCTCGCGGGCGCGCTCTGGCCGCAGACCGCGAAGGGCCGTTTCATCCGCATGGCCGTGCTCGCGATCGCAGGCGCCGCGCTCCTGACGCTCGCCGCCAAGATCCGCGTGCCGTTCTATCCAGTGCCGATGACGCTGCAGACGCTGATCGTTCCGCTGATCGCCTGCGCTTACGGCTCGCGCCTTGGCGCGGTGACGATCCTGCTCTATATCGCCGAAGGCATGGCGGGACTGCCCGTCTTCACCAATACCCCGCCCCAGGTCGCAAGCCCCGCTTACCTCCTCGGCCCGACCGGCGGTTATCTGATCGGCTGGGTCGGCGCCGCGTTCCTCGTCGGCTCGCTCGCCGAGCGCGGCTACGGGCGCACCCTGCCGCGGCTGATGGGCGTCATCTTCCTCGGCAGCATTATCACCTTCGTGTGCGGCGTGACTTGGCTTGCCTTCATCGCGTCTGTGCCGCCGGCTGGCAAGGCGCTCGGACTGATGCGCGCCATCGAAGTGGGTTACATCCCCTTCATTCTCGGCGACATCGTGAAGGTGACATTGGCCGCCGCGATCGTGCGCGGCTCGTGGACGCTGATCGGGAAATCGCACTGAATTCGTCTGCCGCAAAAGAGCGGATCGCAAGCTGCGGCTGCGGCGGCTTGAAGGTGACGCTGCGCCGCGATCCGGCCGACGTCTATGTCTGCTCATGCCAGAGCTGCCAGCAAAAGAGCGGCGGCACCTTCACTTACGCGGCGATATTTTCAACTGCCGATGCCGTGATCAGCGGCGAGCACCGGGGCTGGCGCCGTCACGGCGAATCCGGCCGCTGGATCGATCACCATTTCTGCCCGACCTGCGGCTATTCGGTGTTCTTCTATGGCGAAGGCTTCGGCGATGGCCTGATCGGGATCACGGTCGGCTCTTTGTCCGATCAGGATTTTCACAAGCCCAGGCGCATCTATTGGGCGTCGCGCCGCCACCGCTGGCTCGAATTGCCGGCGGATATTCCGATGATCGACACGCAATAGGCGTTCGCGTCTTAGTGAATTTCCGGCTCCGGCACGCGCGCGTTGACCTGCAGGAAATCGAAGTCGCAGCCCTGATCGGCCTGCCCGATATGCTCCGAGAACATCGCGCCGTAACCGCGCTCGTAACGCGGCGCCGGCGCTTTCCACGCCGCCTTGCGCTTCGCCATCTCCTCGTCAGAGATATCGAGATGGATTTTACGCCCGGGAACGTCGACCTCGATCATGTCGCCGGTCTTCACGAAGGCGAGCGGTCCGCCGACATAGCTTTCCGGCGCGACGTGCAGGATGCAGGCGCCATAGCTCGTGCCGCTCATGCGCGCGTCGGACACGCGCAGCATATCGCGCACGCCCTGCTTCACGAGCTTGGTCGGGATCGGCAGCATGCCCCATTCCGGCATGCCGGGCCCGCCTTTCGGGCCGGCATTTTTCAGCACCAGAACATGATCGGGCGTGACGTCGAGATCGTCGCGATCGATCAGGCTCGCCATGTGATTGTAGTCTTCGAACACAAAGGCGGGCCCGCGATGCTTCAATAGCCGCTTCTCCACGGCGGACGGCTTGATGACGCAGCCGCGCGGCGCGAGATTGCCGCGCAGGATGCCGCAGGCCGGTTCGGTCGAGATCGGATCGTTGAGCGTGTGGATTACTTCCGGCAGATGGATTTTCGCGCCGGAAATGTTGTCACCGACGGTCTTGCCGTTGACCGTCAGGCAATCCAGATCGAGCATCGGCTTCAATTGACCCATCAGCGCGCGCAAGCCACCGGCATAAAAGAAATCCTCCATCAGGTATTTGCCGGACGGACGCACATTGGCGATGACCGGGACCTCGCGCGACAATTCGTCGAAGCGGTCGAGCGTCAGATCGATGCCCGCGCGCCGCGCAAGCGCGACGAGATGCACCATCGCGTTGGTGGAACCGCCCATCGCCATATGGACCTTGATGGCGTTATCGATCGCCTGCGGCGAGATGATCTTTTGCGGCGTGAGATCTTCCCACACCATATCGACGATGCGCCGGCCCGTCATTGCGCTCATGCGCGAATGGTTGGCGTCGGGTGCAGGAACCGACGAGAAGCCGGGCAGCGTAAAACCAAGCGCTTCCGAGATCGCCATCATGGTGGCGGCGGTGCCCATGGTCATGCAGGTGCCGAAGGAGCGCGCGATGCCGTTCTCGATCTCGCTCCAGTCGTCTTCGGTGATGTTGCCGGCACGCTTTTCGTCCCAGTATTTCCAGACGTCGGAACCGGAACCGAGAATCTTGCCCTGCCAGTTGCCGCGCAGCATCGGGCCGGCGGGGACAAGGATGGCGGGAATACCCATGCTGATCGCGCCCATCAGCAGCGCCGGCGCGGTCTTGTCGCAACCGCCCATCAGCACCGCGCCGTCGATCGGATGGCTGCGCAGGAGCTCCTCGGTCTCCATCGCGAGGAAGTTGCGGTAGAGCATGGTGGTCGGCTTGACGAACACCTCGGCGAGCGACATCGCCGGCAATTCGAGCGGGAAGCCGCCGGCCTGGTGCACGCCGCGCTTCACGTCTTCCGCGCGCGCCCGCAGATGCGAATGGCAGGTATTGATGTCGCTCCAGGTATTGATGATGCCGATGACCGGCTTGCCGCCCCAGTCGTTGGTGTCATAGCCGAACTGCCGCAGCCGCGAACGGTGGCCAAAGGAGCGAAGGTCGCTGACCCCGAGCCAGCGATGGCTGCGGAGGTCTTCAGGACGTTTTCTTGTCGTCATTTCAGGATGCTGGGTTCGCAACTGTTGGTTGGCGCCGCCGGAGGGGCAGCTTGTAGGATGTCATATCACTGGCTGGAGCGACTACAAAGGGCCAACACCCTTCGAAATTCGCAACGCTTGGCGGCGGTCCTCGCGCGACCAAGAGCGAAGCCCCGCGACGAGGCTCCGCTCTTTTTCTTTTTTCTCAGGATATTTGCTTCGCAGGCGTCGGTTTGGCACCGCCGGCGGCGGCCCGGCGCCGTTCAAACCACTGGCTGGCGATGACGACAGAGGCCAGAACCACGCCGAAGAC
>CAYJNT010000145.1:0-8775 GCA_964370945.1 uncultured Hyphomicrobiales bacterium | reverse complement strand
AGCAGCTTGTGATAATGCCGCCGCGACACCTCGACCGCGCCGAAGGATTTCAGGTGATCCGTGACAAACTGCGTGTCGAGCAGCGCAAAGCCGCCTGCGCGCAAGCGTGCGACGAGATGCACGAGCGCGACTTTCGAGGCGTCGCGCTCGAGGTGGAACATGCTCTCGCCGAAAAATGCGCGGCCGAGCCGCACGCCGTAGAGACCGCCGACCAGGCGTTTCCCGTCATAGACCTCGACCGAGTGGCAATGGCCGATTTCATGCAGGCGCGTGTAGAGCGAACGGATGCGGGTGTTGATCCAGGTCCGCGCGCGGTCCTTGCCGGGCGCGGCGCAGCCGTCGAGCACGGCTCCGAAATCACGATCGATGTAAACGCTGTAACGATCCGTGCGCACGGTGCGGGCGAGGCGGCGCGGCAGGTGAAAGCCGTCGAGCGGGATCACCCCGCGCTGCTCCGGCTCGATCCAGTACAGCGACGGATCGTCGGCGTTTTCCGCCATCGGAAAGATGCCGCAGGCATAGGCCTTGAGCAGCACATCCGGCGTGATTTCAACGAGCCCCGTTTCCCGGGCGGTTTCTCGACTGGCCATGCGCTTACACTACCTGGACGTTATCTTAACAAAACATTATCCACGATCTGGTTAAATTTTCGACACTTTGGACACATACCGCCATGGGAGCGTTATCCGGGCTGGTGTGTTGCGTATTGTAGGGTTGTTCCGTGGGTCAGAATGCCAGCGGGGTTCCATTCGTTCTGGTGGTCGAGGATGAAATCCTGATCGCCGAAATGGTTCGGGAGACCTTGATCGAATACGGCTACGCCGTCCATGCGGTTTCCAACGCCGCAGACGCGCTGCTGTATCTCTCCGGAAATCAGCTGGTGGACGTGATGTTCACGGATATCAATCTGCCGGGCGACGTGGACGGCGCGGTTCTTGCGCAGCGCGCGCGGGCGATTCGGCCCGACCTGCCGGTGGTGTTCGCTTCGGGCCGCTGGGCGCTGCTCGAAACGCTGCGTACATTTCCCAATTCGGTGATCCTGCAAAAGCCGTACAGCCTCACGCGCGCCTGCGAGGCGGTGGCGAGCCTGCTCGAACCCGCCGCGCGCTCGAGGAACGCCTGGGCGTAGAGGCGCGGACGCCATCATTTTTTCGGCGTTTGCATGAAGTTCTGCAGCAGGTTCATCGGTACCGGGAACACGATCGTGCGTGCGCGATCCCCGGCGATGTTCTGCAACGCGGTCAAATATCGAAGCTGCATCGCCTCCGGCTGCTGCGCCAGGATCCTGCCGGCGCCCGCGAGCTTCTCCGCCGCCTGCAATTCGCCTTCCGCATCGATCACCTTCGCGCGCCGCATGCGTTCGGCTTCCGCCTGTTTGGCAATCGCGCGCACCATGGTTTCGTTGAGGTCGATGTGCTTGAGCTCGACATTCGAGACCTTGATGCCCCAAGCGTCGGTGCTGGCATCCAGAATCTGCTGAATGTCGGCGTTGAGCTTCCCGCGCTCGGCCAGCATCTCGTCAAGATCGTGCTGGCCCAGCACCGACCGCAACGTGGTCTGCGCAAGCTGGCTGGTCGCCTCGTTGAAATGCTCGACCTGGATGATCGCTTTTTCCGGGTCCATCACGCGAAAATAGATCACGGCGTTGACCCGCACCGAAACGTTATCACGCGAGATGACGTCCTGCGGCGGCACGTCGAGAACGCGCGTGCGCAGGTCGACACGGACCATCTGCTGAATGAAGGGGATGACGAGGACCAGGCCGGGACCCTTGATCTTCCACAGCCGCCCGAGCATGAAAACGACGCCGCGCTCGTATTCCCGCAAGATCCGGAATGACGAAAACAGGAGCGCAAGCACGGCGATGACCGGCAGAAGGACGCCGGTCGCCGCCGAAATATTGAAAAAATCGAACATGGACGCCTCCTTGATTATTCCGGCTCGACCGTCAGGGTCAGGCCGTCGCGCGAGACGATGCGAACGCGGTCTCCGGGACGCAGGTTTCGCGCGGCCCGCGCGTTCCAGATTTCGCCCTGAATGCGGATGTGTCCGGTGCCGGCGTCGTCGTCGCGATCCTGCCAATCGATGACGACACCCTTGCTCTTGAGCAGTTCCTCGGCGCTGCTCGTCGCCGGCCGCTGGCGCGCGCGCATCGCCGCGCCAAGCACGCCGAAGCTCAATCCCGCGCAGGCAATGGCGGCGCCGACGATGACCGGGATCGAGACCCGCATCTCGATGGTCGAGCCTTCCGGATCGATCAGGAAGAATGCCCCGATCAGGAAGGCGATCAATCCGCCGATACCGAGTGCGCCGATGCCGGGCGTGAACGCCTCGCCGATCATCAGCGCGATACCGAGCACGAGCAGTCCGAGCGCGCCATACTCGACCGGTAGGAGCGACAGCGAAATGAACGCGAGAATGAGGCTGATGCCGCCGATCACGCCGGGAAAAAACACGCCCGGTGACCAGAACTCGAACAGAATTCCGTAGACGCCGATCAGGAACAGGATGAGGGCGACATTCGGATTGGCGATCACGGCAAGGAATTTCGTGCGCCAGTCCGGCTCGATCACGGTGACCGCGGCGTCTCTCGTCGCAAGGACGCGCTCTTTGCCGTCGGCGGTGACGGCGCGGCCGTCGGCCTGCGCCAGCAGGTCGTTCACGCTGGTCGCGACATATTCGACCACGCCGCGCTTCTTCGCCTCGTCGGCTGTCAGCGTCGCCGCCTCGCGCACGGCCTTGTCCGCGAAATCGGCGTCACGGCCGCGCAATTGCGCCAGGCTGCGCAGCAGCGCCACCGTGTCATTGATCGACTTCTTCTCGATGGCTGTCGGTTCGCTTGGCTTCTTGTCGTCCTTCGGCTGCGGAACGCCGGGGAGGCCTCCGAACTGAACCGGCGTCGCGGCGCCGAGATTGGTGCCGGGGGCCATCGCTGCCGCATGCGCCGCATACACGATGAAGGTCCCGGCGGAGGCGGCGCGCGCGCCGCTCGGGGCGACATAGACGATGATGGGGACGGGGGAGGCGATCATCTCGCGGATGATGTCGCGGGTCGCGCTGACGAGACCTCCGGGCGTGTCGAGCCGCATGACGATCGCCGTGGCGCCGGTCTTTTTTCCCTCGTCGATGGCTTTCGTGATCACGCGCGCCGCCGCGACGCTGATCGCGCCGTCCACATCGACGACGATGACGCGGTCGGCAGGTGCGGCGCGCGCGGCCCCGCCGATGCCGGCGGCCAAGGCCAGTGCAAGCACAAGCGTGCGGAAAACCATCATGAAACGGACCCGGCGACAAACCAATACGAACAGAATATAGGATGCCGCCGATGGTTTTGCGACGTCCACCGATCGCGGCGGATCAGGCGTCCATCCCGCCTTCGGCCAGGAAATGCTCCAGCCAGTGGATGTGATAATTGCCGTCGATGATGTCCTGGTTGCGCACCAGGTTGCGGAACAGCGGCAACGTGGTCTCGATCCCGTCGACCACGAACTCATCGAGCGCGCGCTTCAATCGCATCAGGCACTCAGGACGCGTCTTGCCGTGCACGATCAGCTTGCCGACGAGTGAATCGTAATAGGGCGGAATGGTGTAGCCCTGATAAACGGCCGAATCGACACGCACGCCAAGGCCGCCCGGCGGATGATAGTGCAGGATTTTTCCGGGCGAGGGGCGGAAGGTGTAAGGATTCTCGGCGTTGACGCGGCACTCGATCGCGTGGCCGTGGAAGCGCACGTCGTTCTGCGCGATCCCGAGCTCGGCGCCGGCGCCGACGCGGATCTGTTCCAGGATCAGATCGATGTCGGTGATCATCTCGGTCACCGGATGCTCGACCTGGATGCGGGTATTCATTTCGATGAAATAGAACTCGCCGTCTTCGTACAAGAACTCGACGGTGCCGACGCCGAGATATTTCAAGTCGCGCATCGCCTGGGCGACGATTTCACCGATCCTGTCGCGCTCTTGCAGATTGAGCGCGGGCGAGGGGCTTTCCTCCCAGACCTTCTGGTGCCGGCGCTGCAGCGAGCAGTCGCGCTCGCCGAGATGGATGGCATTGCCCTTGCCGTCGCCGAGTACCTGGATTTCGATATGGCGCGGACGCGTCAGATATTTCTCGAGATAGACCGCGTCGTCGCCGAAGGCGGCTTTCGCTTCGGTGCGCGCGGTCGAAAGCGCCATGGAGAGATCGGCCTCGGCATGGGCAACCTTCATGCCGCGTCCGCCGCCGCCGGCGGCGGCTTTCACCAACACCGGAAAACCGATTTTCTTTGCGACCTTGAGCGCCTCGGCATCCTCGGTGATGCCGCCGTCGGAACCGGGCACCACGGGGATGCCGAGCTTCTTCGCGGTCAGCTTGGCCTCGATCTTGTCGCCCATGGTGCGGATGTGCTCCGCCTTGGGGCCGATGAAACCGATATTGTGCTCGGCGAGAATTTCGGCGAAGCGCGCATTCTCCGACAGAAATCCGTAGCCCGGATGCACGGCGTCGGCGCCGGTGATTTCGCAGGCCGCGAGCAGCGATGGCACGTTCAGATAGCTGTCGCGCGCGGCCGGCGGGCCGATGCACACGCTCTCGTCGGCGAGCCGCACATGCATGGCGTTGGCGTCGGCGGTCGAGTGCACCGCGACGGTCGGAATCCCGAGCTCCTTGCAGGCGCGCAACACCCGCAGCGCGATCTCTCCGCGATTGGCGATGAGGATTTTTTCGAACATCGTTTCAACGCCGGCGCTTAAGCGCCACTCACTCGACGATCATCATCACCTCGCCGAATTCGACCGGCTGGCCGTCCTCGACGAGAATTTGCGTCACAATGCCCGAACGCGGCGCCGGAATCTGGTTCATGGTCTTCATCGCTTCGATGATCAGAAGCGTGTCGCCGGCTTTCACGCGCGTGCCGACCTCGACAAAGGCCTTCGCGCCGGGCTGGGGCGCGAGATACGCCGTGCCGACCATCGGCGAGGTGACCGCGCCCGCATGCTTGCCGGCGTCAGTAACGGCAGGCGCCGTCGACACCGGTGCCGCGACCGCATGCGCCACCGGCGCGGGGATCGCAGCCGCGACATTGCGCACGCCGCGCGCGACGCGGATGCGCGTTCCTTCCTGCTCGACTTCGAGCTCGGACAAGCCGGTTTCTTCGAGCAGCTTGGCGAGCTCGCGGATCAGGTCCTGGTCGATATTGCTTCTGGCCTTGGTCATGCGGCGTCTGTCTCGATCAATCTTTTGCGCTCTTGATCAGTTCCACGAGGCCGTTGATGGCCATGGCGTAGCCCGCGATACCGAAACCGCAGATCACCCCTTTCGCGCCCTTCGACACGAAGGAATGATGACGAAACTCGTCGCGCTGGTGGATATTGCTGATGTGGATTTCGACCACCGGCAGCTTCACGCCGAGGATGGCGTCGAGGATCGCAACCGATGTGGTGGTATAGCCGGCCGGATTGATGATGATGCCGGACGCCTTCTTGAAATAGGCGTCCTGGATGAAGTCGACAATCTCGCCTTCGCGGTTGGATTGCCGGAAGTCGATCTCGTAGCCGTGGCCCTTCGCGGTCTCGCGGCAGAGCGCCTCGACGTCCTTCAGCGTCGCGGTGCCGTAGATTTCGGGCTGGCGCAGGCCGAGCAGATTGAGGTTGGGGCCATTGAGAACGTAGATGGTCTTCGCCATGACGGCCTTTGCAGGTGGGTCGAGCTAATGAGGATTTGGACCGTCAAAGGGCCCGCCTTGTCATAATCGGGTCGTTTATAGGGGGCCGGACCCGCAAGGGGAAGCCTGCACGGGAGACCAAAGGGAACGGAAAAGGGCCGGCAAAACCGGCCCTTCGCGCCTTATAGAACGCTGTCCGCGTTAAGAATTTGTATCAGCAGACGGCCTTGCCGCAGCGCGCGGCGTTGATCTTTTCCTTCAGGGCGGAGAGCCCGACCGCGCCGATCACGACATCCTTGCCGATCACATAGCTCGGCGTCCCGCTGAGCCCCAGCGGCTCGGCGAGCTTGAAGCTTTCCGCGAGCGTCTCCTTCACCTCCGGGCTGGCCATGTCCTTTTCGAGCCGCGCCATGTCGGCGCCGACTTCCTTCGCGGCGGCCACCGCCTTCGCCTTGTCGGCTGCGCCGCGGCTGGAGAGCAGCTTCTGGTGGAAGTCTAGATATTTCTTGCCGCCCTTGTCCTGCATGCTGAGCGCGATCGCGACTTGCGCGGCCTGCACCGAGGCTTCGCCGAGCACGGGGAATTCCTTGAGCACGATCTTGAGATTGGGATCGGTCTTCATCAGCTCCATCATGTCACCCATCGCGCGTTTGCAAAAGCTGCAATTGTAGTCGAAGAACTCGACCATGGTGACGTCGCCCTTGGGATTGCCGAGCGTTACCTGGCGTGGTGAATTGAACAGCATCTGGGTGTTGTCTGTGATCGCCTTCTGCGCCTTGGCGGCTTCCGCCGCGCTCTGGCGCTTCTCCATCTCCTTCATCACCTCTTCGAGCACTTCCGGATGCTTGATGAGATAGTCCTTGATGATGGCTTCGATCTCGCCGCGCTGCGCCGGCGTGAAGCCTTGGGCGGACGCTTCACCGGCGGTGAAGGCGGCGAGCATCAGCATCGCCGCGGCTGGAATGCACAACAGGAAGCGCAGGAGAGAGGTCATCGAAACATCCTTCGTTGTCAGCGCCGGCGAGGCCCGCCTTCGGGCAATTTCACGATCACGAGATCGTCGGCCTTGACCCAGCCGGGTGATCCGACCGGGAATCTGGTTTTAGCACGGGCGGCGAGTTCGCGCGCGGTTTTCAGGTCGCCGCGCATGAAGGACGCCTGCGCGGCCGCGAGGTCGGCCTGGGCGAGATCGCCCTTGCGGCCATAGGCGATAGCGAGCTGGGCGTAGCCGTCGGCGGCTTCCGGTTCGCGGGTCAGCGCATTGCGCAGCATGGTGATCGCTTCATCCGCATGCTGCGGTTTTCCGGTCGCGACCAAAGCCTGGCCGAGCATGATCTGGATCAAGGCCGGCTGCGGCGCGAGCGAAGCGGCCTTGCGCAACGGCGCGATCGCGTCCTCGGCGCGGCCATTCTCGACCAGGGCCTGGCCCTTCAATTCGTAAAGGTAGGGGTTGCTCGGCTGCGCCACGATCAGCTGATCGATCTGCGCGATCGCATTGCGCAAATCTGAGTGGCGATAAGCCGAGATCGCGCGTGCATAGCGCGCGGGCAGGCTCTGATCGGTCTGCGGGTAGCGGCGCGCGACGACGTCGGGCCGCTCCATGAAGCCGTAGAGCTTGGCGCGCATCATGTCGTGGCGCATCTGCATGTCGGCGGAATCTTTCTTGTCCCAATACGGGCTTTGCCGTGCCACGCCCTCGAGCGCGGCGACGCGCTCGGCCGGCATCGGATGCGATTGCAGATACGGGTCACTGTTTCGCGCGCTGAACAGGATCTGATCGGCGAAGCGCTTGAAGGTCTCGTACATGCCCTTCGCCGACTGACCGGTGGCGGTGAGGAATTGCACGCCGGCGCGGTCGGCCTGGTCTTCGTGCGCCCGCTGGTAGGACAGGAGCGTACGCCGGATGATTTCCTGCGAGCCGTGCAGGGTCGCGGCACCGGCCTGCGCGGCACCGCTATCGCGCCCGCCGCCGGCGACCATCGCGCCCATGCCGAGGATCATCGCGATGATGGCGGCGGTCTGGGCGTTGGCGAGCTGTTCGCGGAGCTTGGACAGGTGCCCCCCGGCGATGTGGCCGGTTTCGTGCGCGAGCACGCCGATGATCTGGTTCGGGGTGGTCGATTCCATCAGTGCGCCGACATTGACGAAAATGCGCCGCGCGTCGGCGACGAAGGCGTTGAAGGACTTGTCGGCGATCAGTACGACCTGGATATTCTGCTTGCCGAGATTGGCCGCGCGCAGGACCGGGTTGGTGTATTCGCGCAGCAATTGCTCGATTTCGGCGTCGCGGATGACCGGCAGGCCGGTATTTTTCGGCAAGGCCTGCGCCTGCGCCGAGGCCGGCGCAAAGGCGATCGCGCCCGCCATCAATGCGGCAAGCGCCCGCGACGCTGGTCTCGAAGCGCGCGGCTTGCTAAAGCGCTTTCCGGCGAAAGCCTGTCCCGGACGTGATCCGGGATGGGTAGCGGTTCGCCGCAGAAAACGCGACAAGGTACAATGGGTGACGGACACGTCCATGTCGTCGGAACTCGTGAATTCGGCGCAACCTATTGAGGCGGCCGCGGGCGGTCAAATCACGCCCAAGGGATCGTTTCTGTGAGCGTTTCTTGGCATGAGGAAGCGCCGACAAGAGCCTTCCGAATACGGCAAGACCGGGGCGACAAGCCGGACTTAATGACACGCGCAGCAGCATGCTCGATATAGCCAAAAAACTGATCACGCCGTCATCGCGCAGCGATGTTCCGCCTTTCATGGTGATGGACGTGATGTCGGCGGCGGCCAGGATCGAAGCCGCCGGCGGGCATGTGATTCACATGGAGGTCGGGCAGCCGTTTGCCCCGGCGCCCAGGACCGCGATCGAGGCGGCGCGGACGGCGCTGGACGGCCGCATCGCCTATACCGAGGCGCTCGGCATTCCATCGCTGCGGGCGCGCATCGCGCGACATTATAAAGAGAGCTATCGGCTCGCGGTCGATCCGGAGCGGATCATCGTCACCACCGGCTCGTCGGCCGGATTCATCCTGGCGTTCCTTGCGATGTTCGAGGCCGGCGCGCGGGTCGGCATCGCCAATCCCGGCTATCCGCCATACCGGCATATCCTGACCGCGCTCGGCTGCGAGCCGGTGCTGATCGA
>CAYJNT010000144.1:6640-8916 GCA_964370945.1 uncultured Hyphomicrobiales bacterium | reverse complement strand
CTGCCGATGCTCGAAATCGTCTTCGACCGGCTGGTCCGGCTGCTGACGACGAGCCTGCGCAATTTCACCTCCGACAACGTCGAAGTCTCGCTCGATCGCATCACATCGGTCCGTTTCGGCGATTATCTGAATTCAATCCCCCTGCCGGCGATCCTCGCCGTGTTCAAGGCGGAGGAGTGGGACAATTTCGGTCTCTTCACCATCAATTCCAGCCTGATCTATTCGATCATCGACGTGCTGCTCGGCGGGCGCCGCGGCCACGCCTCGGTGCGCGTCGAAGGCCGGCCGTATACGACGATCGAGACCGGGCTGGTGAAGCGGCTGATCGAACTTGTGCTCGCCGACGCCGAGCTTGCGTTCAAGCCGCTCTCGCCGGTCAAGTTCAATATCGACCGGCTCGAGACCAATCCGCGCTTTGCCGCCATCACGCGCCCGGCCAATGCGGCGATCCTGGTGCGCTTCCGCATCGACATGGAAGACCGCGGCGGCCACGCGGAACTGCTTCTGCCTTATGCCACGATCGAGCCGATCCGCGGCGTTCTGCTCCAGATGTTCATGGGCGAGAAATTCGGCCGCGACCAGATCTGGGAAGGTCATCTCGCGACGGAAATCGGCCATGCCGAGATCGGTGTCGACGCGGTGCTTTACGAAGCACGCGTGCCGCTGCGGGAAATGATGAAGCTCGAAGTCGGCGACACCTTGCCGCTCGGGATCAAGCCGGATTCTCTCGTCACCGTGCGTTGCGGCGACGTCGTGTTGACCGAAGGGCGCATGGGCCGGGTCGGTGACCGGGTTTCCGTGCGCGTTGCCAAGCCGTTGCGCAAGCCGAAGACGACGTTCGCCATGTTCGAAAATTCCGCTGACGAAACAAGAAACAGGGTAGAGGCGCCATGAACCACATCTTCGGACTGACCATCGAAAGCCTTGTCGCCGTTCTGCTGCTGCTCACGATTCTCTATTGCGCGCGGCTCAATTCGCGGCTCAAGCTGCTGAAGGCCGACGAGCGCGCGATGAAGACGACGATCGCCGAGCTCGTGATGGCCACCGAGAATGCCGAGCGCGCCGTCGGCACCCTCAACACCACCTTGCGCGAAGCCGAAGACACGCTGGCGGTGCAACTGCGCAATGCCGATATCTTCAATCTCGCGATCGCCGAGAACCTCAAGGCCGGCGAGGACGTGCTCGAGCGGCTGCGCAAGATCGCCTATGCCGGCGCGATCCTCGACCGCGACGAGACCAAATCCGAACCGGCGCCAAGAACCGTGTCGAGACCCGTTCGGCAGCCGGTCGCGGACGCCGAGGCGGCGCATGACACCTCGGCGATGGTCGCGGCCGCGCAAGCTTTCGCCGAACGCACCCGTTCGCGCGTCCGGGGCATCGCCGCATGATGCGATTGCTGCGTGACGTGCGTCTCGTCCCGGTCGTCCTTGTGGCGGCCGGTGCGCTTTTCGTCCTGAAATTCACCGGCCTCGTCACCGAGGGCGGTTACACGCTCGGCGCCGGGCATCTGTCCAAGAGCGATCGGGTCCAGCGCGAAGCGGCGGAACTCGCGGCCAACCGCCTGCTGCGCCCGCAGCCGGCACAAACCGCGGCCGTATCTGAGAAGGCGCCGGTGAGGCAATCCTGGGCGCAGGAGATGTTCAATTATCCGGATGTCACAGGCTCGGTCGACGCGCCCAAGCCCGCGGAAAAGAAGGACGGCAAGGAAGCGGACAAGAAAGACGGGGACAAGAAAGACGGCGACAAAAAAGAAGCCGCAAAACCGATCGAGCCTAAAAAAGTTCCGGATGGCGTCGTCATTCCGCTCGACCCGAAGCCGATTTCGCCGGCCGAGCGTGCCCTTCTCGAGCGGCTGACCGAGCGCCGCCAGGAGCTCGATCAGCGCGAGCGCGAGCTGGCCATGCGCGAGACGCTCCTGCAGGCGCAGGAGAAAAGGCTCGACGCCAAGGTCATCGAGCTGAAGGAGGTCGAGGCCAAGATCACGGCCGCGACCCGGAAAAAACAGGAGGCCGATCTCGCCAAGCTCAAGGGCCTCGTCACCATGTACGAGAACATGAAGGCGAAGGAGGCGGCGAAGATTTTCGAGCGGCTCGAGATTCGCCTTGCCACCGAAGTCGCCAACCAGATCGCGCCGCGCCGGATGTCCGACATCCTGGCGCAGATGTCGCCCGAATCGGCCGAGCGCCTGACGGTCGAGCTCGCCAACAAGTATACAAATGACAAGCCGCAAGCGGCGCCCGATCTGCCGAAGATCGAAGGCAAGGCCAACGGGAGCT
>CAYJNT010000144.1:5333-6540 GCA_964370945.1 uncultured Hyphomicrobiales bacterium | reverse complement strand
CGCTTACGGTTAACGAAAGTTAAATGCCCTGGCGCTACCGTCCGGGCGGGTCATGACGATGAGACGAACCGGCGCAAACCAGAAGGCGAGCGCGGTGCAAGCCATGCGCCGCGCCGACGGCGTTCGCGGCTTGTCGCGCGTCGTGACCGGTCTTTTCCGTTTGTCGCGCAATCTTGCGGCGAACCGGCTTCCACTTCGCCGGATTGCGCTCCTTGCCGCCGCCTGCTTCATCGCGGGGACGAGCCCGGCCGCCGCCCAGACGGTCAAGGGCGATGTCAGCATCTCCACCAAGGACGGCTATACCCGCATCATCGTGAAGCTCGCGGAAGAGGTGGAATCGACCGTCAAGGTCGCGGGCGGCATCGTCGTCGTGCAGTTCAAGCGCCCGGTCGATGTGGGAATTGAGAAGGCCACGACCGCCGCACCCGACTATATCGGCGCCGCGCGCCGCGATCCCGACGGCACCGGCCTTCGCATCGCGCTCTCGCGCAAGGTCACGGTCAATTCGATGGCTGCCGGCGAGCGGCTGTTCATCGATCTTCTGCCGGAGACCTGGACCGGCGTCGCGCCCGGATTGCCGCAGGATGTGATCGAGGATCTCGCCAGGCGCGCGCGCGAAGCCGAAAAACTTCTGCGCCAGCAGCGCCTCGTCAACCAGAAGAGCCAGCGGCCGATGCGGGTGCGGGTCGCGACCCAGCCGACCTTCACGCGCTATGTTTTCGAGCTCAGCGACGTCGTGCCGGTGACCACCGATCGCACCAAGGACGCGCTGATCGTCACCTTCGGCATTCCGCTGAAATTCGATCTGACCGATGCCAAGACGAATATGCCTTCGGTGCTGAAAGGCATCGAGGGTTTTGTCGACACCGATGCGTCGACCGTGCGCTTCTCGTTTGCGGACGTCGCCGACGTCCGCACCTTCCGCGAGGACACCAACTACGTCGTCGATATCGGCGCCGCGGACGGAAAGGAATCGAATAACGGCGGACCGAAGATCGACGATCAGGCCCGCGCCGCGCCGCTCGTCGGCGTCGACGCACCGGACACGGTTCCGGCCAAGGTCGCGCCGGGCAAGCCGCAGGCAGCCGTACAGCGCAACCAGCCGCAACAACGCGAGAAACCGGCCGAAGCCGCAGCCGAAAAACCGGCGGCGCCCGCGCGTGCGGCCGAACCCCCGGCGCCGGCGAAAAAGTCGGCCGTCGAGCAG
>CAYJNT010000144.1:0-5233 GCA_964370945.1 uncultured Hyphomicrobiales bacterium | reverse complement strand
CTGCGCCCGCGGTGGAAAAGGCCGCGGCCGCCGCGCCGGCGAAGCCGCGCGACACCGTCGTCGCCGAGAGGCCGGCCGAACGGCCGGTGGCGATGCCGGCGAAAGCGCGCGATCCCAATTCGGTGATCGTGGACTATTCGCGCCAGGGTGAAACGCTCGCGCTGGCTTTTCCGTTCACGGCGCCGACGCCGGCCGCGATCTTCCGCCGTGCCGACACGGTGTGGCTCGTGTTCGACAGCGCAGCGTCGATCGATCTCCACGCGCTGCAATCGGAGACCAGCAACACGATCAAGAGCGCGCAGCTCATTTCGTTGCCGGATGGGCAGGTGGTACGGCTCAAGCTTGAGCGGCCGCGGCTGACGAGTGTCTCGACCGAAGGGACGACCTGGATCGTGCGGTTGGGCGACACCATTGTCGAGCCGACGCGGCCGCTTGGCGTTGCGCGCAATGTGGCGGGCTCCGCGCGTGCGACCGCGACCATTCCGTTCGATCAGCCGCGCCGGCTCTACCGCGTGGCCGATCCGGAAATCGGCGATACGCTTCTGGTCGTGACCGCGCTCGCGCCCGCGCGCGGCTTCCTCAAGGGGCAGGATTTCGTGGAATTCAGCCTGCTCGCCTCGACGCAAGGCGTCGTCGTGCAACCGATTGCCGACGACGTGAGTGTCGATCTCTCGGCGGACAAGATCGTCATCGCGCGGCCGTCGGGGCTGACCTTGTCCGGCGCGATGATGGGGTCGGAGCGCAATTCCGCAGCATTCCGGCCGGTGGTGTTCGATCCGCAGCTCTGGGGCTTCGACAAGCAGTCGAATTTCACCGAGCGGCAATACAAGCTGATCGCCGCCGCCGCCGACGCCGGCGAAGCCAAGCGCGCCGCGCCGCGCATGGAGCTTGCGCGCTTCTATCTGTCGCGCGAGATGTTCGTGGAAGCCAAGGGCGTGCTCGATATCGCAATTGCCGACGAACGGCCGACGGCGGAGAATCCGACCGGCCTCGTGCTGCGCGCCATCGCCAATATCATGCTCAACCGGCCGGACGAGGCGCTGAAAGAGCTGAACGATCGGCTGGTCGGCGACCAATTCGACGCGCCGCTCTGGCGCGCTTTCGCTTATGCGCGGCAGGGCAAATGGCCGGAAGCCCGCAACGGCTTCCGCAATGTCGAGGCCTCGATTGCGACTTTGCCCATTGAACTGCAGCAATTGGCGCTCAAGGAAGCGATGCGCGCGGCGATCGAGGTGCGCGATTTCTCCGGCGCCACCGACAAGCTGCATGAATTCGAGACCATCGGCATGCCGCGGCATATGCAGCCCGCGGTCCTTGTGCTGACCGGGCGGCTGGCGCACGGCCTTGGCAAGAACGAGGATGCGCTCAAGGCGTTTCGCGCGGCGGCGGAAACCGCCGATCGGCCGGCGGCCGCGCAAGGACAATTGCGCGAGATCGCGCTGCGCTATGGTCTCGGCGATCTCAAGCGCAACGAGGTGATTTCGGAACTCGAAACGCTCACCGCGCTCTGGCGCGGCGACGAGACCGAGATCGAAGCGTTGCAGATGCTGGCGCGGCTCTACACCGAAGAGAACCGCTATCGCGACGCCTTTTATGTGATGCGCACGGCGCTCCGCGCGCATCCCAATTCCGAGATGACACGGCGCATTCAGGAAGAGGCGGCGGTGACGTTCGATTCCCTGTTTCTGGCCGGCAAGGGCGACGCGCTGCCTGCCATCGATGCGCTCAGTCTGTTCTACGATTTCCGCGAGTTGACGCCGATCGGCCGGCGTGGCGACGAGATGATCCGCCGCCTGGCTGACCGGCTGGTGTCGGTCGATTTGCTGTATCAGGCCTCCGAACTCCTTCAGCACCAGATCGACAACCGCCTGCAGGGCGCGGCGCGCTCGCAGGTCGCGACGCGCGTCGCGGTGATCTATCTGATGGACCGCAAGCCCGACAAGGCGCTCGGCGTGCTCAAGGCCACGCGCATGGCGGAATTGTCGACCGAATTGCGGACCTTGCGGCTGCTGCTCGAAGCGCGCGCACTCTCGGATATGAAGCGCACGGATTTGGCGCTCGAGGTGATCGCCAATATCGACCGGCGCGAGGCGATCCGGCTGCGTGCCGATATCCTGTGGGCCGGGAAACGCTACGGCGAATCCGCCGAGCAGATCGAATTGCTCTATGGCGAGCGCTGGAAGGATTTCGAGCCGCTCGGCGAGGAGGAACGCGCCGACATTCTGCGCGCCGCGATCGGTTATGCGCTGGCGGAAGACTCGATCGGGCTCGGCCGGCTGCGCGAGAAATACACGCCGAAAATGACCGAGGCGCCGGACCGCCGCGCGTTCGAGGTCGCGACCGCGCCGTTCGGCGCCAATGCCAGCGAGTTCCGCGAGGTCGCGAAAATGGTCGCCACCTCCGACACGCTCGGCACCTTCCTGCGCGAGATGCGCGCCGGCTATCCGGAGCTTGGCGCCATGTCCGGCGTCGCGCCGGCGCCGTCGAGGAACGCGCCGCAAAAGGCCGCCGCGGCAAAGGCAAAATCCGCCGACGCCACGCCGACCGGATCGATCCTGCCGGATCGGCGCAAGCTCAAGCGATAGATATCGGGTTCCCCGATCGCGGTTGCGGTCGAAGCCATTGATTTGCGAGGCATATTAGTCACGCGGCGAACGGCTTTCGGTCGATCACAATTTCCTTGCGGGTCCGTGAACCTGTTCTTGCCGCTCCGCGACCAACGGTTAAAGCCGCCCGGGCGGGGCGCCCGGGGCTTTTCCCAGGAGGACGCCATGACCAGCAATTTCCGCAAGACCGTAACGGCAACCACCATGTTGGCGGGATTTGCCATTTTCGCAATCGACACCGCGCAGGCCGGCCCTAACGGCGGCCCGAGCCTCGGCAGCATCTCCGGCTTCTCGTCCATGCGCATGGACTTCAACCGCATCGGCGGTCCCGGCCGCGCGCTGTCGCGCGACGACATGCGCGTCGTTCCGCTCGAGGTCAAGAAGACCATCCCGTCTGGCATCAAGCCGTTGCCGGGCAAGAAGGACGACAAGAAGAACATTGCCAAGAAGAAGGACACCAACGTTGCCCGCGTTTCGAACCCGAAATCCTCGGCCGGCCGCGATGACAAGCCCGGCGTTCAAAACGGGACCAACCTGCCGATCAACCCCAACGTGATTGCAGAACAAATCGACGTCGCCGCGTTGGCCGAGCGGATACGGCTCGGACCGCTCACCGTGGGCAACCTCGTATTTCCGACGCCCGGCTTCGAGTGGCCCGCAGGTGAACTCCCGGGACCAGACCAAGGCACGTCGGACCCCGATGAGCTTCGCAAGCGGGGCGAGGGTCCTGGCAATGCGCCGGGCGGTCCCAATACGAGCAAGACGGGATGGGCCGGCAGCTGGATCGTCGTCAATCAAAGCCAAGGCGACGGCTATCGCGACACGAGCTACTACGACCCGGCGACCGGCCGATATGGCACGGTCAGACACCGTTCCGACGGCGGCGACAGCTCGCGTGAAATCACCGTCGGCGGCAACGAAACGTCCACCGACAACGAATGGACGGTGCGAACCACGCATCACGATGCGAACGGCACGCACACGCGCAGAACCGACACCACCGATGTCATCTACGGAAACAATGAGAACGAAGTGGCGGTGGTCAGATCGACGACCATCGAGACAACCGGTGAGGGACCAACGTCCCAGGCGGCCAACGAGGAGCCGTATTATCAAGAGCCGGGACCGAAGGACAGCCAGCCTTCCGAAGGCTACAGCGCCCGCGGCATGGGACGTCCGGACAGCATCTGCGGCCCCGCTGGCTGCTGGGTCGGTGACCACACCAGCCGCCGGCAGATCCTCACCCGTGACCCGGACGGCTCCACCGCTCGCACCGCGCGCCGGCAATCTCCCGGCTGGGCGAGCGATCCCAATCCGGAAGGTATCGATGGCGGCAGCGGCGGCGGACGCACCGGCTATACGCCGCAGGACGAAGAAGGCGGCGACATCGGCGGCCCCGGCAATCCGGCGCTGGACGGTCTGATCGCAGCGCTCTGATCTGCTGCACCGATTGAAGCATAAAGCCCCGCCGGATTCCGGCGGGGCTTCGCTGTTTTCACCGCCTTGCACGACGCTAAGAAAAGCCCAATCTAGATCGCATGAGCCACCCGCTTTCACGTCTGGCGACCCGCGTCGCCTATGCGTCGAGCCAGGTGCCGCGCAGGGCCTGGTATGCCGGGCACATGTACGTGCTGAACAGGCTTGCCGCGCAAATCCGCAAGCGTGAGGGCGAGGGCGCGCGGCGCAAGCCCGCGTCCGATCCGCGCCTCGACGCGCGCGTCGAAGCCGACCGCGAGGCTTTGTTCGAGCAGGATCTCGCCAATGTCGAGGCCGGCATCTATCCGCTCCCCGCGGACCACGACGGATCGCTGTTCACGCTGCTCGACCGCTCGCGGCTGTTCTTCCGCGATCTTCCGGACGTCGCCGAGCGCCGCAAGCGCAACGCGACGCACGAGGTGTTGAACGACAAGACCCGCGGCCGGCGCCCGGATTATTATCTGCAGAATTTTCATTTCCAGTCGGGCGGCTGGCTGACCGAGGATTCCGCCGACCGTTACGACACGCAGGTCGAGGTGTTGTTCAAGGGCACCGCCAACGCGATGCGGCGGCAGGCGCTGGTGCCACTCGCGGAGGCGTTCGCCGGACGCGACCAGCGCAAATTGCGGTTGATCGACATCGGCTGCGGCACCGGGCGGTTCCTGGATTTCGTCAAGCAGGCGTGGCCGCGCCTGCCGGCGCTCGGGCTCGATCTCTCCGACGCCTATATCGCCCACGCGCGGCGGCACCTGAAGCGCTGGTCGCGCATCAATCTGATTGTCGCCAATGCGGAAGCGATCCCCGCGCCGGATGCCAGCTGCGACGCGGTGACCAGCATCTTCATGCTGCACGAATTGCCGCCGGAGGTGCGCCGCAAAGTGATCGGGGAGGCGGCGCGCGTGCTCAAACCCGGCGGACGGCTGGTGATGGTGGATTCGGTGCAACTCGGCGACGAGCCCGATTACGACGGCATGCTGGAAAGCTTCCCGCAGCGCTATCACGAGCCGTATTTCGAGAGCTATGTCAGCGAGGATTTCCCCGCGATCGCGCGCGGCGTTGGCCTCGTGCATCGCGGCGACACCAAGGCCTTCGTGTCCAAGGTGATGGTATTCGACAAGGCGGCGGGTTAACGCGGCGTCTGTCGCCGGCGC
>CAYJNT010000143.1:0-8962 GCA_964370945.1 uncultured Hyphomicrobiales bacterium | reverse complement strand
ATCTTGCGGCGAACCGGTTTCCACTTCGCCGGATTGCGCTCTAGTGTGGTTTCGGTTCAGAAGTCCCCTAACTCACTCGCCGCGAGCAGCAAGGGGACTTCTGAACCACCACACTAGTTTCGCCGCAAGATTGCGCGACCAACTAAATCAATCCCTTCGGAACACGATCGAGGCGAACCAGCCGGTCATCAGCGCCATCAATGTGGTCGCGAGACCGTAGAGCAGCGCGTGATCGTGCGCGGCGCTGGCGACGAATTGCTCGAACCCGACCTTGACGATTTCGAGCGCGGAGGTGGTGCGGGCGATGTTGGTGCCGTCGGCAAACAGCTTCACCTCGACTTCGTAATTGCCGAGTTCGGATTCCGCCGGGATGACGATGCTGGTGCGGAATAGGTTGGGCGTCAGGAACGTGACCGCCGAGCTGTCCTCGCGGTAGAAGCCGCGCTGTGTCCGCAGCCGGATCAGCGCGTCTTTGAATTGCGGCGGCTGTTGATCGGCTGTCTGTGACAGCGGAAAATTCTGCAATCCGATCTGCAGCCGGCGCGCGGTATCCGCCGGCAATATGGCATCGATGGGCCGGTTCGACAGCACCGCGAGATAGGCCGGCGCGCGGTCGAAAGTGTAGGATTCCGTATTGGTCCAGATTCCGAGAACGCGGCTCTTGAGCCGCGTGACCATGCCTTCGCGCGGCCCGATCACCGTGACAATGATGTCATAGCCGCCGCGGCGCGGAACAGTCGCGGCGTCGCGTTCGACCGAGCCGAACAGCACCAGCTCGGTGCCGGTGAAATTCGAAGAAATCAGCACCTGATGCGTCGATAGCGATGTCACCAGGCGCTCCGCAGCGGCGGGCGTGGCGCTGGCGATCGTCAGGGCGGTCAAGACCGCAAGGGTGCGCGACAGTCGTTTCATGGGCCATCTCCCAGCATGCGCAGGGAGAACAGCTCGCGCGGCTGCACAAGAAGTTCCAGTGCGAAGCGGAAGCCGACAATCAGCACCATCAGGCCGAGCAGCAGGCGCAGCCGCTCCGGGCTCAGGTTCTGACCGGCCCGGGCGCCGAATTGCGCGCCGGTGACGCCGCCGATCATCAGCATCAAGGCGAGCACGGCGTCGACGAGATGATTGGTCACCGCGTGCAGGATGGTCGCAAACGCCATGGTGACGAGCGTGAGCACGGCCGAAGTACCGATCACGGTCGATGTCGGCACGCGCATGAAATAGATCAGCATCGGCACCAGCAGGAAGCCGCCGCCGATGCCCATGATCGCGCCGATGAAGCCGATGACGAATCCGATCCCCAGGATCGGAATCGTGGAGACATAGATCTTCGAGCGCTTGAAGCGCATCTTCAGCGGCAGGCCGTGGAACCAGGTGTGGCTGCCGGGCCGGCGCAGCACGACCGGCTTGCCCTGGTAGGAGCGCACGATCGCGCGCACGCTTTCGACCACCATCAACCCACCGACAGTGGTCAGCAAAATAACGTAGGACAGCGCGATCATCAGATCGAGCAGGTCGAGCGAGCGCAGCTTGGTGAACAGCCATACCCCGGCCGCGGTCCCGAGAGTGCCGCCGATGAGCAGGAATCCCGCGAGCAGCAGATCGAGCGCACGCTTTCGCCAATAGCTGATGGCGCCGGAGAAGGACGAGGCGGCGATGTGACTTGTGACGCTCGCGACCGCCACGGCCGGCGGCACGCCGATGAAAATCAGAAGCGGCGTCATCAGGAAGCCGCCGCCGACCCCGAACATGCCGGAGATGAATCCGACCGTCAGCCCCATGGCGAGGATGACCAGCAGATTGACCGGAAGGTCGGCAATCGGGAGGTAGATTTGCACGCGCGAACCCGCCGGTTGGAAGCGTCAGGCCTGATCGGCGTATCGCGGCGATGGCGGGTCAAATGGCTCGCGCAGCGACCGCGGCGCCGCGTCATGCCACAGGTACAGAATCGTGCGAAAGAGTCGACAGATTTATGCGGGGTCGCGAAGCCTAAATGGCGTCACGATGGAGTTATCTTTAACGGTCCGACGGTGCGCGGCTTCTTGGCCGGTTTGGGGGCCGCATTATTGGCCCGGTCCCACCCGCCTTCCGGCGTCTTAACCACGCTGGCGTCGTTGGGTTGCGGCTCGACCGTAAAGGTCTGCGCCGCAAGCCGTGCCGCCATCAGGGACTGGGCGTCGAGCTTGCCACCAACGTCATCGCGCTTCTTGACGGCTTCCTTGTCGCCCTGCGCGCCCGCGAGCGAGAACCATTTATAGGCTTCGGCCAGGTTCTGCTCCACGCCGATGCCGCGGGCATAGAGGATGCCGAGATTGTACTGGCTGTCGGCGATGCCGCGGTCGGCGGCCTTGCGGAACCATTGCGCCGCGGTCTTGTAATCGGGCTTGCCCGGCGCGCCTTCGGCATGGAGCACGGCGAGATTGTGCATCGCCTTGGCATTGCCCTTCTGGGCGGCGTCGGAATAGAGGCGCCGCGCAGTGTCGAGGTTCTTCTTTACGCCCTGGCCCTTCTCGTAAAGGCTGCCCAAGCGGAATTGCGCGGGCGCCAGGCCCGCCTTGGCACTGCGTTCGAGCCAGCGCGCCGCCTCTTCCAGGCTTTGCGCAATGCCGCGCCCTTCCAGATGACGCATGGCGATTTCGTAGGCCGCGGCCGGGTCGCCGGCCATGGCGGCATTGCGCAGCGGCGCGGGGAGTTTCTCAGGCGGCACCAGGCGCGGTTCGGCCGAAGTCACGGGCATCGGCTGCTCGATCGCGGGCGGCAAGGGCGCGGTGCCGATCGACGAGGTCACGTCGGGCGGTGAGTCACGTTCCGGATCGGGCTTGGCCTGCGGGCTCGGCATCGCCGGCACGTGCGTGATGCGCGGGGCGGGTGCGCCGGCTGCTTTCTCCTGGATCAGCGCCTTCAGTTCGTCCGGATTGTTCGCGATCTGCTCCGATGACGCCGCCGGCAATTCGGCGACGTTGTCCGCCGGATCGAAGAGATTCATCGCGAGCTTGAGGCCGACGGCGACCAGGAGGATCACGCTCGCGCCGGCGAGCATGGAGCGCACGCGCTGTCCGAGCGACTTGTGCTCGCCCGGCTTTTCGGATTTCGCGGGTTCGGTTTTCGCGGCGGGGGCGCCTGCGGGAGCGGCCGCCTGCGCGGCGCGGCGCGCTGCGGCAATGAAATTCGTCGAACCGGAACTGCCCGACCCGGAGTTGATTCCGTTCAGTGCTGCTTCCGATGCCGCGATGCGCTCGGCGGCGGAGGTGCCGCCGCGCGGAACGCCGGAGCCGGGCTCGAGCGGATAATCCGGCGGAAGATTGGGATCGATCGGCGCGCGCGGCCGGTGCGCCGGCGGCCCGGCTTTCACCGGAGGCGTCACCGTGACCGCGGGTGCAGGCGAAGGTTTCGCTTCGATGATCGACATCGGCCCGGGATACGCATCGTCCGGCCGCGGTGGCATCCGCGGCGCAGCGGCGACGGGTTGTACGGGCGCAGGCTGTGCGACCACAGGCTCACGCCGTCCCGTTTCCAGGACGGCGAGCCGGTCGACGACGGCGTCGACGGTGCCATGCACGGCCTCGATCGAATCCTGCGTCTTTGCGATTTCGCGCTTGATGTCGCCGTTGCGCGGCGCCGCGCTGACGCCGCTGGTGCGCAACTCCTGGATATGGACCAGAAGCTCCGCCATGCCGCGTTCGATCGCGCCGAGCTGGTTGAGCCGCGTTTCCGAGGCGTCGAGCTTGGCGGCGAGGCTGACGATGCGGTCTTCCAGCGTGCCGAGCGCGTATTGTTCGCCGCTCGAGAGCTCGTTGCGCTCCATGCGGTCGGAGAAGCTGTTGAGCAGCGATTCGATGCGCGGGGACAGCGCCGGGCTGCCGCTCGCCTTGAGCTGTTCCGTGAGCGCGCCGATTTTCTGATCGAGCGCCGCCATGAAATCGGGGCTCGTCGCGCCCGCGCCGGCCGCCACGCGCTCGATTTTCGCCGACAGGCCGCGCACTTCGTCGGCCAATGCGGCGAGCTGTTCATTGGAGGCGACATGCGAGACGATGCCGCGCAACGCCGTGATCGCGGCGTCGAGCTGCTGCACGAAGCTTGGATCGTGACTCACGCCGCCCATCTGCTCGATCTTGAGCGACAGGTTGCGGATTGCGTCCTCGAAGCCGGCGAGGCTTTCGGCCGGCTTTAATTCGCGCAGCGCCTGGTAAACGTCGGCAAGGCCGCGCTCCATATTGCCGATGACCGCCGGATCGACGCCGAATTTGCGGCTCTCGTCGAGCCGCTCGGCGATCTTGCGCATCTCGTTTTCCAGCGCCTCGATCGCTTGCTTCGGCATCGCTTCATTGAGCTTGCCGGAAATCTCGGACAGCTCCTTGCGGAGCGCGACGATCTCTTCGGTTTCTTTCGGCTGGTGCAGCCGCTCGATCATCTCGGTGATGTTGCGCAGCTGGCCTTCGAGCCCGGAGAGATCCTGCTGTGGAAAGCGTGGCGCGGGCGGCGGGGTGGGCGCAAAATGCTCGGGCGCCGGCATCGGCGGCAGAGCGCTCGCGGCCGGCGGCGGCGTATAAAGCGGCGGCTTGGGCGCGCTGGCCGCGGGCGGCGGCGTGTAGAGCGGCGCGTCCAGGCATTCGGCGCGCGCGGAGATTTCGGCGACCGCCTGTTCGATGGAATTGGCCCAGCCGTTTTGCGGCGGCGGCGTAAAAGATGCCGGCGGCGTATAGGACGCAGGCGGCTGCGGCGCATAGCCGGGAGCCGGATAGGGCGGCGTGAAGGCGCGCGGATCGGCGTGATAGATGATCTCGCGCGCGGGCGCCGGCGGTTCTTTCGCCAGGATCTGGCCGAGCCGCTGGTCGAGCCGGTCGATGCGCTCGGTCAGCCGGTCGCGCTCGGCGTCGCGCAAGGGATCGCGCAAGGGATCGCGCTCGTCGAAGTCTTCGTCGTGGTCGGCCGGAGCGGTTGTGGCGCGTTCGGCGATGACGTGATTGAGCCACTCGCCGACCGACATGCCGGAGCGGCGCGCGGCTTGCCGGGCGCTATCCCGCACCTCAGGCCGCACGCCTTTCACGTTCCACGGTACGCCGAATTTCATGCGCTCACCCGCATTCAGGTCGGACGACGCGTTCCGCTCGGCCTGAATTCAGACCGGCGCCTGTTGGAAGGGAAATGCGCGGTCCTGTCCTCGGGAGAGACTTTTTAACCTTAGGGTAAAGAACCGGTTAAATTGCCTAAATTCGGCAGGAAAATTGGGGGCTTGCGGGTTGCGGGCTCGGCGGCGCTGCGGATTGGCGGTGGCGGGATAGGGCGGCCCGATGGCGGCGCCCTGGAGGGCCGTAGCCGCGGCGCCTTTACGCGGAGGTAAAGCCGCTCTGGCAAGCTCAACCGATTCGCCAACCCAAGTCGGCTCTAGCCGACTTGGACAATCTTAAGAACCGATCTCGGGTGGGCCGGAGATCGGATGCGGGGAACCAGCACATGCCAAGTTACAAAGCGCCAGTCGAGGAGGTGTTGTTCCTCCTCAACGACGTGTTCCAGATCGGCCGGCACAACAACCTGCCGGGCTTTGCCGATGCCACGCCCGACACCCTTGAGGCGGTTCTGTCCGAGGCCGGCAAGCTCGCCTCCGAAGTGCTGACCCCGCTTAATCGGAGCGGCGACATCGAGGGCTGCACCCGCCACCCCGACGGCCGCGTCACGACGCCGAAGGGTTTCCGCGAGGCTTATGCGAACCTGGTCGAGGGCGGCTGGGTCGGCATGTCGGCGCCGACGGAATTCGGCGGCCAGGGCCTGCCGGCGACGCTCACCGTCGCGATCAACGAATTTCTCGCCTCCGCCAATCTCGCCTTCTCGATGTATCCCGGCCTCGTGCAGGGCGCGATCGCCGCGATCCTGCGCCACGGCTCTGAGGCGCAGAAGAAAACCTATCTGCCGAAAATGATCGAAGGCGTGTGGGCCGGCACGATGAACCTCACCGAGCCGCATTGCGGCACGGACCTTGGCCTTCTGCGCACCAAGGCGGCGAAGCAGGCGGACGGCTCCTACAAGATCACCGGCACCAAGATTTTCATTTCCGGCGGCGAGCAGGACCTTACCGAGAACATCGTGCATCTCGTGCTGGCGCGCATCGAAGGCGCGCCGGAAGGCACCAAGGGCATCTCGCTCTTCATCGTGCCGAAGATCCTCGTCAATGCCGACGGCTCGCTCGGCGCGCGCAACGGCGTCACCTGCGGCTCGATCGAGCACAAGATGGGCATCCACGGCAATTCCACCTGCGTGATGAATTACGACAACGCCACCGGGTTCCTGATCGGCGAAGAGAACCGCGGCCTGGCCGCGATGTTCGTCATGATGAACGAAGCGCGGCTCGGCGTCGGCGTGCAAGGGCTCGCGATGTCGGAGGTCGCCTATCAGAATGCCGCGGCTTACGCGAAGGAGCGCCTGCAAGGCCGCTCGCTCTCTGGTCCGAAATATCCCGACAAGCCCGCCGACCCGATCATCGTGCACCCGGACGTGCGGCGCGCGCTGATGACGATCAAGGCGATCAACGAGGCCGGCCGCGCGCTGACCTTGTGGACCGCCCTGCAGGGCGACATCTCGCATCGCTCGCCCGACGAAAAGGAACGCAAGGCCGCCGATGACGCCATGGGCCTGCTCACGCCGGTGGTGAAAGGCGTGCTCACCGATCTCGGCTTCGCCAACGCCGTCGCCGCACAACAGATGCTCGGCGGCCACGGCTACATCGCCGAATGGGGTATGGAGCAATTCGTGCGCGACGCGCGCATCCCGATGATCTATGAGGGCGCCAACGGCATCCAGGCGCTCGATCTCGTCGGCCGCAAATTGCCGAAGGACGGCGGCCGCGCGCTGCAGGCGTACTTCGCCGATGTGCAGGCGTTCCTCAACGCCAGCAAGGACGACGCGGTGATGAAACCTTACGTCGCGCCGCTCAACACCGCGCTCGGCCATCTGCAGCAGGCGACCATGTGGTTCATGCAGAACGCGATGGCAAAGCCCGACAATGCCGGCGCCGGCGCCACCGACTTCATGCATCTCTTCGGACTGGTCGCGCTCGGCTATATGTGGGTGCGGATCGTCAAGGCCGCGAGTGAGAAGACGGCAGGGGCCGACGGCGAGCGCTACAAGCAGAAGCTCATTACCGCGCGCTTCTTCATGGAGCGGCTGTTGCCGGAAACCGGCGCGTATCTTGCGCGCATTCAGGCGGGCGCGGACTCGACCATGGCAATGCCGGTGGAGGGGTTCTGACGCGCCGTTTTTGTTCGCCGGCGCGGAATCTTCGGTTCAGGTTAAACCGGTCCGCTCGAAGTCAAAGCGATCGGCTGCACGGCAGTCGTTTCGGTTGTTGTTGGCGAAGGTGCCGCCTCTTCCTCGTCTGCCCGCTTGCGCTCACGAGCCAAAGCGCGCTGCATTTTCTTCACTGTTGACGTCGCGGACTCCGCGTCGTCGCCTTCGATCAGCTCTCGTTTAATGATTTCATTCTGCAGAAGATTTTTTAGATATGTTTCGTCCACCCGAATTCCGGATAGCCGCCTAATCTCCTTTCGCAAATCTTCGATCATCGAGTCGGTGAGAAGCACTGCTGCAATCGTGAACTTGCTTGTCACTTGCCGCTGTTGAAGCAAATCGCTCAACGTCGTCTTGGAAAATCCTTCCTTGGAAAGGCATCCGAAGCATTCAACAGTTTCTTCGCTTCGCGGGCTTGTGGTTACGACGTTAATGTCGCTGAGGAGGATTTTGTCGATCGGTTTTGCAAAATGGACTTTGTAAATTCGCCAATGGACACCATTCGTGAGCACAACCCAATCGATCCCTTCATTGGCAGCATAATCAATGGCTTGTTTCACATGGGCGTCACTGAGCTCAATGTTGATCGCTTTCGCTTCGATCAAAAATCGAATTTGATTGTCCACCCTGACTGCGAGATCGACATACGTTCCTCGAATGGCAAACTCGGTCGTCACATGCTGATATTTGTCGTAACCAAGTACATCCGACAGCATGTCGCCTATGATGACGACAGTGTCAGACTCACTTATGTCTCTCTGTTGTGCCTTCGCCAGAATCGACTGATACCGCTTGAGTTCGGTCGAAATGCGCGCAGCCACTCTCTGAGAAACAGCCATCGTTCCCTCCCAACCCGTCAATATCATCGGTGAATTCAAAGGTTTGTGCAACTGAGGATTGAGGTCGATCCGGGTGCAAGTGATTTGTACAGAAGGAATCTGAAATGACCGACGTAACAAAAGACAGCAACGGCAACACGCTGCATGACGGTGACTCGGTCACCCTGATCAAGGACCTGAAGGTCAAGGGCAGCTCGGAAACGCTGAAGCGCGGCACGCTGGTGAAGAGCATTCGCCTCACAGGCAACCCGGGCGAGATCGAGTGCAATACCAAGCAGGTCAAGGGCCTGGTGCTGAAAACGGAATTCCTGAAAAAGGCGTAGCGCAAGAGCGCACGCGCCCGCAAAAAGGGCGGGACCGAAGTCCCGCCCTTTCTCGAGCTTCACGCTCGACTAGTTCTGTTTCTTGCCCGGGACTTCCGGATCCGGATTCTTGTTCTGGTCCGGGTTCGGGTTCGATCCACCCGTGGTACCCGTCGCGCGGCCCGAGCCGGTCGTCAGCGGCTTCTTGGCCGCTTCGCCGGTCTTGCTCGCCTCATTGCCCTTGGTGCCGACCGCCGGGACTTCCTTGTCGGTATTGGTGGTCGCACCCGGCTGGCTGGCGCCGGACGACGGCGCCTGGGCGGACGCCGCGGTCACGCCAAACAGCAGCGCGGCAGCGGCAAGTGCGGTAACGGTTTTCATCGTTCCTCTCCGTTAAAAAGCGGGCGGCTTTAACGCCGCCTCAACACATTCAACGCATCATTGCAGGGCGACGTTCCTGGAACCCCAGGTTCCATGCCGGAACGCGCACAACGTTTTTGTGATGGAACGATCTGGTTTTCGCTTGCGCATGATCTTGTCCGA
>CAYJNT010000142.1:2403-8979 GCA_964370945.1 uncultured Hyphomicrobiales bacterium | reverse complement strand
GCGCCTTGTTGATCCAGGGATGGATGATCGCCTCGCCCTCTTTCAGGCCGAGCTTGGTCAGCATCCCGTCGAGCTTGTCGGAACCGAAGATGCGCATCAGGTCGTCTTCGAGCGCCAGGAAGAATTTCGAGCGGCCCGGATCGCCCTGACGGCCGGAACGGCCGCGCAGCTGGTTGTCGATGCGGCGGCTCTCATGCCGCTCGGTACCGAGAACGAACAATCCGCCGGCGGCGAGCGCCTTTTCCTTCAGCTTGGCAACCTGCTCGCGGATCTTGGCCGCGGCCGCGTCGCGCTGGCCGCCCGCGGGGATATCCTGCAATTCCTGCCGGATGCGCATGTCGGCGTTGCCGCCGAGCTGGATGTCGGTGCCGCGGCCGGCCATGTTGGTCGCGATCGTGATCGCGCCCGGCACGCCGGCCTGCGAGACGATATAGGCCTCCTGCTCGTGATAGCGCGCATTGAGGATGGCAAAGACTTTCTTTTTCGCAGACCGCTCGTCACCCGAATAAAGGTCGGCGAATGCGTTCGGATCGTTGAAATCGTGCTGCTCCCAGCCTTCCTTGCGCAGCATCTCGGCAAGACTTTCGGATTTCTCGATCGACGTCGTGCCGACGAGAACCGGCTGACCGCGCTGCTTGCAATCATCGAGCAGGCCGATGATGGAGCGGTATTTCTCCGCATTGGTGCGGTAGACCTCGTCGTCCTGGTCGTCTCGGATGAGCGGCTTGTTGGTCGGCACTTCGAGCACTTCGAGGCCGTAAATATCCATGAACTCGTCGGCCTCGGTGAGCGCCGTGCCGGTCATGCCCGCAAGCTTCTTGTACATGCGGAAATAATTCTGGAAGGTGATCGAGGCGAGCGTCTGGTTTTCCGGCTGGATCGGCTGATGCTCCTTGGCCTCGAGCGCCTGATGCAGGCCCTCGGAGTAGCGCCGCCCCGGCATCATGCGGCCGGTGAATTCGTCGATGATCACGACCTCGCCGTTGCGGACGATGTAGTCCTTGTCGCGCGCGAACAGCTTGTGCGCGCGCAGGCCCTGATTGACGTGGTGCACGGTCGAGACGTTTTCGAGATCGTAAAGGTGCTCGCCTTTCAGCAAGCCGGCGTCGCGCAGCATGGTTTCCATCTTTTCCATGCCGGCTTCGGTCATGGTGACGGTGCGCTGTTTCTCGTCGACCTCGTAGTCGGTCTTGTCGAGGCGCGGAATGAAAGCGTCGATGGTGTTGTAGAAATCCGAGCGGTCGTCGAGCGGGCCCGAGATGATCAGCGGCGTGCGCGCTTCGTCGATCAGGATGGAGTCGACTTCATCGACGATCGCGTAGGAATGCCCGCGCTGGACCATGTCCTCCAGCCGGTACTTCATGTTGTCGCGCAGATAGTCGAAGCCAAGCTCGTTGTTGGTGCCGTAGGTGATGTCGCAGGCATACGCCTTCTTGCGCTCCTCATCATCCATGCCGTGGACGATGACGCCCGTGGTCAGGCCGAGGAAGTTGTAGATCTGGCCCATCCATTCGCTGTCGCGCTTGGCGAGATAATCGTTGACGGTGACGACATGCACGCCGCGGCCGCCGAGCGCGTTGAGATAGACCGGCAAGGTCGCGACCAGCGTCTTGCCTTCGCCGGTTTTCATTTCCGAAATCGCGCCTTCGTGCAGGATCATGCCGCCGATCAGCTGCACGTCGAAATGCCGCTGGCCGAGCGTGCGCTTGGCCGCTTCACGGACGGTCGCGAAAGCAGGCACGAGAATGTCGTCGAGCGTCTTTCCGTCCGCGAGCTCAACCTTGAAGCGCTCGGAGCGTGCCTTCAGCTCGTCGTCGGACAAAGCCGCCACTTCGGTCTCGATCGCGTTGATGGCGTCGACCCGCGGCATGTAGGAGCGGATGCGGCGATCATTAGCGGAACCAAACAGCTTGCGGGCAACAGCGCCGATCATGCGCAATCCTTTTCCAAATCCTGCGGCAACATGGGTGTCGTCATGACGCTGCGCGCAAACCTAAACGTTAATCCCGTGCGGAATGCGGCCATTCGCTGGGGCGTCGGCCGCCGCCGAAGCGCCGGTAAACACGGCTCTTTTTGAGGCTTCATGAGGCTTTAAGCCCGCCGAGAGATAGGAGGGGGTCACATTCTTGTCAATCAGAGCCGGTGCGCGGTTGGACCGCGCCGGTCCATGGTTTGTGTCGCTCCCGGCAGCCCCGGTTCACCCGCGTATCGAGCGGCTTTCGCTCACGTTTTCGTCAGATTTCAGAGGGTTTATGCCATTGCCAAGGCAGTCCGATTAAGCGACTGTCCCGCCGAATTTCCGGCTAGATCACGATGATTTTGGATCGGAACGACCCAAAATCATAAACGTGATCGATTTTAATACTTTGAGCATGATGTCGTCCGAAAACCGCTTCGCACTTTTCGGCATCATGCTCTAGGGCTACCGGCAACATCCACTATCGAGGACCGCATGACCGCTTTTTTCATCCGTCTTGTCCTGATCGCGTTCATCGCGACCATGGCCGCCCCAGCCTTAGCGCAGGACGACCCTGTCGTCGGCAAAGTTAACGGCACCGAGATTCGCCAGAGCGACCTCACCGCGGCGGAGGAAGACATCGGACGCAACCTTCCGCCGACGATGCAGGGTGACGCCAAGCGCGACTATCTCATCACCTATGTCTCCGACATGCTGATCCTCGCCAAGGCGGCGGAGGGCAGGAAGCTCGGCGACAGCGCCGACTTCAAGCGCAAGGTCGCGATCGCACGCAACAAGCTCCTGATGGAAGCGCTGCTCACCGCCGAAGCAAAGACCGCCGTCACCGACGCGGCGATGAAAAAGGTTTACGAAGAAGCGACCAAGGCGATCGGCGACGAGAAGGAAGTCCGCGCCCGCCATGTCCTGGTCGAGAAGGAAGACGAAGCGAAGGCGATCCTCGCCGACCTGAAAAAGGGCGGAGACTTCGCGGCCATCGCCAAGGAAAAATCGAAGGATCCCGGCTCGAAAGAAAACGGCGGCAATCTCGGTTACTTCTCCAAGGACCAGATGGTGCCGGAATTCGCCGAAGCCGCGTTCAAGCTCGACAAGGACCAGTTGTCCGATCCGGTGAAGACGCAATTCGGCTGGCATGTCATCAAGGTCGAGGACAAGCGCAGCCGCCCGGTCCCCGAGTTCGAAAAGGTGAAGGATCAGGTCGAGCAATATGTCGTGCGCAAGGCGCAGGCCGATCTCGTCACCAAGCTGCGCAGCGAAGCCAAGATCGAGAAGACCCCGGCCAAGGCTGATGCGAAGCCCGACGCCAAGCCGGCCGAGCAGAAGAAATAATCATACGTCAGGTGACAGGGCTGGCCATGACGCATTAAGAGATCGCGTCATGGCCAACGTATCATCGTCCGTTTCTCCCCTCGCCCCGAAAAACGTGCCCGGCATGCCCGCGATCGCGGGCGTGCGGCTTGCGACCGCCGCGGCGGGGATCAAATACAAAGTCCGCACCGACGTCCTGATGGCCATCTTCGATCCGGGCACGACGGTTGCGGGCGTCTTCACCCGCTCGAAATGCCCGTCCGCGCCGGTGGAATGGTGCCGCACCAAGGTGAAGGGCGGCAAGGCGCGTGCCCTCGTGGTCAATTCCGGCAATGCCAACGCCTTCACCGGCAAAACCGGGCGCGATGCCGTGACATTCACGGCCGCTTTGGCCTCGAAGGCCGCAGGCTGCAAACAGGCGGAAATTTTTCTCGCCTCCACCGGCGTGATCGGCGAGCCGCTCAAAGCCACGCAATTCACCGGCGTGATGGACGGCCTCGTGCGGCAAGCGAAGCCGGAATTCTTCCATGAGGCCGCCAAGGCCATCATGACCACCGACACCTTTCCGAAAGTCGCGACCGCGACCGCCAAGCTCGGCAAGGCCAAGGTGACCATCAACGGCATCGCCAAGGGTGCCGGCATGATCGCGCCGGACATGGCGACCATGCTGTCGTTCATTTTCACCGATGCGCCGATCGCTGCGCCTGCGCTGCAGAAGATCCTGTCGGAGACCGTCGTCGACACCTTCAACGCGGTGACCATCGACGGCGATACCTCGACCTCCGACACCCTGCTCGCGTTCGCGACCGGCCAGGCGGCCAGGAGCGGCGCACCGAAAATATCCAGGGCCGGCGATGCGCGCCTGAAGGATTTCCGCAAAGCCTTCGCGCGGGTGCTCGGCGATCTTGCCGAGCAGGTCGCGCGCGACGGCGAAGGCGCGCGCAAGCTGGTCGAGATCGTGGTCGAAGGCGCGGTGTCGAAGCCGTCGGCGCGCCGTGTCGCGATGTCGATCGCCAATTCGCCGCTGGTGAAAACGGCGATCGCCGGCGAGGACGCCAATTGGGGGCGCGTCGTGATGGCGGTCGGCAAGGCCGGCGAGCCCGCCGACCGCGACAAGCTATCGATCTGGTTCGGCGGCATCCGCGTCGCGCATCGGGGCGAGCGCGACCCGGGCTATGACGAAGCGACCGTCTCGGCCGCGATGAAGAAGCCGGAGATTTCGCTGAAAGTGAATCTCGGCCTCGGCAAGGGCCGCGACCGGGTGCTGACCTGCGACCTCACCAAGGAATACGTCGCCATCAACGGCGATTACCGGTCATAACGCCGTGTGCCGGCCTTAACGCTCTCTCAATGACGGCGCTCTTAAAATTCGAGGACGGGTCGTGAGCGCCAAAATCATCCTTGTTGCCGCCTGCGCCCTCGTCGATGCCGACGGCCGCGTGCTGATCGCAGAGCGCCCGCCCGGCAAAGCGATGGCGGGCTTGTGGGAATTTCCCGGCGGCAAGGTCGAGACGGGCGAGCGGCCTGAAGACACCTTGATCCGGGAGTTATCGGAGGAACTGGGAATAACCGTCAGGGAAGCCTGTCTCGCGCCCCTGACCTTCGCGAGCCACGCCTATCCCGACTTTCATCTGCTGATGCCGCTTTATGTGTGCCGCAAATGGGAAGGGGACGTGAGCGCGAAGGTTCACACCCGGCTCGCCTGGGTGCGGCCGAACAAGCTTCGGGATTACAGGATGCCGCCGGCGGATGAACCGCTGGTGTCCCACCTGATGGCGCTGTTGTGACGCGTCGACTGACCAGGACCTTGAACAGGATCGGCCATGAAGATCTTGCAATGCATTCGTCCCCTCCGCCGTTTCCTGCGCGACGAAAAGGCCGCGACGGCGACCGAATACGCCATGATCGCGGCGGCTATCGGCGTTGCCGTGGCTGGAACCGTTGTCGCCCTCGGCGGCAAAGTCGGCGGCCTGTATGAGAGCGTGACGTCCGCCTGGCCGAGCTAGTTTCGGTGCAGCGGGCTTAAAGCGCCTCCGATTACCGACCGGCTTTTTCTCCCGCCGGAATTTCCGAAGTCTTCAGCGCATCGGCCAGGCGCATGCGCGCCGATCCCGGCTTGAGCGGCTGCTGCTGGCTCTCATGCGGCGCCCAGCCCGAGAGCCACACGACATCGAAGGTTGCGCGCACGCGGCCGTCCGGATCGGAAAACCGCTCACGATAAATCTCCGCCATCCGGAACAATGTCACTCGCCGCATCGGCTTGCGCCGGCGCTCATTGAGCACATTGGTTGCTCCCATGCGCCGCAAATCGCGCATCAACGCAAACGCATCTGCGTAGCGGACGATCAGCGGATCGACATCGGTGACGGGCAAGGCGAAGCCGGCCCGCTGCAACAGCGCGCCGAGATCGCGCAGATCGGCGAACGGCGCGACATGCGGGGAAATGCCGCCTTCGATTTCGGCTTCGGCCGCGGCGAAGGCCTGCCGCAACTCCGTCAGCGTATCGCCGCCGAGCAAAGCGGCCAGGAAAAGGCCGTCGGGCTTGAGCGCGCGCCGGATCTGGATCAGCGTACCGGGAAGATCATTCACAAAGTGAAGGCTCAGTGCGGATACGGCGAGATCGAGCGAGCCGTCCGCGAATGGCAGCGCTTCCTCGTCGGCAACGAGGCCGTCGCCACATGACGGGCCGGCGGCGATCACACGTCCCGCGAGCTTGCGCTCGGTAAGAAGCTTGCGGACGGCATCTCCCGGCGTGCCGATATCGGCTGCGATCTCGAACTTGCGCAAGACCACCGAAAGCCGCTCGGCCAGATCATGCGCGACGTGATCGAGCAGAAACGTTTCGGCGCCGCGCCGTTGCGCGCGGGCGCGTCGCAAGGCGAGCATTTGGCGGTCGAAAACGGCGTTATCCTGCACTGGTGCAATGTTCCTTCGGGCGATAGCGTAATGCCATGTCTTCGCCGGCGACAGTAGAGGACCGGAAGCCCTCGGCGCTCAGGCGCGTCGCGCAGGCGTTGCGCGCGCCCTTTAAGCTTGCGCTCGATGTCGCGCTGCCGCCGCTCTGCCCCGCCTGCCGCGAAGTCGTCGGCGAATCCGCAGGTCTTTGCGCGGCCTGCTGGTCGAAACTCTCGCCCATCGAACGGCCTTTCTGCGAGCGGCTTGGCATCCCGTTCGTCTACGATCCCGGCCCCGGCATTCTGTCGATGCAGGCGATCGCCGATCCGCCGGCTTACACCCGCGCCCGCGCGCTGGTGCATGCCTTCAAATATGGCGACCGGCTCGATCTCGCACCG
>CAYJNT010000142.1:0-2303 GCA_964370945.1 uncultured Hyphomicrobiales bacterium | reverse complement strand
CGCCCGCGCGCTGGTGCATGCCTTCAAATATGGCGACCGGCTCGATCTCGCACCGGTGATGGGCAGCTGGATGGCGCGGGCGGGAAAGGAACTGCTCGCCGATGCCGACGCGATCGTCCCCGTTCCGCTGCATTGGCGGCGGGCCTGGGCGCGGCGCTTCAACCAGTCGGCGGCGCTGTCGAAAATCATCGCCGAGCGGTCCGGTATTCCGGTCGCCTTCGAAGCGCTCAAGCGGGTGAAGGCGACGGTGCAGCAGGTCGGGCTGTCGAAATCCGACCGCGCGCTCAATGTGCAGGGTGCCTTCCGCATTGCACCCGACCGGAAAACCGAGATTTCACGGCGCCGGATCGTGCTCGTCGACGACGTGCTGACATCGGGCGCGACCGCCGATACCTGCGCCCGGGCGCTGTTGCGGGCCGGCGCGCGGCAGGTCGATGTGCTGACTTTTGCGCGGGTTGTAGACGCGGCGCGCGCGACCATATAGTGGCAACGGCAAAAATCGAAGGTCGTCATGCCCGCGGTCGAAATCTACACCACGCCCTATTGCCCTTATTGCGCCTGGGCGCGCGAATTGCTCATCAAGAAAGACGTCGCCTTCAAGGATTTTGACGTGAGCGGCAATGCCGCGCTGCGTGGCGAAATGACCAGGCGCGCGAACGGGCGCACCACCGTGCCGCAGATTTTCATCGGCGGGACGCATGTGGGCGGCTGCGACGAACTCTACGCCCTGGACGGCGAAGGCAAGCTCGATCCTCTCCTAAACGGTCAGGCGGCATGACAAAAACCACAGGACAATCGCAGACGTTTCGCGCGGGCCTGATCCAGATGCGGTCGGGCCGCGATCCGGCCGCCAATCTCGATGCGGCGGTGAAGATGATCGGCGAGGCCAAGGCGGCCGGCGCCGATTATGTGCAGACGCCCGAAATGACCAATATCATGGAGCTGTCGCGCGAGAAATTGTTCGCAACCATCACGCCGGAAGAATTCGACATCTGCCTCACGGCGTTGCGCGATCTTGCGCGCAAGCTGTCGCTGTACATCCATATCGGCTCGCTCGCGATCAAGGTGTCGCCGGACAAGGCGGCGAACCGCGCCTTCCTGATCGATCCGAAAGGCGAGATCGTCGCGCGCTATGACAAGATCCACATGTTCGACGTCGACCTGTCCAACGGCGAGAGCTACCGCGAGTCGAAGAACTACCGCGCCGGCGAGCTCGCGGTGGTGACCGATCTGCCCTGGGCGCGGTTCGGCATCTCGATCTGCTACGACCTGCGCTTCCCTTCACTTTATCGCGCGGCAGCGGAAGCGGGCGCCTCGGTACTGACCATCCCCTCGGCCTTCACCCGGCAGACCGGCGAGGCGCATTGGCACATCCTGATGCGTGCCCGCGCGATCGAGAATGGCTGCTTCGTTCTCGCCGCCGCGCAAGGCGGCACGCATGAAAACGGCCGCGAGACCTTCGGTCATTCGCTCGTCGTCGACCCCTGGGGCCGCATCATCGCGGAAGGCGGCACCGAGCCGGGCGTGATCATGGCCGAGATCGATTCGGCGGCGGTCGCGGCGGCACGCGCACGTATTCCCTCGCTCCAGCATGGCCGCCGCTTCGAGATCGTCGAGCCGATGGCGGAGCCGACGCGGCTGCATGTGGTCAAGGACGTGTCATGATCCGCTATGCGCTGGTCTGCGACCGCAAGCACGAATTCGAGGCGTGGTTCAACAATTCCACCGATTACGACAAGCAGGCCAAGCGCCGGCTGGTGACCTGCCCGATCTGTGAATCGACCAAGGTCGACAAGGCCATCATGGCTCCCGCGATCTCCACGTCGAAGAAACGCAAGGCCGCGGCGCCCGCGCCTGACGCGGCCGCGCCGCAACCCGTCAATACGCCGGTCGCCATGCTGTCGCCGCAGGAAACCGAGATGCGTGCGAAGCTGAAAGAATTGCGCGATCACCTGACCCGAAATGCCGACAATGTCGGCAAGAAATTCCCGGACGAAGCGCGCAAGATGCATTACGGCGATATCGAGCACCGCTCGATCTATGGCGAAGCATCCACGGACGAAGCAAAGAAAATGCTCGACGAGGGCATCGAATTTCATCCGCTGCCGACATTGCCGGACGACAAGAACTGACCGGCGGAGCGCAAGCCGGAAAAGTGGGAACTAGTGTCCCGAATCCGAAGTTCGCTTTGTTTCGCAGGACCTTCGGTAGCGAACTTCGGATTCCAAGGGACACTAGCAATGTATAACTCTAGAGTCTGATCCAATTCAATTGAATCGGATCAGACTCTAGATTCCTTACTT
>CAYJNT010000141.1:3174-8992 GCA_964370945.1 uncultured Hyphomicrobiales bacterium | reverse complement strand
CCAAAAATAATGGCGCCGGGGACAAGCCCCGGCGCCCATGAAAAACAACGCTCTGACGAGCGACGTCTTACTTCTTCTTGGCCACCCACCACGGCGACCACATGCCTTTGAAGATCACGCCCGGCTGCTGGAAGCCGGCTGCGGCGAATTTCTTGCCGGCTGCGTTCGGGTCGGCGGGCGCCTTCGCCTTTTTGGCGGCGAGCGCGGTCGCCGGAGCCGCGGCGACCATGATGATAGCGAGAATAAGAGCGCTTCTGCGCATAATGGTAATCCCCCAGAGTTGGATGCCGGATCGCCCGGCCACGGCGCATCATGCACAAAAAAGGCCGCGGGCAAACAGAAACAGCGTCGCAGATTTCCAGTCGCACCCGTGGCATCGGTTCACAAGATGAACGAAACGACAGGATGACGCCGCAATCCGCGGCGACCAAACGCGGGATTTGGACCAGGTCCAAAAAAGAAGACGCCGGGTGGTGCCCGGCGCCGAAAACAAAAATCTCAATCCGGCGGAGCCGGACGGCTTCTTACTTCTTCTTCTGGCCGGTGGCGGATTGCCACGCATAAACCGGCTGCATGAAGCCTTCATGGACGAATTTCTTCGCCGCCGCATTCGGGTCGGCCGGAGCGGCTGCCTTCTTCTTGGCGGCGAGCGCGGCGGTCGGAGCGGCGGCGATCATGACGATTGCGAGAGCGAGAGCGCATTTGCGCATTGGTTTTCCCCAGATTTGCCCACCGGTATCCCCCGGCAAGTGAGGCATCATGCACAAATTCGACCCCTTGAAAACAGATAGACCCGTGGTTTTGCGGCCATTTCTGCGCTTTTGCCGGGAGGCGTCGCACGCGCGCCACAGCGCCGAAATGGCTCACTTAACGACCTCTTAAAAGGGGCCAACTAGCCTTTCCTGCACGGGACCGGGCGGCTTTTCCCGCCCGCGGGACAGCGCAGACGATGGGTTTTTTCACGCGGTCAAAAGCGCGAAAGCGCGGCGGCGGCTCGCGCGGCAGCCTCGATGTGCGCCTGTCCGCGCGCGACCGCGCGGCGCCGGTTGAACTCTCGCCGGGCCGTCCCGGCGCCGATGCGCGCGCGCGCAATCCCAAGCCCCGCTCCGCGAAAAAAGGCGGCGGCGGACGCCGCGTCCGCTCCGGTATCGCGCGCGTCGCCTATTGGGGATTCGTTCTGTGCCTCTGGGGCGTGATCGCCGCGATCGCACTCGTGGCCTGGATCGGCGCGCATCTGCCGGCCATCCAGTCGCTGGAAGTGCCCAAGCGCCCGCCGTCGATCCGGATCGTGGGTCTCGACGGCCGCGTACTCGCGACCCGCGGCGACTCAGGTGTCGCCGCTTCGCTGAAAGAGTTGCCGAAACACGTGCCGCAAGCGTTCATCGCGATCGAGGATCGGCGATTCTACGACCATCACGGCGTCGATCCGATGGGGATCGGGCGGGCTTTGGTCGCCAACGTCATGCGCCGCGGCGTATCGCAAGGCGGCTCGACGCTGACGCAGCAGCTCGCGAAAAACCTGTTCCTGACCCAGGAACGCACCTATACGCGCAAGATCCAGGAGCTCGTTCTGGCGCTGTGGCTGGAGCGCAAATTCTCCAAGAACGAAATCCTCGATCTCTATCTCAACCGCATCTATTTCGGCGCCGGCGCTTACGGCATCGAGGCCGCCGCGCAGCGCTATTTCGGCAAACCCGCCAAGCAGCTCAACCTTGCCGAAGCCGCGATGCTGGCGGGTCTCGTCAAGTCGCCGTCACGTCTCGCGCCAACGCGCAACCCCGACGGCGCGGAGCGGCGCGCCCAAGTGGTGCTGACCGCGATGACGTCGCTCGGATACGTGTCCGAATCGAGAGCGAAGATCGCGATCGCCCGGCCCGCGCATGCCCTCAAGCAATTCCAGAACGGTTCGGTCAATTACATCGCCGACTGGATCATGGACGTGCTGCATGACCTCGTCGGCCGCATCGAGGATGACGTCATCGTCGAGACCTCGATCGATCCGGTGTTGCAGGCGGCGGCGGAAAAAGTGCTGACCGAAGAACTCACATCGAAAGGCGATAAAGCCGGTGTCGGACAAGGCGCGATGGTTGCGATGTCGCCGGATGGCGCGGTGCGCGTGCTGATCGGCGGGCGCAATTACGCCGACAGCCAGTTCAACCGCGCGGTCTCCGCCAAACGACAGCCGGGCTCCGCCTTCAAGCCGTTCGTCTATCTGACCGCGATCGAACGCGGGCTCACGCCCGACACCATCCGCGAGGACAAGCCGATCTCGGTCAAAGGCTGGAAGCCGGAAAATTACACCCGTGAATATTTCGGCCCGGTGACGCTGACACAGGCGCTGGCGATGTCGCTCAACACGGTCGCGGTGCGCCTTGCGCTGGAATTCGGGCCGACCGCGGTGACACGCACAGCCTATCGCCTCGGCATCGCCTCCAAGCTCGAGCCCAATCCGTCGATCGCGCTTGGCACCTCGGAAGTCTCGCTGATCGAGATGGTGTCGGCCTTCGCGCCCTTCGCCAATGGCGGCACATCCATCGTGCCGCACGTGGTCGAAAACGTGCGGCGGCCGGACGGCTTCATTCTCTATCAGCGCATCCCGCAACATCTCGGCCAAGTGGTCGAGCCGCGCTATGTCGGCATGATGAATGCGATGATGCAGGAAACACTGCTCGCCGGGACCGGACGAAAAGCCGATCTCGCCGGTTACCCGGCCGCGGGCAAGACCGGCACCAGCCAGGATTTCCGCGACGGCTGGTTCGTGGGTTACACCGCGCGTCTCGTCACCGGCGTCTGGCTCGGCAATGACGACTCCTCGCCGACCAGGAAAATGACCGGCGGCGGATTACCGGCGGAAATCTGGGCGCGGTTCATGAAGACCGCGCATCGCGGGGTGGCGGTCGCGAACCTGCCGGGGCTCTCGGGCGGCTCGTTCTTCCAGACGACCGGATTCGGTGCCTCACCTTCCCCGCCGCTGCCGATTGCCGAGCGTCCTCAGCCTGCGAGCAACAAACGCAGCATCGACGCCTGGCTGATCGAGGGATTGTTCGGACGGCGCTAAATTAACGCCGCGCCCGCGCGCGGCCGTTCACCGGAACGCGCCGGTCGGTGCTGGCGAGTGTCTGCAGCAAGCCATAGCGATGCAGATCGGTGCCATGCATATCGAGCCAAGTCTTGGCGCGCGGCACATTCGGGCAAATGCGATCGACCAGCCGCCAGAAACGCGCCGAGTGATTCATCTCGACGAGATGGGCCACCTCGTGCGCGGCGAGATAATCCAGCACAAAGGGCGGCGCCAGGATCAACCGCCATGAATAGGAGAGTACACCGGTGGTTGAGCACGAACCCCAGCGGCTCGACTGGTCGCGCACCGACACGCGCTTGAGACGCACCCCGATCCTCTCGGCCGCGCGCCGGCTCGCCACATCGAGATCGCTCTTCGCTTCGCGTCTGAGAAAATCGTGCACGCGGCGGTCGACATGTTCGGGCTCGCCCGCGACGCAGATCGAGCGGTCGCCATTCTCGCCGATTTCGATCCAGACCGTGCCGCGCATACCGCGACGGTTGACGATCCGGTGCGTCTGGCCGCGCAGCGGCACCGTCGTTCCATGTGCGAAAGGCGCCGCCTCGGGCAGGCGATGCAGCCGGGCCGCGATCCAGCCGCCATGTTTCTGCGCGAACTCCTTGGCTTCGCGCAAAGAGCCGCGCGGCGGCATGGTCAGCACGACTTCGCGCGTCGCGGCCTGGATCCGGAGCGTGTAACGGCGCGCCTGCCGATGGCGGCGCAGGCGGACGAGATAGATCGCCTTGTCAAAAACGATCTGAATCGCCTGCGGCTCGGTCGGACGGCGATAAAGCAGGGCGCGGAGCGGCATGGACGCTGAAAACCTCTAAATGAACCGGACGAAATACTGCCATATCGGCAATGCCCCACACCCCCTCCGCAAAAATAAAGCTGAGCCACTAAAGACATGGCCTCAGCCGCGGCCAAATCCCAAGATGTTGCGATTAAAGACATGATTCTAAATTCATTTTATCCTCCGGCCGCCCCTCCCCGCCCGGTCGTTCTTTTCGACTCGGATTGCGCCGAATAGTAATGTAAAGTCAAAGCGTTAAGCAGACTCAACCTGCGCGATTCCTGCCGGGCCAAGAAAATCAGCCCAATCCACGAATTTTGGGAAACGGGTCCTAATCCGGGCGTGGGAATAGGACCGCAAACCGCATCCGAATCGGTTTTATTTTACCGCCAAAATCAGGCCGCCGGCTTGGCCGGGACGCTCGCAGGCTTCTTGCCGTTGTTGTTTGAGAGCACGAAATCCGCGATCCGCGGCGCGATCTCGGAACGGAAACGCGAGCCGTTGAAGACGCCGTAATGGCCGACACCGGGCTGCACGTAATGCGTCTTGCGATGCGCCGGGATATTCGCGCACAGCCGATGCGCGGCTTCGGTCTGTCCGAGGCCGGAGATGTCGTCCTTCTCGCCTTCGATGGTGAGCAGCGCGACGTTGCGGATCGCCGCCGGGTCCACCTTCAATCCGCGATGCATCATCGTCCCCCTGGCGAGCGCGTGACGCACGAAATTGGTCTCGACCGTCTGCAGATAGAATTCCGCGGTCAGATCCATGACCGCGAGATACTCGTCATAGAACTCGCGGTGCTTCTGCGCGGAATCGCCGTCGCCCTGAACGAGGTGGAAGAACAAATCCTTGTGCGCATCGAGATGCCGCTCGAGATTCATGCTGACAAAGCCGTTGAGCTGCAGGAATCCGGGATAAACGTCGCGCAACACGCCGGGATGTGGGAACGGCACCTTGGTGATGACGTGGCGGCGGAACCATTCGATGCCCCGCTCTTCCGCAAGCTTGTTGACCGCGGTGGGATTGATGCGGGTGTCGATCGGCCCGCCCATCAGCGTCATGGTGCGCGGAACGTAAGGATCGCTCACCGCTTCCATGCAGGCGACCGCGGCCAGTACCGGAACCGACGGCTGGCACACCCCCACGACATGGCAATCGCCACCAAGGCGGTGAAACATGCTGATGACATAGTCGATGTAATCGTCGAGATCGAAGCGGCCTTCGGACAGCGGCACCATGCGCGCGTCGACCCAGTCGGTAATGTAGACGTCGTGATTGGGCAGGAAGGCTTCGACTGTGCCGCGCAGGAGCGTCGCGTAATGACCCGACATCGGCGCGACGATCAACAGCTTCGGCTGCGGACGGCGCGGCGCGTGGTCGAAGGCGCGCTCGAAATGCAGAAGATTGCAGAACGGCCGTTCCCAGATCGGCGTGATGTGAACCGGGACGCGCTCGGCGCCGATCAGTGTCGAATCGGTCAGCCAATCGGGCTTGCCGTAGCGGCGCGTCGAGCGCTCGAACATCTCGGCGCCGGCCGCGATCGATTTCCCGACCGTGGTGTGAGCGAGCGGATTGAGCGGGTTCTTGAAATAGAGCTTGGTGACGTCGGCGAGCGCACGCGCCGGATTGAGCGCGGCATGGCCCATCTCGTAGGCCCAGTAGAGCCCCGTCGAAAATGCCGGAGACCCATCGCCCGGCAGGCGTGGTACTCCGCCGAATTCCCCAATTGGCATTGTCAGTCCCCGGCCTTATTGCAGCGCACACTGGCCTTTTCCAGCAGTGAAATCAATATAACAGAAGGCTTTTCAAGTTCCGTTAAGGCACTGCAAAACGGCCTATTCACCGGTCTGGATGAGGGAACCGTGGCGGCGGGCGGCTTCCAGAAGCTTCATGAAAAGCAGGACCGACACGGTGAAATAGAAGAGGTTCAGCGCCAGCGCGTAAACCATCAGGTCGGCGCGGAA
>CAYJNT010000141.1:0-3074 GCA_964370945.1 uncultured Hyphomicrobiales bacterium | reverse complement strand
GCGACGAATTCCAGCGGACGCAGCGGGCTCATCATCAGGTTGCCCATGTTGCGCGCCCACATTTCCTCCAGGAACGACACCGAAAATCCGAGCTGGCCGCGAAACAGGATGTCCCAAAGGAGCACCGCGCCGATGAAGGTGCCGCCCGCGCGCGCGAAGAAGCTCGCGTTCTGGTCGACATAGGATTGCAGGAACCCCCACATCAGCATCTGCACCATCGGCCAGTAGATCAATTCGAGCAGCCGCGGCCAGGACGAGCGCATCAGATAATAATAGCGCAGCACCATGGCGCCGATCCGCTGCAGCGAGAACGCCGAATAAGTCACGATCGGCTCGCTCATTGCGCCGCCTCCCGTGCCTCTCCGCGGCCACGCGCGATGTCGAGAAAGACTTCCTCCAGCGTTTCGCGTCCGTAGCGGTCGAGCAGGTGTTGCGGCGTGTCGTCGTCCTCGATCTTGCCGCGCTTCATCATGATCACGCGCTCGCACAGCCGCTCGACTTCGGCCATGTTGTGGGAAGCGAGCAGGATCGTGGCGTGGCGCTGCTTGCGATAGGTTTCCAGCCGCCCGCGCACCCAGTCGGCTGTGTCGGGATCAAGCGAGGCGGTCGGCTCGTCGAGCAGCAGGATATCCGGCCGATTCAGCAAGGATTTTGCCAGCGAGACGCGGGTCTTCTGCCCGGCCGATAGTTTTCCGGTCGGCCGGTCGAGAAATTCGACCAGATCGAGCTGGTCGGCGAGTTCGCGGATGCGCTCTTCAACATCGGCGACGCCGTAGAGTTTGCCGAACACGCGCAGGTTCTGCCGCACCGTGAGACGCATCGGCATGTCGACATAGGGGCTTTCGAAATTCATCCGGTGCAGCACGCGGTGGCGCGCCTTCGTCATGTCGACGCCAAGGACGCGGACCTCGCCGGACGTCGGCATCACCAGGCCCATGATCATGGCTATGGTCGTGGTCTTGCCCGCGCCGTTACCGCCGAGAAGGCCGGTGATCGAGCCCTGCGGCAGGGAGAACGACACGCCGTTCACGGCGGTGCCGCCCTTGTAGATCTTCACAAGGCGGTCGGCGGCAATGGCTGCGACGTTGTCGTTCATGCAGGCATTTGTATCAGATGCACCCCATTTGAGGACCTGCGGCGCCCGACGCAAGGGTGCGGTTTCAATCGTCGGCGCCAAAAGGGTAAAGTAGCGCCATGCCCGACCGGGACCATCTCAAACAGACGCGCCGCAATGTGCGGCTCGACACATTGGTGCGACTGCGCTGGCTGTCCGTGATCGGCCAGACCATCGCGGTGCTCATCGTCTATTTCGGGTTCGAATTCGATCTGCCGATCTGGGCATGTCTCGCGGTGATTGCCCTGTCGGCCTGGCTCAATATCGCGCTGCGCATCCGCTTCCGGCATGCGCGCCGGATCGAGCCCGACCGCGCCGCCTGGTTGCTGGCTTTCGATATCGCCCAGCTTGCGATCATGATGTTTCTCACCGGCGGACTGCAAAATCCGTTCGCGTTCTTCTTTCTTGGTCCCGTCCTTCTTTCCGCGACCGCCTTGCCGCCGCGCATGACCATGATGCTCGGCGCATTCGCCATGATTTGTGCGACCTTGCTCGCCTTCTTCCACTATCCGCTGCCGTGGACCGACGCCGATCGTCCGACCTTCCCGGACGATTATCTGCTCGGCATCTGGCTTTCGATCCTGCTCGCGATTTTCGTCATCGGCATTTACGCGCGCCAGATCGCCGAGGAGCAGCGGCAACTGGCCGACGCCTTCGCCGCGACCGAACTCGTGCTCGCGCGCGAGCAGCATCTTTCCCAGATCGACGGCCTTGCCGCGGCCGCCGCGCATGCGCTCGGCACGCCTTTGTCAACGATTTCGGTCGTGACGAAAGAACTCGAACTGGAGCTCGGCCCGGATTCGCCGCATGCCGACGACATCGCGCTCCTGCGCGAACAGACGCAACGATGCCGCGACATTCTCGCAAAGCTCAATGAGCTGTCCGGCGAAGGCGAGCCGTTCGATCGCATGCCACTGCCGGCTTTGATCGAGGAAGTGGTCGCGCCGCATCGCAATTTCGGGATCGAGATCGGCGTCAATCTGCCGTCCGACGAGGCCACACCGTCCGGCGCGCGCAACCCGGCGATCCTTTACGGCCTCGGCAACCTTCTCGAGAACGCCGTCGATTTTGCGCGCGAACGCGTCGAGGTCACCGCCGATTGGGACGAGGAGGAGCTCAGCATCATCATCAGCGACGACGGACCGGGCTTCGCGCCCGAGGTGATGAGCCGGATCGGCGAGCCATACGTGCGCAGCCGCAGGCGGCGGCGCATGTATGCCAGCGACGATACCGGGCTGGGCCTGGGCTTCTTCATCGCGAAAACGTTACTGGAACGATCCGGCGCCACATTAACTTTTGTCAATCGCCCGTTCCCCAGGCGCGGCGCGGTCGTAACCATTCGTTGGGCACGGTCCGATTTCGAGCAGCTGCCGCAATCGCTCGATCTTGAGAACAGAACCGTGAGCGCATAGCTTGATAACGGACAGGACAAGGATTGTGTGATGGCCGACCTCGCTGCCATTCCCGCCGAACGCTCGCTTCTGATCGTAGATGACGACAAGTCGTTCCTGCAGCGGCTTGCACGCGCGATGGAATCGCGTGGCTTCACGGTGACGGCCTCCGAGTCGGTCGCCGAAGGCCTGCAGCAGGTCGAAAAATCACCACCCGCTTTCGCGGTCGTGGACATGCGGCTTGGCGACGGCAACGGCCTCGACGTGATCTCGGCGCTGAAGCGCCGCCGCCCCGATGCGCGCGGCATTGTGCTCACCGGCTACGGCAATATCGCCACCGCCGTGAACGCGGTGAAGCTCGGCGCCGTGGATTATCTCGCCAAGCCTGCCGACGCCGATGACGTGGTCGCGGCGCTTCTTTCGATCGAAGGCAAGAAAGCACAGCCGCCGGAACATCCGATGTCGGCGGACCGCGTGCGCTGGGAGCACATCCAGCGCATCTATGAATTGTGCGGCCGCAACGTTTCGGAGACCGCGCGCCAGCTCAACATGCACCGGCGCACCCTGCA
>CAYJNT010000140.1:0-9003 GCA_964370945.1 uncultured Hyphomicrobiales bacterium | reverse complement strand
AAATCATCGAACCAGTCGAGCGGATATTGCGCGGCGGCGATCTTGAAGGGCGCCATCTCACAAATCCTTCAGCCAGAACTGCATCGGCTTTTCGGTCTGCTCGTGCTCGCCGACATCCTTCCACGAAAAGCGCGCCATCAGGCCATCGGCTTTGCGATAGCCGCGTTTGATCCAGAACGGATCGAGTGGCTGATAATTCGCCGGACGCAAAGGATGATCGGCCGGCCGGATCACACCGCAGAATGCCGAGACCTTATAGCCACGCGCTTTCGCATGCGCTTCGCGATGATCGAAGAAGGCATGCCCGATCCCTTGCCCGCGACAGTTCGGTAACAGCACGGATTCGCCGCAATAGAAGATCGTATCGAGGTCGGCGCCGGCCTTTTTGAACGGCTCCTGCAGCGGGCCGTGATGAGTGACAAGCGCCGATCCGGTTGCGCAGCCGACGATTTTTCCACCGTCGCTCGCGGCCACGATGATGCCGTCCTTGCCGCTTGCGAAAAGCTGCAAATATTTCTCCTCGTAGTCGCGTGTGCCTTCGTAAAGATAAGGGAAATCACGGAACACGGCGATGCGCAGCCGGGCGAGATCGTCGAGCGCAGATATGAGCGCGGAGCCGGTCAGCGGAGCAACGGTAACAGCCATGGGCGCATCATATGGCTCGCCGCTACACGTCCTGCAAGCAGCGGATCGGTCACGCGGCTTTCGAGACCTGCGCGATCCAGTTCTTCAAATTGTAGTAAGTCGTGACGCGCGCGATCTTTCCGTCCGCCATTTCGAGGAAAGCGCCGACCGGCAGTACATATTTCTGTCCGTGCGCCTCCGGCTGGCCGGGATCGGCGACGAGATAGCGCCCGTGCACGATGAATTCCGCGGCTGCGCGGCGGCCGGTTCGGTCGACCATCACCACGATGTCTTCGAGCCGCTCGTCATAGCAGCGGCCCATGGCCTTGAGGAATTCGCTGAACGCCGCCTTGCCGCCGCGCCGGTCGCCCTCATTGACGTCATGAAGGATGTCGTCAGCGACACAGGCCAGCATGCGGTCCCAATCCTTGGCATTGAAGGCGTCGTAGTAGCGGCGAACGAGTTCTGTGGTGGCGGTCACACTGATCTCCAGGCGGGCAAAATTAGGTTCATGGATCACTTTAGCAGATCGGCCGCCTCTCCCCAGGTGTCCGCAACCCAGTATCCTTGCTGGAACGGGTCGGATGGATCGACGCCGATCTGGTGAATGCCGTGGATCCAGCCGCGGCCGGAGATGACGGGCTGAACCGCGGGGCGGCCGGAAACCGTCGTTTCCGCCGCATATGTCACTTCGAAGCTCGAGCCGATGATCGAGCGCGCCGTGAAGGTGTCGCCGCAGCGCGCAAGACCGCGCGACGCGGCGGCGGCAAGGCGCGCCGAGTTGCCGGTGCCGCACGGCGAACGATCGATCCGGCCTGGCGCCATGATGGTGGCGCCGACCAATTCCCCGTTGCTTTCGCGGCCGGCGAACATTGTGTAGGCGATGCCGTGAATCTCCGGAATCTCGGGATGTACGACCGTCAGTTGCGCGTTGAGCGCGCGATGCACGGCAGTGCCGGCGGCGACGAGCCGTCGTGCCTGCTCGGGCTTGATCTTTAACCCGAATTGCTCCGGATCGATCAGTGCGTAGAAGACGCCGCCATAGGCGATGTCGACCTTGACGGAACCGAAGCCTTCGACATCGACACTGACGTCGAGCGCGTGCGTATAAGAGGGATTCATCGTGAGCGTCACACGTTCGCATTTGCCGTTGCGGCATTGCGCGCGCGCCGTCACGATCCCGGACGCCGTGTCGATGCGCACAATCGTTTCCGGCTCCTGCATCGGCAGAATGCCGGTCTCCAGAACCACCGTGGTCAGGCAGATGCTGTTGGAACCGGACATGGCGTGTGCCTTGTCCGGTTGCAGGATGATGAATCCGACATCGGCGTCGGGACGCGTGGGCGGAAAGAGCAGGCAGGTGCTCATCTGCGCGGCGCCACGCGGCTCGAACACCAGAAAGCGCCGGAGGCTGTCGTCGACTTCGTTCAGATGCTTGAGCTTTTCGGCAATGGTGCGGCCCGGCACATCAAGCACGCCGCCCGTGACAATGCGCCCGACTTCTCCCTCGGCATGCGCCTCGACCATCGTGACCGTCTTGGACCAGCGCATATGCCGCTCAATCGTTTTCAGTCGCCGAGCTGGCCGGCGAGAAGCTTGACGAGATCCTTGCGCACGCTCTCGACATGCTTTTTGAGAAAGGTGCATGCCTTGTCGATTGCGCGCGCCCGGCACATCGCGATGAGCTGAGCATGCTCACGTTCCGCGCGCCGCATCGCCTCCGGCGTCAAGAGTTGCATGCGCGTGTAACGATCGCTGATCTGCAACAGCCCGGCCACCGTCGACAGCGTCCGCGGCAAGTTCGCACGCATGTAGAGAGCCATGTGGAAGTCGGCGTTGAGCACGCCCCACTGGCCGATATTGCGCGCAGCGATGGCGGCGGCGAAAGCGGTCTGAATGGCATCGATCCGCGCAAAATCGTCGGCCGTCAGGAGCGGCGCGGATTTTGCAAGAAGACGTGGCTCCAGAAGCACGCGCAGATCGAAGACATCGTTGACCTCGTCGATCGACAATTCCGAAACGACGGCACCCTTATGCGGCACCATCAGAATCAGCCCTTCGGATTCAAGCTGGAACAGCGCCTCGCGCACGGGAATGCGGCTCACGCCATAAGCTTCAGCCAGGGCGTCCTGACGCAGTTGCGCCCCGGAGGGGTGCACACCGGCAAGGATATCCTGCCGGATGCGGTCGCCGATCGCCGCCGAAAGAGTCCGGTATTTCAACGAGGAGGATGACATCCCGACAACCCGATATGGCGCAACCTACGCTGTCTCTGTTGACTCGTAAATTGTATAAAATATATGATCAACAAACCCCAGCGGAAACGCAGACAAATGCCCATGCCTGGACGCGCCATGGTCAACGACGCCGTCGCCCCGAAGCGATCGAACCTTCCGGTGCAGATCGTCATGCGGACGTCGGCGCAGCTCTTGCGCGTCGAGCGGTTGCTGATCATCGGTCTGATGTCGCTGCTGACGATGCTGATCCTTCTCAACGTCACCACGCGTTATCTGGGTGCGCCGATCTACTGGATCGATGAATCGGCGGTTTATTCGGTGGTCTGGCTGACCTTCATTGGCGCGTCGGCGATGACACGGCTTCGTCTCGACTTCGCCATGACCATGTTGACGGAGCGCCTGTCCGAGCGCGCCGCTTTTTTCTGCAAAGTGGCGTCGACCTGCGGCGTCGTCTTTTTCGGTCTCGCGCTCGTCGCGATGTGCTGGTTGTGGATGGACCCCGCGGGATTCGCCCGGGCCAATTTCGACGCGAAGGAATTCGGCGCCCAGACGTTCAACTTCCTCTACACGGAGCGCACCCAGACACTGAATTGGCCGACATGGATCCTTTATCTGATCATCCCGATCTTCGGCGTATCGATGACGATCCACGGACTCGCGAATGTGCTCGAGGATCTGGGTCTCGCTGCGAAAGTCCGCCATCCGGGCTTCGTGCTCTCGGATGTCGACGGGGTGAATTGACATGATCACCTCAGCGGCCTTCTTCATCGTGATGCTGGTCGGCGTGCCGATCGGCTTGTGCCTTTGCATCGCTGGTATCGTCTACATCACGGCGTCGGGTAATCCGCTGCTGTTCCAGAGCTATCCGCTGCAGCTGTTCGGTGGGGTCGACAGTTACGGTCTGATCGCGATCCCGTTGTTCATTCTCATCGGCGAGATCATGAACGGGGGCGGCATTACGCGGCGGATCATCGACCTTGCAATGGCGTTTCTCGGCTCGCTCAAAGGCGGTCTCGCCTACGTCAATATCCTCGCCAACATGTTCGTCTCGTCCATTCTGGGTTCTGCGACCGCGCAAGTGGCGATCATGTCGCAAATCATGGTCCCGGAGATGGTGAAGAAGGGATACGACAAGACGTTCGCGGCGGGCCTGACCGCCTATGGCGGCATGCTCGGCCCCATCATTCCGCCGTCGGTGATGTTCGTCGTCTATAGCGTGCTGGCGCAGGTCTCGGTCAGCGACATGCTGATCGCCGGCATCATGCCCGGCGTGATCCTGACGGTGTTGTTCTTCACCATCATCGCGCTGATGGGCTTTGTCTACAATTATCCGCGGGGCGGGCAACAAACGCTGCGCGAGCGCACAATGACCGTGCTCAGCGCCAGCCCAACGCTGCTGATCCCGATCGTCATCGTCGGCTCGATCCTTGCCGGTCTTGCCAATGCGACCGAGGCCGCTGCCGTGGGCGCCGTCGCGGCCGCGATCATCGGCCGCTATTGGACCGGAGAATTCAGCTTCTCGAAACTGCCGGAGATGATGCTGCGCGCCGGCGTTTACTCCGCAATCGTATTGTTCCTGGTCGCCGCCGCGTCCGTGTTTTCGTGGGTGCTCGTTTTCGGCAAAGTGCCGCAGGAAGTCGCCGCCTGGACGCAGTCGGTCGCGAAGGATCCGGTCAGCTTCCTGCTGCTGACGACCGTGATCCTGCTCATGATCGGAACGGTGATCGACGGCGTGCCGGGCCTGATCATGACGGTGCCGATCCTTCTTCCGATCGCAACGGATATCTATCACATCGATCCACGCCATTTCGGCGTGGTGGTCGTCGTCAATCTGGTGCTCGGGCTGCTGACGCCGCCGGTCGGTCTCTGCTTCTTCGTCGCCGGCGCCGTCACCGGCGCCAAGCCAGGCAAGATGTTCTTGGTCACGATGCCGTTCTTCGGCGTCGCCTGCATCCTGCTGATCCTTCTTTCGCTGTACCCATCGCTTTCGCTCGGTCTCCTCAAATGACGCAACCACTGGATGTTAAGGAGTAAATCCATGAAACTGTCTCGACGCCATTTCCTTGCCGCATCCGCCGCCAGCCTGACGATCGGCGCGCCTTCGATCGCACGCAGTCAGGCGCGTGAATTCCGATTGGGCATTCTCACGCCCATCGGCCATCCCTGGAACAGGGCGGCGTTGAAGGTCGGCGAGGTGCTCAAAGCCGAGACCAACGGACGGCTGACTGTATCGGTCTTCCATTCCGGCCAACTCGGCAACGAGGCCGCGATGTTGCAGCAGATGCAATCCGGCGCGCTCGACATGGGCTGGATCATGGCCGCCGAACTCGGTTCGCGCGTCAACACGATCGCCGCCATCACCGCGCCCTATGTGGTCGATTCGACCGCGAAGATCGCCAAGCTGGTGCGTCATCCGGTGGCGATGAGCCTGTTCGACGTCCTCCCGCGCGAGACCGGCACGATCGGGCTTGCCTGGGGCATCACCGGCATGCGCGCCATCTTCTCGGCCAAGGACATTTCGACGCTCGGCGATATCCGCGGCATGAAGCTGCGCATCAACCCGACGCCGGTCTATCGCGATTTCTATTCTGCGCTCGGCGCAGCCCCGACACCGATCCCGACGCCGGCCGTCTTTGACGCCATGACGAATGGACAGGTGGACGGGCTCGAAGCCGATCTCGAATTTTCCTGGAACCAGCGTTTCGACAAGGTATCCAAGGTCATCCTGCAGATGAACGCGGTCTTCATGCCGGTCATCGCGCTCGTCTCCGGACGGGTCTGGCAGACGCTCCCGGCCGCCGACCAGGAATTGATCAGGCGCACTGTCAAAGCCGCGCTCGACACGCAAATCGACGAATTGGCCGGCAACGAGCCGAAGCTCGTCGAACAATTCCGCGCCGCGCCGATCGCGATCCGCAACGCCAATCCCAAGGACGCGGAAGCGGTCGTCGCCGAATTCGACAAGATCTGGCTGCCCAAGGCCCCGGTCCTCGCCGAATTGCGCAAGGTCGGCAAGACGCTCTGAAACACGGCTGGCGAGTGACGCAAAGCCTCACTCGCCGCCTCAACTGGAGGAAACAAGAATGAAGCCTCGTATTTCATGGCAAGGTGTCTTCCCGGCCGTCACCACCCAGTTTCGCGAAGATCTCTCGCTCGACATCGACGCGACCGCCAAGGTCATGGACGCCCTCATCCGTGACGGCGTTTCGGGCCTGATCGTGTGTGGCACCGTCGGCGAGAACACCTCGCTCGCCGTCAATGAAAAGGTCGCCGTCATGGAGGCCGCCAAATCCGTCGCCGCCGGCCGCGTGCCCGTGATCTGCGGCATCGCCGAATTCACCACCGCTTTCGCGGTCGAAACGGCAAAGCAGGCCGCCCGGGTTGGCGTCGACGGGATCATGGTCATGCCGGCGCTGGTTTATTCGTCGAAGCCGCACGAAACGGCGGCGCATTTCCGCACCGTCTCGAAGGCGACCGACCTGCCGGTGATGGTTTACAATAATCCGCCGATCTACAAGAACGACGTCACCCCGGATATCCTCGCTTCGCTTGCGGATTGCGACACCGTCGTTTGCTTCAAGGACTCCTCCGGCGACACGCGTCGCTTCATCGACACGCGCAATATGGTGGGCGATCGTTTCGTTCTGTTTGCCGGGCTCGACGATGTCGTGGTCGAGAGCGTCGCAATGGGCGCGGTCGGCTGGGTTTCGGGCATGTCGAATGCCTTCCCGCGCGAAGGCGAGACGCTGTTCCGGCTCGCCAGGCAAGGTCGCCTCAAGGAAGCGATGCCGCTGTACGAATGGTTCATGCCGCTCTTGCACCTCGATGCGCGTCCGGACCTCGTCCAGTGCATCAAGCTGTGCGAGCACATCATGGGTCGCGGGACATGGCGGACCCGTCCCCCGCGGCTGGCCCTACCCGATCATGAGAAGCGCGAGGTCGAAGCGATCATGACGGAAGCGCTGGCGTCCCGTCCGCATCTTCCCGATGTCGGACTTGCGGTCGCCGCGTAGCCCGTAAAACACCGGGCGAGCCTCCGATGGAACGGAGGCTCGCCTCGAGTGCCAGACGCGGGACACAATCCTGCGGACGGGCAGTTGTCACCCATAACGGGTGCTGTAGTCTTCCGTCCGCAAAAATGGCGCGGGGCGATAGCGGGTGCCGGAGCTTTCTCACGACTTCGGGTTTGAGGCCGATGCCAGCTCGCTCACGGTATCGCCATGACGCAGCCGCCCAAAATCATCGCTCTTGAGGAGCATTTCACCTCGCCAAAGCTGCGCACGCTGCGCGGCGAGAAGGATACGCCGCTGCAGCGCAAGCTCGACGATCTGGGCGAATTGCGCATCCGCGAGATGGATGAAGCCGGCATCGATCTGCAGATCATTTCCGAGAACAATCCCGCGACGCAAAACCTCGATCCCGAAAGCGCGGTGACGCTGGCGCGCGCTTCGAATGATGTGCTGCACGAGGCGATGCGCGCCCATCCCGGGCGCTTTGCCGGCTTCGCAACATTGCCGACGCCCGATCCCGCGGCCGCCGCCGACGAGTTGGAACGCTCCGTCTCGAAACTCGGCTTCAAAGGCGCGATGATCATGGGGCTGACGCATGGCCGCTTCATGGACGACAAGCAGTTCTTCCCCATTTTTGAACGTGCGGTCGCGCTCGATGTGCCGGTTTACATCCACCCCACGCCGCCACACCAAGCCGTGCACGAGGTCTATTTCAAGGACTATCCGGCGCTTGCTGGCGCGCCGCTCGGCTTCACCATCGAGACTCTGACCCACACATACCGGCTCATTCTAAGCGGCCTGTTCGACCGGCTGCCGGCGCTCAAGATCATTGTCGGGCATTTGGGCGAGACCGCTCCCTTTTTATTGTGGCGGACCCAAAATGCACTCGGCGACCGTGTGAAAATGCCGCGCGCCTTTGCCGACTATTACCGCGCGCATTTCTGGCTCACCACAAGCGGCGCTTTTTCAGATGCCGCGCTCGCCTGCTCGATTGCGGAAATGGGCGTCGATCGTATTCTTTTTTCGGTCGATTGGCCGTTCGTCAGCAATCTGGCCGGCCGCAAATGGCTGGATCAGGCGCCGATAAACGAGCAAGATCGCAGCCTGATTTTCGGCGCCAATGCGAGGAAGCTGCTGAAATTATAGAAACGTCACAAGGCGAGGATGACCATGAAAACGATCAGACTGTTCTTGCTGCGTATAAGGGCACGCCGGAAACGCTGACGAGCCTGATGCGCAATGACGCGCAGATCAGTCTCGCGTTTCTGAATATGACGCATGGTTCGGACTGATGGCGCCGGCCAAAACGCCGCCGGCGATCGTCAAGAAAATCAGCACCGACATCGCCGCGATCGTGCAGACGGCGGATGCGCAGAAGCGCTGGGAAAGCCTGGGCGCAAATCCGATCGTGTCGACACCCGAGCAGCTCGATGCCACGATCCGTTCCGACGCGGACCGCTATGGCAAGCTGTTCAAGGCGGCCGGCGTGGGCGCGAAATAGCGTCGCGTCACTGCGTGCGATTCAGCGCGACCTTGAGCGCATTCGACAGATTGTCGAGCGAGAACGGCACATAGCGGAAGGCGACCCGATGCTGCCCGGGCGGCACTTCGACGCCGCGGAAGAGGATGTCGGCGCGCAGCACCGGCGCCGGCTTGCCGTCGATCTCGGCAACCCAGCCGGGATAATAGAGCGCGTGCAAGGCCAGCACGCCGCCCATGTCCGACTCCGCGTCGATCTCGATCCGTCCCGGCTGCATCGAGGCGATGGTGGCGCGCCCCTTGCCGGACACCGTCGCCATGTCATAGCCAGGCGCGGGCGGCGTATCGTCGTCGATCAGCACCTGATCGAGCGACGGATTGAACAGCAACTGGCCGTTGAGATTCACTGCGTCGGCGTCGGCGACCATGATGCGCGAGGTGAAGGTCACGCGCGGCATGGAATCTTTCAGCCTATAGACCCACAACCGCGGGCCGGCCGCCAGAACCTCGGCAACCGGGATTTTTGCAAGGCGCGGCACCTGCTCGATCGGCCGGTCGAAGACGAGATAGCCAAGCCCGAGCGCGCGCGCGAGCGCGCAATCGTAGGTCTCGAACGAAGCCGGGAAACGCCGCAAGGCGGGCGCGAAGGTCGC
>CAYJNT010000139.1:0-9055 GCA_964370945.1 uncultured Hyphomicrobiales bacterium | reverse complement strand
TTGTGGCCCGGATAGACGCCGAGGATTTTCAGCGTGCCGGGCTGCGAGACGAAATCCAGCTCTTCGAGCGCGAGTTCGAGCGCGCGGTCCTTCGGATGACCCTCGACATCGGCGTAGAATTGCGTCGCCGAGAAGCTGCCGCCGACCATGTAGCTTTCGAGCTTCGTCATGTTGATGCCGTTGGTCGCGAATCCGCCGAGCGCCTTGTAGAGCGCGGCCGGAATATTGCGGACCTGAAAAACAAAAGTCGTGACAATGCGGCTCCTGCCGCGTTGTCCGTTCGGCTTTGGCCATTTCGGGTTGCGCGCCAACACGATGAAGCGGGTCGTGTTGTGAGCCTCATCCTCAATGTTTCGCTTCAGAATTTTCAGACCGTAGATTTTTGCGGCGAGATCGGTCGCGATCGCCGCGCGCGTCGGATCGCCGGCCTCGGACACTTCGCGCGCCGAACCCGCGGTGTCGGCCGCCACCACCGCCCTGACCCGAAGCGCGCGCAACACCTTGCGGCACTGGCCGAGCGCGTGAACGTGGCTTTCGACGGTCTTTATTTTTTCGAGCTTCGTGGTCTTGAGCGCCATCAATTGATGATGCACGGGCATGAAATATTCGCCGATAATGTGCAACGTCGAACCCGCGGCTGCGCGTTCGCCCGCGCCGCGAGACGAGTAATGTTTGCCTTCATGCGGCACGAGATGATGGATATCCGCCACGCGGCCGGCGACCGAATTCTCGATCGGGATCATGGCGAGCTCGGCCTTGCCGGAGCGCACGGCGGCGAACGCGTCCTCGAAGGTCGGGCACGGCAGCGGCTTGTAGCCCGGATAGACCTTGCGGCAGGCGAGATCGGAATTCGCCCCCGGTTCGCCCTGGAAAACGATCGTTCTTTTGCTAGCCATGTCTTCCGTTATTCGCTGTGTGGTTATGCGTTGCGTGGTTGTGAAGTCAACGGCGGAGCAGCGCCCGCGCCGCCTCCAGGTCTTCCGGCGTGTCGACGCCGAGCGGTACGGAATCGACGATCGCGATGTCGATCCGCATGCCGGCTTCGAGCGCGCGAAGCTGCTCGAGCCGCTCACGCTTCTCGAGCGGCGAGGGCGGCAATTTTACAAAGCGTTCGAGCGCCGCGCGCCGGTACGCATAAAGGCCGATGTGATGATAGAGCGGGCCGTCGCCGGTCGGCGCCGTCGCGCGGGTGAAATACAGCGCGCGCAGTCGTCGCGGCGATACTTCGCTTCCCACCGCCTTGACCACATTCGGATTGGTGCGCTCGTGCTCCTTGACGATCTGCGCCGCCAGCGTGCCGATATCGACCTTCGGGTCGTCGAGCAGCGCGACCGAAGCCTGGATGTCGGCGGGGGCAAGCGTCGGCAGGTCGCCCTGCACATTGACGACAATCCGGGCGGCCCCCTTCGGGTCGACGAGATCCAGCGCCTCGAAAATGCGGTCCGAACCAGAGACATGGTCCGTGCGCGTCATGACCGCGCGCCCGCCGGCTTTCTCCACAGCGGTCGCCACCACCTCGGAATCCGTCGCGACCACGACCTGGCCGAGATCGGCCTCCTCCGCCCGGCGCAGCACATGCACGATCATCGGCTCGCCGGCGATGTCGGCGAGCGGCTTGCCGGGCAAGCGGGTGGCGGTGAGCCGGGCCGGGATCAGAATCAGGATGTCGCGTCCCGTCATCTCAAAAATCGTCGTTGCTGCAAGGGGCTAGCAAGGCTGCCCGTTGAACCAATGTCGCAGGGGGCCGCCCGCTTATACGGGTTGCAAGAGCGCAGGCAAACCGGCTATCTGTGCGGCGCCGCGGGGTTCCTCCGCGGGTTTACCCGCCTCTTCGATGCCACGCCGCGGGAGTTTCAGGTTTCGATGGATTCCTTCGAACTCAACAAAATCTTGGGCGCCCTGCTAGGGACGTGCCTCATATTGCTGGCCCTCAACATTACCGCGGGCGCGATCTTCGCGCCGCATAAGCCGGCCAAGCCCGGCTATGAGATCGCGGTGCCCGAGACGCCGGCCGGCGGCGGGCCCGGTGCTCCGGTCGAGCCCGACAAGCCGATCACAGACCTGCTGGCGAGCTCCGACCCTGCCAAGGGCGAGAACGCCGCCAAGAAATGCGCCGCCTGCCACACCTTCAACAAGGGCGGTCCAAACCGGGTTGGCCCCAATCTCTGGGGTGTGGTCGAGCGCGCCAAGGGCACCGAGGGCGGGTTCAATTATTCCGCCGCGCTCAAGGGCAAAGGCGGCACCTGGACCTATGACGACCTGAACAAATTTCTCGCCAGCCCGAAGAGCTTCGTGCCGGGCACAAATATGCAATTCGCCGGCCTCAATCGCGCCAGCGAGCGGGCAGACGTGATCAACTATCTGCACACGCTCGCGGATAGTCCGAAACCGCTGCCTAAGGCGGCCGAGGCGCCTAAGCAATAATCAGCAATGGTATGAACGATTTGCAGCGGCCGGACGTTGTCCGGCCGCTGCTTTTTTCGGCGGGGATTCGTTACTTTGTCGCGTTTCTGCGGCGAACCGCGCCGGAAACCGCTCCGGTGCGGCATTATTGCGTGTAAGTTCTGCGTGATCGGCTGCCCGACGGGGGCGGCACATCCCAAAAGCGACATAATCCCTGCAAAGTTAGGCCTGTTACGGGGACGACCTGGAGCCGATTTTGAGATTCACCCGCCGATCCATCCTTCACAGCGGGGTCCTGGCCATCGCCACGCCCGCGCTCAATGTCCTCCCCGCCGCCCTTTCCGCCGCGCACGCGCAGACCGCGGACAAGAAATGGCTGCACGGCCTGTCGCTGTTCGGCGAGCTGAAATACCCGACCGGCTTCAAGCATTTCGAATATGTGAACCCGAGCGCGCCGAAGGGCGGCGCGGCGCGGCTGATCGCGTTCGGCACCTACGACAATTTCAACCTGGTCGTCGCCGGCGTGAAGGGGTCGCTCGGCGCCGGCATTGAGCAGGTCTACGACACGCTGATGGCGCCGGCGCTCGACGAGGTTTCCACCGAATACGGTCTGCTTGCCGAATCCGTCAGCCACCCGGACGATTTCTCGACCGTCACCTACCGCCTGCGCGCGGAAGCCAAATGGCATGACGGCAAGCCGGTCACGCCGGATGACGTCATTTTCTCGCTCGAAGCCTTCAAGAAGCACAGCCCGCAGCTCTCGGCTTATTACAAGCATGTGGTGAAAGCGGAAAAGCGAGGCGAGCGCGATATCACCTTCACGTTCGACGGCCCTGGCAACCGCGAATTGCCGCAGATCGTCGGCCAGCTCAATGTGCTGCCAAAACATTGGTGGCAAGGCACCGACGCGTCGGGCAAGAAACGCGACGTCTCGGTGACGACACTCGAGAAGCCACTTGGTTGCGGCGCCTATCGCGTCAAGGATTTTGTTCCCGGTCGCACGATCGTCTATGAGCGCGTTACCGATTATTGGGGCGCAAAGCTCAACGTGAATATCGGCCGCGATAACTTCAATGAGCTGCGTTACGAATATTTCCGCGACTCCACCGTCGCGATCGAAGCTTTCAAGGCCGACCAGATCGACTGGCGCAACGAGAACAGCGCCAAGAACTGGGCGACGTCCTACGATTTCCCGGCGGTGAAGGACAAGCGCGTGCTGCTCGAGGAATTCGAAATCCGCTCCAGCGGCGTGATGCAGGCTTTCGCCTTCAATATCCGCCGCGACAAGTTCAAGGATGCGCGCGTGCGCCGCGCCTTCAACTTCGCGTTCGACTTCGAAGAAATGAACAAGCAGATTTTCTTCGGGCAGTACAAACGCATCAAAAGCTATTTCGAAGGTCTCGAGCTTGCGTCATCCGGTTTGCCGGAAGGGCGGGAACTTGCGATCCTGGAAGCCGTGCGCGGCAAGGTGCCGGCGGAGCTGTTCACTACGGCCTACACCAATCCGGTCGGCGGCAGCCCGGAGAACACGCGCAACAATCTGCGCGAGGCGATCCGGCTGATGAAGGAGGCGGGTTACGAAATCCGCGACCGCAAGCTCATCAACACGAAAACCAACGAAGCGCTGACGGTGGAGTTTCTCGCCTCCGATCCGAACAGCGAACGCTTCTTTTTGTTCTACAAGCCGTCGCTCGAACGGCTCGGCGTCGATGTCACCGTACGCACGGTCGACGACGCGCAATATGAGAACCGCCTGCGGCAATGGGATTTCGACGTCACCACGGCGTCATGGGGCCAATCGCTCTCGCCCGGCAACGAGCAGCGGGGTTTCTGGGGTTCGCAAGCCGCGGATCAGCCGGGCTCGCGCAATCTCGTCGGCATCAAGAGCGAAGCGGTCGATGCCATGATCGAACGCGTGATTTTCGCCAAGAGCCGCGAGGAGCTTGTTGCGGCAACCAAGGCGCTCGATCGCGTGCTGCTCTGGAACAACTATGTCGTGCCGCAATGGACCTACGGCAAAGTGCGCTCCGCGCGCTGGGACCGTTTCGGCCGCCCCGATCCGCTGCCGAAATACGGCCTCTCGGCGTTCCCGACGGTGTGGTGGTGGGACGCGGAAAAGGCTGCGAAGACCGGAAACCGCTCGTGACAAAGACCTCGCGCCGCAATGTGCTGAAAGGCGCCGCGGGTCTGGCGGCGGGAGTGGCATTCGCCGGCGTGTTCAAGCCCGGTGCCGCTCTCTCCAACGATGCCGAACGCCACGGCATATCGGCGTTCGGCGATCTGAAATATCCCGCCGACTTTCCGCATTTCGACTATGTCGATCCGAAAGCGCCGAAGGGCGGGCTGTTCTCGCAAATCGGGCCATCGCGGCAATACAACCAGTCTTTCCTCACCTTCAATTCGCTCAACAGCTACATTCTCAAGGGCGACGCGGCGCAGGGCATGGAATTGACCTTCGCCACGCTGATGACCCGTGCGACCGACGAACCCGATGCGCTGTACGGCCTTGTCGCAAAGAGCGTGCGTATTTCTCCGGATGGACTGACCTACACCTTCACGCTGCGCCCGGAAGCGCGCTTCCACGACGGCAGCAAGCTCACCGCACATGACGCGGCCTTTTCGCTGACGGCCTTGAAAGAGAAAGGTCATCCGATCATCACGCAGTTCCTGCGCGATTTTCTCGGCGCGGAGGCAACCGAAGACGCGACGCTCGTCGCACGATTCAAGGAGAAGCGCGGGCGCGATGTGCCGCTGTTTGTCGCCTCGCTGCCGATTTTCTCGAAAGCCTATTACACGAAGCGTCCCTTCGAGGAATCGACGCTGGATATTCCGCTCGGCTCCGGTCCTTACCAGGTCGGGCGCTTCGAAGCCGGACGCTATATCGAGTTTTGGCGCGTGAAGGATTGGTGGGCCCGCAAGCTTCCTGTGACACAAGGGCTTCATAACTTCGATGTGCTGCGGTTCGAATATTATCGTGACCGCGACGTTGCGTTCGAAGGCTTCACCGGCAAGAACTATCTGTTCCGCGAGGAATTCACCGCGCGCATCTGGGCGACGCGATACGATTTTCCCGCCTGCAAGGACGGCCGCGTCAAGCAGGAGGTGCTCACCGACGAAACGCCGTCCGGCGCGCAGGGCTGGTTTATCAATACCCGGCACAAGAAATTCTCGAATCCGAAAGTGCGCGAGGCGCTGATCAACGCCTTCGATTTCGAATGGACCAACAAGAACCTCATGTACGGAGCCTATAAACGCACGCATTCGGTGTTCCAGAATTCCGACATGATGGCGGCCGGCAAGCCGGGCGCCGACGAGCTCGCGCTGCTGGAACCGTTCCGTGGCAAGGTATCCGACGACGTCTTCGGCGAGCCCTTCGTGCCGCCGGTGTCGGACGGCTCCGGTCAGGATCGCGGCCTGCTGCGGAAATCGACGCATCTGCTGCGGTCGGCGAATTTCGCAATGAAAGACAACATGTGCGTCACCGCGTCGGGCGAGCCGTTCACGCTCGAATTCCTGCTCGAAGAGCCTTCGTTCAAGCCGCACCACGAGGTGTACATCAAGAATCTGAGGCTGCTCGGCATCGACGCGACCTTGCGCCTTGTTGATCCGGTGCAGTATCGCGCGCGCCTCGACGCATTCGATTTCGACATGTGCGTGCAGCGCTTCAGTTTCTCCACCACCCCCGGTGACTCGCTGCGCACCTATTTCTCCTCGCAGGCGGCCGCCATGAAAGGCTCGCAGAATCTCGCCGGCATCTCCGATCCGGCCATCGACGCGCTGGTCGACCGCATCATCGAGGCCAAGGACCGCCCGGCCCTCGTCACCGCCTGCAAGGCACTCGACCGCGTGATCCGCGCGGGGCGCTATTGGGTGCCGCATTGGTATCTGGCGTCGCACCGGATCGCCTATTGGGACATGTTCAGCCGTCCGCCCAAAAAGCCGCGTTATGCGCGCGGCATTCCGGAAACCTGGTGGTATGATGCCGACAAGGCGGCGAAACTCGAGCGCCGCGGCTAGGTTATCCCGGTATTCATGAGCGCTTACATCCTCCGCCGCGTCCTGTTCATGATCCCGACCCTGTTCGGGATCATGCTGGTGTCGTTCGTCGTGGTGCAATTTGCGCCCGGCGGGCCGGTGGAGCGCGTGATCGCGCAATTATCCGGCTCCGATACCGGCGCCTCGTCGCGGATTTCCGGCTCGCCGGGCGGCGATTTCGGCGCGCGCGGCCAGGCACAGGGCGCGAGCGGCATCGACGCGGTGACGTCGAAATATCGCGGCGCGCAGGGGCTCGATCCGGAATTCATCAAGAGCCTCGAGAAGCAGTTCGGCTTCGACAAGCCGGCTTATGAGCGCTTTTCCCTGATGCTGTGGAATTACGCGCGCTTCGATTTCGGCAAGAGCTATTTCCGCGATGTCGGCGTGCTGCAATTGATCGGCGAGAAATTGCCGGTGTCGATGTCGCTCGGCATCTGGATGACGCTGCTGACCTACCTGATCTCGATTCCGCTCGGCATCCGCAAGGCCGTGATGGACGGCTCGCGTTTCGACACCTGGACCTCCGGCGTCATCATCATCGGCTATGCGATCCCGGGATTCCTGTTCGCGATCTTGCTCATTATTCTTTTCGCCGGCGGCTCGTTCTTCGACCTGTTTCCGTTGCGCGGGCTGACCTCCGACAATTGGGCGCAATTTCCCTGGTGGAAGAAGATTCTCGATTATTTCTGGCACCTTGCCTTGCCGATTATCTCCATGATGCTCGGTGCCTTCGCGACCATGACCTTGCTGACCAAGAACTCGTTCCTTGACGAGATCCGCAAGCAATATGTGCTGACCGCCAAGGCCAAAGGCTGCGCCAGCCGGCAGGTGCTGTACGGTCATATTTTCCGCAATGCCATGCTGATCGTGATCGCCGGATTCCCCGGCGCGTTCGTGCACGCGTTCTTTTCCGGCTCGCTGCTGATCGAGACGATCTTCTCGCTCGACGGCCTTGGCCTGCTTGGTTTCGAAAGCGTGCTCAACCGCGATTATCCGGTGGTGTTCGCGACGCTCTACATCTTCGCGCTCATCGGGCTTCTGGTGAACCTGGTTTCGGATCTCGCCTATACCTGGATCGATCCGCGCATCGATTTCGAGACGCGGGAGGTCTGAGATGGACGCGCGAACCTCCGGCAAGACACCGGACATGACGGCGGTCGCGCCGACCGGCATCGCCGTTCCGCCGGAAAACCGCCGGCTCGCGCTGTCGCCGATCAACATCCGGCGCTGGCAGAATTTCAAGTCCAACCGGCGCGGTTACTGGTCGCTCTGGATTTTCCTGGTCCTTTTTTTCGCCTCGCTGTTTGCAGAATTCATCGCCAATTCCAAGCCGTTCATGATCGATTTCGACGGCAAATTGTATTTCCCCTCGGTCGTCACTTACACCGAAACGGATTTCGGCGGCGAGTTCGAAACGGCGGCGGATTATCGCGATCCGTATCTGCAGAAGCTGATCGCGGAAAAAGGCGGACATATCTGGTGGCCGCCGGTCCGCTATTCCTATTCGACGCATAATCTCGATCTGCCGACGCCGGCGCCGTCGCCGCCGACCTGGATGCTTACCGAAGCGCAGTGCAAGGCGGTGGTCGAGAAGAAGGGAATGAACGGCTGCCGCGACCTCGAATACAATTGGCTCGGCACCGATGATCAGGGCCGCGACGTGGTGGCGCGGTTGATCTACGGATTCCGCATTTCGGTTCTGTTCGGCCTGATCCTCACCATTGTCTCGTCCGCCATCGGCATCGCCGCCGGCGCGGTGCAGGGCTACTTCGGCGGCTGGACGGACTTGTTGTTCCAGCGGTTCATCGAAATCTGGACCTCGGTGCCGTCACTTTATCTGCTCCTGATCATATCCTCGGTGCTGGTGCCGGGCTTCTTTGTGCTGCTCGGAATATTGCTCTTGTTCTCCTGGGTGTCGCTCGTCGGCCTCGTGCGCGCAGAATTCCTGCGCGGACGCAACTTCGAATACATTCAGGCGGCGCGCGCGCTCGGCGTGTCGAACGTCAAGATCATGTTCCGGCATCTGCTTCCGAACGCGATGGTCGCGACGCTCACCTTCCTGCCGTTCATTCTGTCGTCCTCGGTGATGACGCTCACCGCCCTCGATTTCCTCGGCTTCGGCTTGCCGCCGGGCTCACCCTCGCTCGGTGAATTGCTGTCGCAAGGCAAGGCCAATGTGCAGGCGCCGTGGCTCGGCCTGGCCGGCTTCTTCAGCATCGCAATCATGCTGTCGCTCCTCATCTTCATCGGCGAAGCCGTGCGCGACGCCTTCGACGCCCGAAAGACCTTCGTATGACCGATCCCCTGCTGCAGGTGAAGGATTTGTCGGTCGCGTTCCGCCAGGTCGGAGCGCTCGCGGTCGATCGCATTTCCTTCGACATCAAGAAGGGCGAGACGGTCGCGATCGTCGGCGAATCCGGCTCCGGAAAATCCGTCACTGCGTTGTCGGTGTTGCGGTTGCTTCCTTATCCGGCCGCGAGCCACCCGTCCGGGTCGATCCGCTTCAAGAACAAGGAATTGCTGAGCGCGCCGGAACGCGAGATGCGCGCGGTTCGCGGCAATGACATCACCATCATCTTCCAGGAGCCGATGACCTCGCTCAATCCGCTGCACACCA
>CAYJNT010000138.1:0-9077 GCA_964370945.1 uncultured Hyphomicrobiales bacterium | reverse complement strand
GGGCCACGCGATACCTCCTTTGCGGCCTTGGCCACGGCGGCAGCGAGCGCGGCCTCCGCGCGACCGACGCGCTTGGCGAGGAGCGCGAGGCGATGAGCCGACAATCCTTCCTTCTCCAGCAACGGCATGATCTCGCGCAGCCGCGGCCGCGTGAACCGTGGATCGCGGTTCGAGGGATCGTCCGCGAACGGGATGCGCGCCTTTTTCAGCGTTGCGATCAGCCGCGCTTTCGGAATGTCGAGCAGCGGCCGCACGATGATGATGCCCGCGCGTTCGGTCTCGCGCGCCATGGCCGTGAGGCCGGACAACCCGCTGCCACGCGCCAGACGAAAGAGGATCGTTTCGGCCTGATCGTCGAGCGTGTGTGCGGTCAGAACATGACGCGCGCCGATGCGCGTGGCTTCCTTGCCGAGGAGTTCATAGCGTGTGCGGCGCGCCGCATCCTGCAGGCCGGTCTTCGGCTTTGCGCCGCGCCAGCGCAATGTCCTGTGCGGCACGTCAAGCTTGCGGCAAAGCCGCGCCACCGCCCTCGCCTCGCCCGCCGATTCCTTGCGCAAGCCGTGATCGACCGTCACCGCGACAAGTTTCGGTCCGGCTTTCAGCCCGCCGCGCCAGCGCGCGGCGAGACAAAGCAGCGCGGTCGAATCCGGCCCGCCGGAGATCGCGAGGACGAGTGATGAATGTTTCGAGAGACCGGCGAAAAGCGCTTTCGTCTCGGTCAGCGTGACGGGCTTGTGCCGCTCAGCAGCGGACACGCTTCAATTCCCGCTCGACGCCCTGCTTCACCGACAGCGGGGCGCGCGGATATTTGCGTTCGACTTCGCCGAACGAGGCGCAGGCCATTTCCTTCTGGCCGATGGCGGCGAGCGATTGCCCGAGCCGCAAGAGCGCGTCGGGTGCCTTGGCGGCGGTTTCGAATTTCGTGGTCACGTTGAGGTAGGATTCCGCCGCGTCCTGGTAGCGCTGGCGCTGATACAGACTTTCGCCGAGCCAGTAATGCGCATCCGCCGTCAGGCGGTCATTTGGATAACGGCGCACGAAATCGCGCATGGTTTCCTCTGCCTGGGCGAAGTCCTTGCGCTGGATATACGAATAGCCGAGATCGTATTGCTCCTTCGGCGTCTGCGGCACGGGAGTTGCCGAGGCGAGGCTCTGCCCACGCGGCTGTGGCGGCACGCCTTGCGAGCGGGCGCCATCGCTCGACAGCGTCGACAGATCGAGCGGAGCACCGGCCTCGCGGCCGCCGCGCACGCCGACCTGCTCGTCCTGCATGATCTGGGTTTGCGGCGCGGATGGCTGGCCGGCCGCAAGCTGACCGAGTTGACGCGGGGCGCCCGGCGCATTCGGATTCTCGTTCGGGTCGAACACGTCGCTGCGGCGTCCGCCGGGAGCGACCGGACGGATCGGCGATGGGCCGCTGTAAATATCAGGCTGCGGCGCGCCTTGCTGAGCGGGCGGATAAGCCTGCGGCGCCGGCGGCTGCTGCGGCCGCGTCTGCATCGGCGGTTGAGCCGGCGAACCTCCGGCTTCCTGCGCGCGGCGCAATTGCTGCTCGAGCTGCTGATTGCGGAACTGCAATTGCTCGACCTGACCGGTGAGCATGCGCAGCTGGTTTTCGATCTGGTCGAGCCGCACGACAACGTCCGAGGCCGACATCTGCGCGGCGGCGGGCGTTGCAAGGATGCAGGCAAGCGCGATCAGGACAACGGAAGAGATGTTTCGAGCCATGGAGATCCGGCCACACACATACTGGAAGCGGCGTTGTCTTACCATCGGGCCGGCCTGCGTCCAAATTGTGACTGCAGGCCCATGAAACGCGTCATTCCGGGGCGCGAGCACACGCAAGTCGGGTTTACCCGACTTGCGTCACTCTAAGTTGCCAATCTCGGGTAAACCCGAGATTGGTCCGCGAACCCGGAATCCAGAAGCATTCAATGGCGTACTTGCCGGTTTAATTCTGGCGCGAATTTCAGGAACTTGCGTTGAGGACGGTGACGGCACGGCGGTTCTGCGACCAGCAGGAAATGTCGTTACAGACCGCGACCGGCCGTTCCTTGCCGTAGGAGATCGTGCGCATGCGCTGCGGGTTGATCCCGCGCGAGGCGAGATATTCGCGCACCGACTGTGCGCGGCGGGCGCCGAGCGCGATGTTATATTCGCGCGTACCGCGTTCGTCGGCATGACCTTCGACGGTGAAGGTGTATTGGCTGTATTGCTGCAACCACTGCACCTGCTTGTCGAGCGTGGCGCGCGATTGCGGCGTGAGATCGGACTGATCCGACTCGAAGAACACGCGGTCGCCGACATTGACGACGAAGTCCTGCTGGCTGCCGGGCACCGCGGCGCCGGCCACGCCGGTCTGGTCAGCCTTATTGGCGCAGCCCGCGGCGGCGAGCGCCAGCGCGAACAGGGCGGCAAGCCCGACAGATCGGATGATTTTTTGCACAGGCATCATTCCGGTGCCTCCAATTTCGCTTTCATTAACGGAGCATAATCCCGGTCTAACCACCGATCGTTAAGCGAACGTTCCGTCAACCTTGATCGGGTCTTTCGGAATCCTCGAAAACGCAGCATGCCGCCGAAACCTTTTCCTAACGGTTAACGCTCCGTAAACGCCATATCCGTGTGGCGGTATTTGGATCAAGAGAGCAGCGGCGACCAGGCCGGATCGGACGCGAAACTCGGCGTGGGAACCCGCTGCTCATTGCGTCCCGTGATGTCGACCGAAAAGAGCGAAGGCCCCGGTCCCTGCTCGCGGAAGAACATCAGCACGCGGCCATTGGGCGCGAAGGTCGGGCCTTCATTGTGATAGCCCTCGGTCAGGAGCCGCTCGCCGGAGCCATCCGGCTTGATGATCCCGATGCCAAAGCGTCCGCCGCCCTGCTTGGTGAAGGCGATGAAGTCGCCGCGCGGCGACCAGACCGGCGTCGAGTAAGATCCTTCTCCGAAGCTGATGCGCTGCGCGGCGCCGCCGGCCGCGCCCATGACATAGATCTGCTGCGAGCCGCCGCGATCGGATTCAAAACAGATGCGCGCGCCGTCCGGCGAATAGGACGGCGCGGTGTCGATCGCGGGTGTCTGCGTCAGCCGCGTGGTCTGGCGCGAGCGCAGATCCATCGCGAACAGATTCGAGTTCGATCCCTGCTGCAGGCTCATGATCACGCGCTGGCCGTCGGGCGAGAACCGCGGCGCAAAGGTCATGCCCGGGAAATTGCCGACCACTTCGCGCTGGCCGGTTTCGATGTTGAGCAGATAGACGCGCGGCTCGCCCTGCCCGAACGACATGTAGGTGATCTCCTGCGTCGAGGGCGAGAACCGCGGCGTGAGCACGAGATCGTCGCCGCGCGTGAGATAGCGCACGCCCGCGCCGTCCTGATCCATGATCGCGAGTCGCTTGACGCGGCGCTCTTTCGGGCCGGATTCATCGACGAAAACGATGCGGGTGTCGAAATAACCCTTCTCGCCGGTGAGCCGCTCGTAGATCGCGTCCGAGATGATGTGGCTGATGCGCCGCCAATTGTCGGGCGTGGTGAAATATTGCTGGCCCGCCTGCTGCTGGCCCGCAAACACGTCCCAGAGCCGGAATTCGCCGCGCAGGCGTCCATCGTTGCCGCGCGAGAGGCCGCCGGTAACCAGCGCCTGCGCGTTGATCTGGCGCCAGTCGGGAAAGCGCGGCACCGCGTGCGGATTCTTGATCTGCTCGATGAAGGCGGCCGGATCGATCGGCGCGAACAGGCCCGAGCGCCGCAGATTATTGGTGATAACGCCGGTGACATTGCGCGCCATCTCGCTGTCGGTGGCGTTGCCGCCGACGAAATCCGGCAGCGCGATCGGCATCGGTTGAATATTGCCCTGCGTGATGTCGACGCGCACCGCCGCGCGGCCCGACCGCAAACCGGCCGCCGTCGCGAGCGCGCCCGCACCAAGCGTCAGCGCCGCGCGTCGCGTGAATGTCGTGAGGTTACGATCCGGTCCGTTCATGTTCCAATCATCGCACAAAAAACAACAATTAAACTCATCCGCGGAACATCAGGCGCGGATCGAAGACAACCTCCATGTCCCGCCAGGTCTCGTAGGTCTCGGATCGCAGCATGTCGAACGGCTGCGCTTGATAGAGCGCCCGGATCGCGGCGTCGCGGGCGGCTTCAAACATCGGCCCCTTCCCGCTGGTGAGCACTTGCGGTCCGCCGACAAGCCGCCGGTCACGCCCGAGAATAATGCGAACAGTGATGTTCACGCTGCCGGCCTGCAGAAAACCGACGGGCGGATTCCACAACCGCTGCAGCCGCGCCTGCAGCGCGTTCATCTCGTCCTGCGACAATTCGGGGGAGGTACCGGTCGGCGCCCCAAGCGAGGCGCTGGTATTGAGGACCTCGCCGGTCATGGCCTGCCGCTGCGGATCGCGCTTGTCGAGCAATGCCGCGACCTTGGCGGCGTCGAATTTCGGCTGCGGCGGGGCGGGCCGTCTCGGCGGCAGCGGCGTCGGTTTCGCCTCCGCCTGTTTCTGCTCGGACTCTTTTTCTTTCTTCTCGTCTTTCTTCAGCGCCTCGGCGATCGGATCGACCTTCTGTTCGACTTTCTCGGCCTTCTCCGGTTTCGCTTCCGCTTTCGGTTCGGGCTTGGCTTTCGGCTCCGGCTTTTTGGTTTCCGGTGTCGGCGGCGGCTCGGCAGTCGAGGCCGTCACGATTTCCGGCTTCTCGGTGATTTTCTGTGCGATCTCGGGCGCCGGCTTTTTCTCGGCGACCTTTTCGACCATCGGTTTCGGTGTCGTGATCTTGGGCGCGTTCGGCGTGCCGGCGGTCATCTTGGAGAATTCGGTCGCCGAAACGAATTCGATCGGAATGGAGAGCGACTCGGACGCCTCGAACGGCGTGGCATTGAACGAGATCAGCCCCCATAGCAGCGCGACTGCGTGCGCGACCGCGGATATGGCGAGGCTTTTCCTCATCGCGTCCTTCACGAGCCTTGCTCGACCTCGGTCACGAGCGCCACACGTTTGAAACCCGCGGCCGACAAACGAGCCATCACCTTCATCACCGTGCCGTAGTCGACCTTCCTGTCGCCGCGCACATAGATGCGCTCGTCGAAACCGTTGCGCGCCTCCGTGATGGCCTTGAGCTTGGCGACCAGGTCATCGGCCGATATTTCGGTATTTTGCAGGAAAACCTTGCCTTTATCATCCACCGAAACGGCCAGCGGCTCCTTGTCCTGATCGAGGCTTTTGGCCTGGGTCTGCGGCAGGTCGACCGGCACACCGACGGTCAAAAGCGGCGCCGAGACCATGAAGATGATCAGCAACACCAGCATGACGTCGACCATGGGGGTAACGTTGATCTCGGCCATGACCGGGCGGCGACGGTGCCGCCGCTTTCCAACCACGCCCACGCTGTTGCCGCCTGCCGCCGCCATGTCCGTCCCTTATCCGCGTTCGTCGATTTGCCGCGAAAGGATGGCCGCGAATTCGTCCGCGAAACCCTCGAGACGGCCAGCCTGCTTGTTCACGTCCGCCACGAACTTGTTATAGAAAATCGTCGCCGGGATGGCGGCAACGAGGCCAATTGCTGTCGCGAAAAGCGCTTCCGCGATGCCGGGCGCCACGACCGCCAACGAGGTGTTTTTCGACGCCGCGATCGACTGGAAGCTCGACATGATGCCCCAGACGGTCCCGAACAGGCCGATGAAGGGACCGGCCGAACCGACGGTCGCGAGAACCAGAAGCCGTCGCTCGAGCCGTTCGATCTCGCGCGCGATGGTCACGTCCATCACTTTCTCGATCCTCATCTGCAAGCCCGCGAAGGAACGCGACTGGCCCTCGAAGCTGCGCTTCCATTCGCGCATGGCGGCGACGAACAGGGCGGCCATCGAATGCGTCGGACGCGAGGACAGCGACTTGTATAATTCCTCGAGTGATTGTCCGGACCAGAAGGACTGTTCGAAGCGATCCATCGCGCGGCGCGTGCGCGCATAGAGCAATGTCTTGTCGATGGCGATCGCCCAGACCCAGATCGAGCAGGCGAGCAAGCCGAGCATCACCGACTTCACGACCCAATGGGCCTGAATGAACAATCCCCAAATCGAAAGATCCGCGGCGACCGGCAAGGCCGACTGTGCGACGTCGGCAGGGTTCATGTAGCAATCCTCTTCAGGCTCCAGTCGCTGGCTGCAAGGCCGCGAGGCGCGCCGTCGCTGGACCGGATGGGGCCAATACCAATGAAACGGCCGGCGACCCGTCCAAACCCGAATTGTCGCGAGAACTTCGCCGTCCACCACCGGCAGGCTACGAAATCCCGCAAAACGTGTCCAAACTAGGGCGTTTGCGGCCGTCCCGACCCTAACCAGCGGTGATTGTGGTTAAGGAAGGGTTACGGCATCTGTCAACGCGGCAGGCGGTCCGAGACCGCGGACGGGAACTCGAGGGGGGCGGGATTGAACCTGGCTGTCATTCTGGCCCTGATCGGCGACCTGATCCCGCTGGCGGGGCTCTATTACTGGGGCTGGGACCCGTTCCAGCTCCTGATGCTCTACTGGATGGAGACGGTGATCGTGGCCGGATGGACCCTGACACGCATCGCCACTCTGCCGGAAAAGCTCCTCGGCCGCATGACCGTCAATGGCCGCGAGGGGCCAGCGACGCATCGGGACCTGCTGATCATGTTCGGCGGCGCAGCGCTCGTCTTCTGCGCCGGCCATTTCTTCTTTCTCTGGTTCATCTTCCAGGACGGCTGGCGCGGCCGAGTGGACGGCCTTGCGAGCTTCGTGCGCGTGTTCGTGACCGAGTCCGGCGCATGGGTGCCGCTTCTGTTCGCCTTCCTTGCAAACGCGGTCGCGTTCCTGACGTCGCCCACGCGTCCGCATGCCGTGCGGCTCATGGAAGCGCGCATCCTGCGCAAGGATTTTGTCGAGCAATCCCCCAAACTCAATGAGGATGCCCACGGTGCTGGCGCGGTGTTTGCCGGATTGCTCGGGCGCATTTTCATCATGCAGGCCGCCGTGATCTTCGGCGGCATGATCGCGCGCAGTTACGGTTCGAACGCGCCGATGTATATCGTGATCGTCTTGAAGCTTCTGTCGGACCTCGGCGGAAAACCGATCAGCGGTGGCACTGTCACCATGCAGGCCGGCAGCGGCGGCGACGCGACAATGCGCACCGTCAAATTGCCGGACGACACCTCGCGGCCATGATGATCCCATGAGCATCCTGACAAAACTCAAACAGCCATCCGCGCTGATCATGATCGCGGCCAATCTGTTGCCGCTGATCGGCGTCCTGTTCTGGGGATGGGACGTGTTCCTGCTGCTCGTTCTTTATTGGTTCGAGACGGCGATCATGGGTTTCTGGATCATCGTCGCGACCCTGGTCGACCCGCATCAGACCATCGGACCAACCGCCAAACAGACCTCGCGCACGTTTCTGGTGCTGTTCCTGACCGCGCATGCCGGCATCTTCATGGGCGTGCATTTCATGTTTCTGTGGGCACTTTTTTCCGGCGACTGGGCGAATGCCGTGCGTGATCCGATCGACTTTGCGCGCGTCATCGTGATCGGCAGCGGATTATGGATTGCGTTGATTGCGCTGTTCATCAGCCGCGGCGTGTCGACGCTGCTCCGCCTGCTCAATCCGGACATCCTGCCTGTGTGGCTTGCGCCGAAACAGGTTCACATCGCCGACGCCAATCCGTTTTCGGAACAGCGCCTGCTCGGCGGTTTCTATCGGCGGATCATCATCATGCACCTGACGCTGATCTTCAGCGGCATCGTCGCCGGAGCAGTCGGCAGCGTTGTGCCGCTGGTGCTGATGATCGCGATCAAGATCGCGATCGAACTCAAGTTGCATCTCAACGAATCCGCGGACACAAAACCGGTCAGCGTGCCGGCCGCCTGACAAGAAAAAGCCGCCGCTGCGGGAGGCAGCGGCGGCTGGCAGCCGCTCAGCGTTCGGGCCATTCAAGATTGTGCCGGCGGCGGATTGCTGCCCGGACGGCGTTCGGCCATGAACTGGTCGAATTCGGATTTGTCCTTGGCGAAGCGCAGCCGCTGCAGGAATTCCTGGAATTCGCGCTGCTCTTCCTCGAGCCGCCGCAATGTCTCCATCCGGTAATCGTCGAACGCCTTGTTGCCGCTCGTCGGCGGCTGCCAGAAGCCGCCGCCGCCCATGCGCTCGCGCATGCGATCCATCCGCGCCTGCATCCGGTCCATCTTGTGCTGCCAGCGGTCCGTCCCGCGATATCCGCAACCCATTCCTCTGCTCCATATGAAAAAGGCCAAAGCCGCGAGGCCCAGTGGCCACCAGATCATGAAGCCGAAAATCACCAGGATGATCGCGACGGGTTTCGGCAGGTCCCACGCGCGCCGTTCCAGTTCGTCGATTTGAGCCGCTAGCGACATGTCAGCCTCTCATGTAAATGTTATTAACATTCACATAAACCGCAGAGGCGAAAGTGTCAAGGGCGGGAGGGGCCAGCCGAGGAATCGAGGCCGAGGCCTTTCAGATAGATCAGGACCTGGGCTTCCAACAGGTCTTCAGCCGACATCGGCAATTTGCGCTGGGAACTCTCGCCGCGCGCGAACAGCGAGGCGATACCATGCGACATCGCCCAGACATGCAGCGCCATCATCAGCGCGGGCGGACGCTTCTGCGGCGGCAGCACGGCGACCAGCACTTCGCAAGCATTGCGCAGAACTGCAAAGGCGCGATCGCCGGCGGCGCGCAATTCCGGCGTCACATCGAGCGGGATGCCGGCTTCGAACATCGCCGAATAGAACGCGGGCTCCTCGCGCGCGAACGCAAGATAGGCCTTCCCGACGCGCTCGAAGGCGATGACAGGTTTCGGCCGGCCCTCGTCCCACGCTGTCAGGAGCCGTTGCTCGAACATCTCAAAGCCGCGGTGCGCAACATCCGAAAGAAGCGCATCGCGATCGCGATAATGCCGATAAGGCGCGGCCGCGCTGACACCGGCCCAGCGCGCGGCATCCGCGAAGGTGAAGCCGCCGGGGCCTTTCTCCGCGATCAATTCGATCGCGGCACGCATCAGGGCTTCCTTGAGATTGCCGTGATGATAGCCGCGCGGTTCGCGTCC
>CAYJNT010000137.1:5860-9102 GCA_964370945.1 uncultured Hyphomicrobiales bacterium | reverse complement strand
ATCTGGAAATCATCCAGGAGCGGCTGGAGCGCGAATTCAATCTCGACCTGATCGCGACCGCGCCGTCGGTCGTCTACAAGATGACGCTGATCGATGGTTCTGAAATTGAATTGCACAATCCGGTCGACATGCCGGATGTGATGAAGATCGAGGAAATGCGCGAGCCGTGGATCGAAGCGACGATCCTGACCCCCGACGACTATCTCGGCGCCGTGCTCAAGCTCTGCCAGGACCGCCGCGGCGTGCAGAAAGAGCTGACCTATGTCGGCAATCGCGCCATGGTGAAATACGATCTGCCGCTCAACGAAGTGGTGTTCGATTTCTACGACCGGCTCAAGTCCGTGTCGAAGGGCTATGCCTCGTTCGACTATCACCTGACCGATTACCGCCCGGCCGACCTCGTGAAAATGCAGATCCTGGTCAATGACGAGCCGGTCGATGCGCTCTCGATGCTCGTGCACAAGACCCGCGCCGAAGGCCGCGGGCGCGGCATGGTGGAGAAGCTGAAGGAGCTGATCCCGCCGCACATGTTCCAGGTGCCGATCCAGGCCGCGATCGGCGGCAAGATCATCGCGCGCGAAACCGTGCGCGCCTTGCGCAAGGACGTGACCGCGAAATGCTACGGCGGCGACGCCACGCGCAAACGCAAGCTTCTGGAAAAGCAGAAGAAGGGCAAGAAACGCATGCGGCAATTCGGCAAGGTCGATATTCCGCAGGAAGCCTTCATCGCCGCGCTGAAGGTGGATGTGTAGCCGTCCGCGCGCTCGTCTTCGCGGATGAGATTTCCGGATCGGCGGTTTCGACACGGCGCTCCTGCGTCTGCGCGATGTTCTTCTCAGCCCAAGCCGACAATTTCGCGAGATAGACCTTCATATCGTGGTCGGCGATGTTGAGCAGCTTGAACGTCTTCAGGAGCGACATAAGCCCCCACAACGTCCGCCAGGCTTTCTGGAAAATGTTCGGCGAACGGCGCGACGGTGCGATGCCGGGCTTGCCGAAATAGCGAGTGTCCCCGACATGCCGGTATCCGAGGATCGCGGGCGGCACCGCGGGCACCAGATCGACGCCGTTGGTGACGCGATAAAGCGGCACTTTCACGTACAGATCGAACGACGCATCGCCGGCGCGCGGACAGCCGAAGGTGTAACAGGCCGCGATGCTGTCGCGGATCTCGGCGTCGTCGTGATTGGCGAATTCGGCCGTCGCCATCAACGCAAGGGCACCGCCGAGCGAATGGCCGGTGATGTAGACCGCGCGTTTCTTTTTCTTGAGCGCAGTGACCAGAAAATCGAACATCGCTTCGCGGATCGGCCAGTAAGCCTGGAAGAAACCGGTATGCACGCGTGTGCCGCCCTGCAACGCGATGAACTTCGTCTGGACATTTGTCCACCAGTCGAGCTGGTTCTCGGTGCCGCGGAAAACGACGACAATGATGTCATCTGCTTCCGCGATATAGCCGGCGGTCCCGATGTCGCGCGCGACCAGACGCTCGCAGCCGCCGAAACCGGAGCCGCAAATCACGTCGGTGAACGTCTTCCAGGATGTGTCGTCGATATCGAACGCCTCATAGGCGCGGTAGGCGAGCTTCGCCATCAGCAAGGCCGTCCGATCCGAATAGGCGGCGCGGAAGGTCGGAATGCTTTTGAGATCGTCGGGCTCGAAATGGCCGATATCGGTCATGTCCGCTCCTGAAGGTCGCGCGAACGATATCATGCCGTTTGGATCGCGGCAGGAGCGTGGTGGTATGCCCTTACGCCGCCTTCACCCGTGCATCTGCTCGCGCGCGACGGTCAACGATTGTTCGATGCGAGGCCGCGCCGCGCGCCGGAATCGGCGATCGATCCGGACTCCACAACGATGCGCGTGCTTTTCATGCCGCGCTTCTGCACCAGGTTGAACAGGATCGCGGCGTTGTCGGGATGCAGGCGCACGCAACCTTTCGACGCGCGCCGGCCGAGATTCCTCACATGGATGGTGCCGTGAATGGCGTAGCCTTCGTCGAAGAACACCGAATACGGCATCGGCGCCCAGTTGTATTTGCGCGAATACCATTTGCGCTCGAGCCGCTGCGGCGTGTAGGTGCCCGAGCGCGGTCCGCCGCCCAATCCGGTCGAGACCGGCCAGGAATAGAAACTGATCCCGTCGACGATGACATGCATGCGCTGCGAGGCTTTGTTGACGCGGACTTCGAGGTCCGCCTTCGCGGGCGCGGCCGAGGCGAGCAGGACCGTTGCGAACAGCGCGGCTGCGACAATCCGTGCCAGCGTCATGATTTTCTCCCGCCCGGCCTTAAAGCTGCCGCAGGCGATCTATGATTGTAAAGGCGGCGCGTTTCAAAACGTTAAAAGGCGGCTGACAGAAGCGCGCGGGATCGCTAGACGGAGGGCATGGTGCTTCGCGGATTCGCCCTGATTGCCGCATTTTCTGCGATGGTCCTGCCCGCCGCGGCGCAGGACCGCGGCAGCGTCAACCCGGCGCCGCTGCCGCCGCTGGAAAAGCCGCAAGACCCGAAGACCCCCGCGAAAGGACCTGTTCGGCCGCAAGACCACGCCGGTGCCGCTCGCCGCGCGCTCGATCGGCTTCTACACCCGCGGCTGCCTCGCCGGCGGCATCGCGCTGCCGGTCAACGGGCCGAGCTGGCAGGTCATGCGGCTGTCGCGCAACCGCAACTGGGGCCATCCCGCGCTCGTGAAATTCCTCGAACGCTTCGCGATCAAGGTGCCGAAAATCGGCTGGCCGGGATTACTGGTCGGCGACATGGCGCAGGCGCGCGGCGGCCCGATGCTGACCGGACACGCGAGCCACCAGGTCGGGCTCGACGCCGATATCTGGCTGACGCCGATGCCCAACCGCGAATTGTCGCGCGCGGAACGCGAAGAGATGTCGGCGATCAACATGGTGCGTCCGGACAAGCGCGACATCGATCCGTCGGTGTGGACGCCGGCGCATACCGCACTCATCAGCGCTGCGGCACGCGAGCCGGCGATCGAACGCGTTCTCGTCAATGCCGCGATCAAGAAAGCGCTCTGCCGCGAAGCCACGGGCGATCGCACCTGGCTGCGCAAGGTGCGTCCGTGGTGGGGACACAATTATCACATGCATCTGCGCGTCGGCTGCCCGGCCGGCAATCCGGAATGCAAGCCGCAGGATCCGACGCCGGACGCCGAAGGCTGCGGCGCCGAGCTCGATTACTGGTTCAGCGACAAGATTCTCAATCCGCCGCCGCCGAAAGAGCCGCCGAA
>CAYJNT010000137.1:0-5760 GCA_964370945.1 uncultured Hyphomicrobiales bacterium | reverse complement strand
GTGAGCGATCAATAAGGACGCGGGATCGCCGAAATCGCGCCTTGCACAATCGACAATATGATCGTGATCGCAATCGCTGCGATCAGCACGGTGAAGGCATAAAGCAGCGTCCTGTCGCGCGGCGTGCCCATCAGCGGGGTCATGCCGGTCCACAGCAGATAAAAGCCATAGAGCCCGAGGATGGCCAGGAAGTGCAGGCCGGGAATGAGAAAGAAAATTCCCGCGAGCCAGGCGGGCGTGAAGGAATAGACTGAGAGTTTCAGCGCATTCCGAAAATTGTGCTGCGAGCGGAAACTCGGAGCCAGCGCATTGATGATCAGCGCGACCGCGTAAACGGCGACAAATTCGAAAATGTAACCGATCGCCATCCCGATCAGGCCGGTTAATAGCGGAACGCGGAAGGTCCCGACCGAGACCGAGACGCCGATGATCGAATCGCCGGCAAATCTGCAGATCGTCGGAATGAGCGCGAGGGTCGCCACATAGCGCATGAGCGACGCCGCGCCGCCGCGCTCGGTGGCGATGTCCGGCCATTCCGAATCCGGACGAAGCACAATGTTCTTGACGCGCGTAATCAGGGTCATGGCCGCCTTTTTTGTTGTCATCGGCGGCCACTGTCGCCGATCAGGCAGCCTTGTTCAACGATTTCGCGTCGTCGAGGATCATCATGGCGGCCTTTTCCGCGATCATGATCGTGGGCGAATTGGTGTTGCCGGAGGTAATGGCCGGCATGATCGACGCATCGGCGACGCGCAGATTCGCGATCCCGATCACGCGCAATCGCTCGTCGACGACCGCGAGCGGGTCATCGCGGCGGCCCATCCTGGCGGTCCCGACCGGATGAAAGATGGTGGTGCCGATATTGCCGGCCGCTTCGGCCAAAGCCGCGTCGTCATCGCTGCGCACGCTGTCGCCCGGCAGATATTCGACCGGGTGATAGCGTTGCAACGCCGGCTGCGACACGATCGCGCGCGTGACGCGGATGGAATCGGCGGCGACGCGCTTGTCCTCCGGTGCGGAGAGGTAATTCGGCTGGATCACCGGCTTGTCGGCGGGATCGGGTGAACGCAGGCGGATGAAGCCGCGGCTCTGCGGCCGCAAATTCGCGACGCTGGTCGTGAAGGCCGGGAACGGATGCAGCGGGTCGCCGAACTTGTCCAGCGACAGCGGCTGCACATGGAACTGGATATTCGGCCGCGCCTGATCGGAATCCGAGCGCGTGAACGCGCCGAGCTGCGAGGGCGCCATGGTGAGCGGGCCGCGGCGGCGGAAGACATAATCGAGCCCCATCGCGGCGCGGCGCCACAGCGACGAATAGGTCTCGTTCAGCGTGCGCACGCCGGACACTTTATGGATCAGCCGCAATTGCAGGTGATCCTGCAGGTTTTCGCCGACGCCCGGCTTCTCCAACACGGTGGCGATGCCGTGCTCACGCAACTGCGCCGCCGGCCCGATGCCGGACAGAAGCATGAGTTGCACCGAGCCGATCGCGCCCGCCGACAGAATGACTTCGCCGCGGCAGCGCGCGAATTTCGCCGCGCCGTCTTGCTGAAAATTGACTCCGGTTGCGCGCTTGCCGTCAAAGGCGATGCTTTCCGCAAGGCACCCGGTCTCAACGCGCAAATTCGTTCGGCCCATGACCGGCGCGAGAAAGCCCCGCGCGGAGGACCAGCGGCGGCCGCGCTTCTGGTTGACGTGGAAATACGCGCAGCCTTCGTTGTCGCCGGTGTTGAAATCGGTGCATGTCGGAATGCCGTATTGCGCCGCCGCTTCCCGGAACGCGTCGGTGATGTCCCAGCGCACGCGCGGATGCTCCACCCGCCATTCGCCCGCACTCGAATGATGTTCGCTGTCGCCGAGAAAATGGCTGACCTGCTTGCGGAAGATCGGCTGCACGTCGTTCCAGCCCCAGCCGGTGAGACCGAGCTGCCGCCAGTGATCGTAATCGGCCGCCTGCCCGCGGATATAGATCATGGCGTTGATCGCGGACGAACCGCCGATCACCTTGCCGCGCGGATAAGCAAGGCTCCGCCCGTTCAATCCCGGCACGGCCTCGGTGCGGAACATCCAGTCCGAGCGCGGATTGCCGATGGCGAACAGATAGCCGACCGGAATGTGAAACCAGATCCAGTTGTCGCGGCCGCCGGCTTCCAGCAGCAGCACCTTGTTGCGCGGATCGGCGGACAGGCGGTTGGCGAGCACGCAGCCGGCGGAGCCCGCGCCGACAATAATGTAGTCGTACTCGCCCTCGATCGTGTCCCGCTGCATGTCCGTCCCTATCATGATTTTGCGATAATCTGCGGCGCATTTGTGCGCTTGGCAATCGTTACAAGCTTGCTAGAGTGAGGCGGCGATCCGCGATGCGCCGTGCGCGCGTCCCGATCAACGGAACGGCGGTTCCTGAAGCGATCGCAATCGACCCCTCGCTTTGCAAGGCGCGTGCCCGCGCCCGGAGAGCCGCCATGCCTTTGCGCCTTGCTTTGATATTCGGCCTCGCGGCTTTGGCGTTCGGGCGGCCGGGCATCGCGCAAGACACCCTCACCGTTTTTGCCGCCGCCTCGCTGAAAAACGCGCTCGATGAGGTCAACGCGGCCTATAGCGCAAAATCACCAGGCAAAATCGTCGTGAGCTATGCCGCGAGCCCGGCGCTGATGAAGCAGATCGAGCAAGGTGCACCGGCCGACGTCTTCATCTCCGCCGATCTCGACTGGATGGATTACGGTGCGCAGAAAAAGCTGATCAAGAACGACACGCGTGTGAACCTGCTCGGCAACCGGCTCGTGCTGGTCGCGCCGAAAGATTCGAAAATCGGTGACGTCACGATCGGACCGGGCTTCGATCTCGCGACGTTCGCCGGCGACCGCCGTATTGCCATAGGCGATGTGCGCGCGGTGCCGGCCGGAAAATATGCGAAAGCCGCGCTGGAGACGCTCGGCGCCTGGAGTGCCGCGGCGCCGAAACTCGCCATGGCGGAGAATGTGCGCACGGCCTTGGCGCTGGTTGGCCGCGGCGAAGCGCCGCTCGGCATCGTGTACGAGACCGACGCCAGGGTGGAGCCGAACGTGAAGATTGTCGGCGTATTTCCGGCCGATTCGCACCCGCCGATCGCCTATCCCTTCGCTCTGACGGCGACTGCGAAACCGGCCGCCGCGCAATATCTGTCGTTCCTGCGCTCGCAGGCGGCGAAGGCGATTTTCGAAAAATACGGATTTTCGTATTTGATCCGTCCAAGTTCTTGAGAGCGGCGCTTGTTCGAACTGACCCCCGACGAATGGACGGCCGTGCAACTGTCGCTGCGGATCGCGGCGGTGGCAACGCTGGTTGCGTTGCCGTTCGGCGTCGCCGTTGCGTGGCTCCTCGCGCGCAAGGACTTCTGGGGCAAATCGCTGCTCGACGGCGTCGTGCATCTGCCTTTGGTGTTGCCGCCGGTCGTGACCGGTTACCTGCTGCTGATCTGGTTCGGCCGCCGCGGGCTGATCGGCTCGTTCCTCGCCGATCATTTCGGCATCGTGTTCTCGTTCCGCTGGACCGGTGCGGCGCTCGCCTGCGGGGTGATGGGCTTTCCGCTCCTGGTGCGCGCGATCCGGCTGTCGCTCGAAGCCGTCGATCGCAAGCTGGAAGACGCGGCCGCGACGTTGGGCGCCAGTAAAGCCTGGACGTTTGCGACCGTGACCTTGCCGCTCGCGCTGCCGGGCATCATCGCCGGCATGGTGCTGTGCTTCGCCAAGGCGCTCGGCGAGTTCGGCGCGACGATTACCTTCGTCTCGAACATCCCGGGCGAAACGCAGACCATCTCGGCCGCGATCTACACCTACACGAATATTCCTGGCGGCGACGCGGCGGCCGGACGGCTCGTCATCGTCGCGATCGTGATCGCGCTCTTGGCGCTCATTGTCTCGGAATGGTTCGCCCGCCGCGCCGGCATGCGCTATCGGGGCGACTGACATGCTGATCTTCGACGCCGAAAAGACTTTCCCGGATTTCATCCTCGCGGCGAAATTCGACACCTCGACGGGGGTCACGGCCTTGTTCGGCCCGTCGGGTTCCGGGAAGACTACCATCGTCAATATGATTGCAGGGCTTGTTGCGCCCGATCGCGGACGCATTGAGATAGACGGCACGCTGCTGTTCGATTCCATGACCAGGCTCAGCGTGCCGCCGCATCGGCGCCGCATCGGCTATGTGTTCCAGGATGGCCGGCTGTTTCCGCACCTCTCGGTCGCGCAAAATCTCGATTATGGCCGCTGGATGCGCGGCCTGCCGCGCGACGACGCCGCGCGTGAGCGCGTGGTCGGAATGCTCGGCATCGGGCATCTGCTCGCGCGGCGAACCGGCGCGCTCTCCGGCGGCGAGCGCCAGCGCATTGCCATGGGCCGCGCGCTGCTGACGCAACCGCGCCTGCTCCTGCTCGATGAGCCGCTCGCCTCGCTCGATGCCGCGCGCAAGGCCGAAATCATGCCGTATCTCGAGCGCCTGCGCGACGAAGCGAAAATCCCGATGGTCTATGTCAGCCATCAGGCCGCGGAAATCCGGCGGATCGCGATGCGCGTGGTGCGCCTCGATGCCGGTCAGGTGACCGGAATCGGCGGGCTCGAACAGATCGATGCGGCGGAGACCGCGCTGGCGTAGAGTACGCTATGCCCTTTCCACCGCAGCGAATCGTCTGCCTGACCGAAGAGACCGTGGAGACGCTCTATCTCCTCGGCGAACAGGATCGTATCGCCGGTGTGTCGGGCTATGCCGTCCGCCCGCCGCAGGTGCGGAAGGAGAAGCCGCGGGTCTCGGCCTTCATCAGCGCCGACATCCCGAAAATCCTTGCGCTCAAACCGGATCTGGTTCTGACCTTTTCCGATCTGCAAGCCGATATTGTCGCGGCCTTGATCCGCGCCGGCGTCGCCGTGCATGCCTTCAACCATCGCGACATCGCGGGCATCTTCGACATGATCCGCACGCTCGGCGCGCTGGTGAATGCGGCGGACAAAGCGGATGCATTGGCGACATCGCTGCAAGCGCGGCTCGATGCGCGCCGGAACGTCTCGGCGCAGATCAAGCGCAAGCCGCGTGTCTATTTCGAGGAATGGGACAAACCGATGATTTCCGGCATCGGCTGGGTGTCGGAGCTGATCGAGATCGCCGGCGGAGTCGAGGTGTTTCCGCGGCTCGCGGCGCGCAAGAGCGCGACCGAGCGGATCGTGAGCGCGGATGACGTGATCGCCGCGCATCCCGACATCATCGTCGGCTCATGGTGCGGAAAGAAATTCGTGCCGTCAAAAGTCGTCACGCGGCCGGGCTTCGACGCACTTCCGGCCGTGCGCGACAATCAGCTGCACGAGATCAAGTCCGCGCTGATCCTGCAGCCCGGCCCGGCGGCGCTGACCGATGGCTTGGATGCGTTGGCGCGGATTGTCGATGGGTGGGCGGCATCTCATTCCGCCTCATCCTGAGAGGCTGGCCGAAAAAGACTCTGAGGAGCGCCAACACAAGTCGGGTAAACCCGACTTGCGGTGTCAAGCCCGGCCATGACGACTACGGACTCGCCTTTCCCAGCGCCCCCGCCAGATAATCGAACGCCGCGACCAGCGCCGGGCCGCCGCACATGGTGAGGCGCGTCGGCAATGCGATACGCCGCTCCGGCGGATACAAAGCCGCCATCGCCGGGTGCATGAAATAAAGCGCGCCCTGGTCGTTCGGCGCCGACGGCGGATCCTTCACGAACACAATGTCGGCTTTGAGCATCAGCAGCTTTTCCAGCGGAATGAA
>CAYJNT010000136.1:0-9132 GCA_964370945.1 uncultured Hyphomicrobiales bacterium | reverse complement strand
AAGGCTTTTATTCCTTGCGCCGCCGCAACGGCTCCGGAAAGAGTGGTGTAGTAGGGAACTTTATGCAAGAGGGCGGCTGCGCGCAGCGACCGGGAATCGGCCAGCGCCGTCGCCCCCTCGGTGGTATTGAAAACCAGCTGAACATCCCCGTTTTTGATGGCATCCACGATATGGGGCCGGCCCTCCAGGACCTTGTTGATCTTGGTGGCGGCGAGGCCCTGCTCGTTGAGGTAGCGCTGGGTTCCCGATGTCGCGATGATCTTGAAGCCGAGCGTGGTCAAAAGCCGCAGCGTGTCCACGATCCGCGCCTTGTCCACATCGCGCACCGACACGAAAACGGTTCCCGCCTTGGGCAGCCGCGTGCCGCCGCCGAGCTGGCTCTTGGCGAAGGCGGTCTCGAACGTCGTGTCGATGCCCATCACCTCGCCGGTCGATTTCATTTCCGGGCCGAGCACGGTATCGACGCCGGGGAAGCGGGCGAACGGGAACACCGCTTCCTTGACGCCGACATGCGGAATGCTCGGCGGCCTCAGGTCGAAGCTCGCAAGCTTTTCGCCCGCCATCACGCGCGCGGCGATTTTCGCGACCGGGATGCCGACCACCTTGGCGACGAAGGGCACCGTGCGCGAGGCGCGCGGATTGACCTCGAGCACAAAGATGTCGCCGTTCTTGATCGCGTATTGCACGTTCATCAGCCCGCCGACCTTGAGCGCCAGCGCGAGCGCGCACGTCTGCCGCTCGAGCTCGACGATGGTTTTGGCATCGAGCGAATGCGGCGGCAGCGAGCAGGCGGAATCGCCGGAATGGATTCCGGCTTCCTCGATATGCTCCATGATGCCGGCGATGAACGTGTCCTTGCCGTCGGCAAGACAATCGACGTCGACCTCGATCGCGTCGGTCAGATAGCGGTCGATCAGCAGCGGCCGCTTGTCGGAGACCACGAGCTCCGACGGCCGGTTGAGATCGCCGGCAAGCCGCGTGATATAGCGGTCGAGCTGGTGGGAATCGTGCACGATCTCCATCCCGCGTCCGCCGAGCACATAGGATGGGCGGATCACCACCGGATAGCCCATCTTCTCGGCCGTGGCCTTCGCCTGCTCCGGCGAAATCGCGATGCCGTTTTCCGGCTGACGTAATTTCAGCTTGTCGAGCAGCTTCTTGAAGCGGTCGCGGTCTTCCGCGAGGTCGATCATGTCGGGCGAGGTGCCGAGGATCGGCACGCTGGCTTTCTCGAGCGCCTCGGCGAGCTTGAGCGGCGTCTGCCCGCCGAACTGCACGATCACGCCATGCAGGGTTCCGGTCGAGCGCTCGATGTCGATGATCTCGAGCACGTCCTCGGCGGTGAGCGGCTCGAAGTAAAGGCGATCCGAGGTGTCGTAATCGGTCGACACCGTTTCCGGATTGCAATTGATCATGATGGTTTCGAAGCCGGCTTCGTCCAGAGCGAAGCAGGCATGGCAGCAGCAATAATCGAATTCGATGCCTTGCCCGATCCGGTTCGGCCCGCCGCCGAGGATCACGACTTTCTTCCTGTCCGAGGGCCTGGCTTCGTTCGCGGGTTTCCCGGCAAAGGGCGGCTCGTAGGTCGAATACATATAGGCCGTGGGCGAGGCAAATTCGGCGGCGCAGGTATCGATGCGCTTGAACACCGGCCGCACGTCGAGCGCGCGGCGCTTTTGCGTCACGCTTTCCGTGGTCTGGCCGGTCAGTTTGCCGAGGCGCGCATCCGAAAAGCCCATGGCTTTCAGGCGCCGCAGCGCCCCCGGCGTTGTCGGCAGGCCCTTTGTCTTGATCTGACTTTCCATCTCCACGATGCCGCGGATTTCGGCGATGAACCACGGATCGATCTTGCAGGAGGCGTGGATGAGGTCGTCGCTCATGCCAAGCCGCATCGCCTGCGCGACCTGCAGGATCCTTTCGGGCGTGGGCGTGCCGAGCACGGCGCGGATCGCGTTCTTGTCGTCGCCCTGGCCGAGGCCCTCGATCGCGATCTCGTCGAGGCCGGTCAGGCCGGTTTCGAGCGAGCGTAGCGCCTTCTGCAGCGATTCCTGGAACGTGCGCCCGATCGCCATCGCTTCGCCGACCGATTTCATCGAGGTGGTCAGGACGTTCGACGCGCCGTGGAATTTCTCGAATGCGAAACGCGGGATTTTCGTGACCACGTAGTCGATGATCGGCTCGAACGAGGCCGGCGTCGCGCCGCCGGTGATGTCGTTCGCGATCTCATCCAGGGTGTAGCCGACCGCGAGCTTGGCCGCGACCTTGGCGATCGGGAAGCCGGTGGCTTTCGACGCCAGCGCCGACGAGCGCGAGACGCGCGGATTCATTTCAATGACGATCAGCCGCCCGTCCGCCGGGTTTACGGCAAACTGAACATTCGAGCCGCCGGTCTCGACGCCGATCTCGCGCAACACCGCGATCGAGGCGTCGCGCATCATCTGGTATTCCTTGTCGGTGAGCGTGAGCGCCGGGGCGATGGTGATCGAATCGCCGGTATGCACGCCCATCGGATCGATATTCTCGATCGAGCAGATGATGATGCAGTTGTCCTTCTTGTCGCGCACCACCTCCATCTCGAATTCTTTCCAGCCGAGCACCGACTCTTCGATCAGCACTTCGCTGGTCGGCGAGGCATCGATGCCGCCTTCGACGATGTCGATGAATTCTTCGCGATTATAGGCGATGCCGCCGCCGGTGCCGCCCATGGTGAAGGAGGGGCGGATGATGGCGGGCAGCCCGATATCCTGCAGCGCCTTCAGCGCATCGGCGAGCGACTTCACATGATGCGAGCGCGGCGTGGCGAGCCCGATCCTGGTCATCGCCTCGCGGAACAGCTCGCGGTCTTCCGCCTTGTCGATCGCTTCCGCGGTGGCGCCGATCATCTGCACGTTGAACTTGTCGAGCGTGCCCTGTTTCTTGAGCGAGAGCGCGCAGTTGAGCGCGGTCTGCCCGCCCATGGTGGGAAGGAGCGCGTCCGGGCGTTCCTTCTCGATGATCTTGGCGACGATCTCGGGCGTGATCGGCTCGATATAGGTGACGTCGGCGAGGTCGGGATCGGTCATGATCGTCGCCGGGTTCGAATTCACCAGCACGATCCGGTAGCCCTCTTCCTTCAGCGCCTTGACGGCCTGGGTGCCGGAATAGTCGAATTCGCAGGCCTGTCCGATGACAATGGGACCTGCGCCGATGATCAGGATCGACTTGATGTCGGTACGTTTGGGCATCGGGCTCCGTGCAAGACCTCTTTGTCATTCCGAGACGCGAGCGAAGCTCGCGGGCCCGGAATCCAGAAGCCAAACTGAGCTTGCATCTGGATTCCGGGTTCGTCACGCCTTCGCCCTTCGGGCTCAGGCAGACGCCCCGGAACGGGCATAAAAAAAAGGCGCGCTTCCCGCGCGTCCTTCGCCCCCGGCGCCGGGTTTCCCCTGCGCGCGGGCGGTCTTTAGACCAGAATCGAGGGGGATGGAAGGGCCGAGCCGAAAGGCCGGTGGACAGCGAAAAGTGCCGCTAGACGGGCCTTCCTGGGTTCTCACCTACGAGACGGAATTGGAGGCCCGGCCTGGAATCGAACCAGGCTCAAAGATCTTGCACGACCTCCGCGTCGCCGCTCCGCCACCGGGCCGCGGGCAGCATGCGGCGCGGGCCTTTCCGCTGCGTTAAGGCCGCCATCCCCCGAAAAGTAAACCAAGTCTTACCGGCTAACGCCGTGTTTACCATTCGAAGCCAGATTGGCGTCGAAAACCGCGTTTACCGCACGCGATTGTTTCGCCGCGAAAGAGAGCCACGCTTGCTCACGCTCGACGATGTGCATCCCGGCGCGACCCGATCGGCTCCGCCGTCCGTTTTGCGGCAATCCCCGCCGCGCATCGCCGTGCGTTTTCTCGACGTACTGCTTTTTCTGTGTCTGGCGTCGAGTTTCTTCACCTTCGTTCAGCCGGCACCCTACGAGTTCCTTGCGGCCTTAGTTGCCTTCGCTTGTCTCGTGGCAGGCGTCTCCATCGACGTGAAGATATTGCCGATGGTGTTCCTTCTCTTCCTGCTTCAGATCGGCGGATTGCTGTCGCTGATTCCGATCTGGGGAGACACGGAAGCGCAGACATTTGTCATCATTTCCATTTATCTCGCCGTCACCGGCGTCGTCATCGCGATCGCGATCCTGGACGACACGCAGCGGCGCTATGAACTGATCGCAAATGGCTACGCGGTCGCCGGCGTCTTCGCCGCCATTTTCGGGATCATCGGCTATTTCCAGCTCGCGCCCGGTTCTGAGGCTTTCATGATGAGCGGACGCGCGGTTTCGACGTTCAAGGATCCGAATATCACCGGCGCGTTTTACGTTCCCCCGCTGCTGTTCCTGCTCGCGGTCTTTTTCACAAGGCGCGTCGGTCCTCTGCAATTGATCGCGTTTCTGATCATCGCAGTCGGCCTGCTGCTCGCCTTTTCGCGCGCAGGCTGGGGCCAGTTCACCTTCACCACGATCGTCATGTGGCTGCTGCTCTTCATCACCCGGGAAAATGCGCGGCAGCGGCAGCGCATGATTCTGATCATCCTCGTGATGGGTGCCGCGCTCGTCGGACTATTGTTGATTTTGTTCTCGATTGAAGCGGTTCAGAAAATGATCCTGGAACGCGCCACCCTGTTTCAGGCTTATGACACGGGCACCGAAGGATCGCGCTTCAATATCCAGCAGCGCAGTATCGAAAATATCCTGGAGCACCCGAACGGCATGGGACCCTGGGTATTCGCCCGGGTCTACGGTCTGGTGTCGCACAATTCCTATCTCGGCGTGTTCCTCAATCACGGCTGGCTGGGCGGTATCGCCTACCTGGCGCTCACCTTCACCACGCTCGCGATCGGCTTTCGGTCCATCTTCGTGCGCACCCCATGGCAGGTTCCGATGGTGGCCGTCCTGTCCGCGTATGTCGGCATGTGTCTTGAGAGCATCATCGTCGATACCGACCACTGGCGAAACTATTACCTGCTGGTCGGGATGGTGTGGGGCATGTTCGCCGCGACGGTGAATTATCAACGGCGCGAGCGGCAATCCGCGGCGGCCTGCGGATAACCCGCCTTGGCGCTGTAGATGCAGGCCCGCCCTGCGGGCCTGAAGTTGCGCACAAAACAAAAGCTATGGAGCAGGCAACCCGAGCGCCCGTTTGGCGTTAACGCGCATGGCCGATGACCAGGACGTTCTGCTCCGGTTCCTGAACATGCTGCGGGGCTCGCTGGACGAGAAGAACCAGCGCCTGCTCGAAGAATTGCGGCTCAAGCGAGCGATCATCCTGAGCCGCCCGGAACGCGAGTCAGGGAAGGTCACAACGCTGCAAGAGGACGAAGACAGCGACCCCGGCTTGTCGCCCGGGGTCGCTGCTTGATCGTCAGCGCGCCGGTGTCGTCCCGCCTCCAGTCGTGCCCGGCGTGGTCCGGGTTCCGCCCGGACTGCTGGGCGCGCCTTGTGGTGCGGAGCCGGTCGTGCTCGTGCCCGGCGACGTCGCGACATTGTCCGCACCTTTCGGCATGAGCAGGATGAGGCCGACCACAATGACAAAAGCCGCGAGCAGAATTCCGGCCCACATGCCCGCATTGCTGTCACTGCGATACCAGCGGTTCGGGTTTTCGTTGGAAGGGTCTGACATCTGATGCTCCCTTGATGGTTCCGTGAGGGCCAACCCATTCGGCGGGCGTCCGTTCCCGGGACGCGTGCGTTTCGGAGGGAACCACAAGCCGCGAGGCGGTTACGCAGGCGTCGCAACAAAGGTCATGCGCGCCTGGTTGTGACCGAGATTGTGTTCGGCGCGTGTCGACGAAAATCCGGCCGCTCTGAGCGCGCTCACGATCTCGTCTTCGCTGTAGCGCGTGAGCCCCGCCTGCTGGCGCAATGTCCAATAACCCGAGAGCAATGTGCGAAGAAGGCCGAACAGGGCCGCGAAGAAAAATCCGTTGGCGGCGGCAAGGCCAAGAAGCGCGGCAGCATCGGTGAGCGCGGTGACGCCCGGTTTCACGACGTCGCCCAGAACGAACGATCCATCTTTCCGGACAAGGCGGCGGAACAAGACGAGAAGATCATGCGCTTCCTCTTTGGTCAGATATTGCGCGACCGAATGCATGACGATGAGATCGGCGCTGCCGTCCGGCAAGGCCGCCGCTTCCTCGGGCGAGAGCACGGCGATCTTCTCATTGTCGGCGAAGCGGTCCTTGAGCGATTGGCGCAGATGCGGCGCGGCTTCGCACAGCATCAGTTTCTCGCATTGGTCCGCAATGCGGCCGGCATAAAAGGCCTCGCCGCAGCCGTAATCCAGAATCTGCATTCCGGCCTTGCGGATATAATGCGAGATGCTGATGCCGACGAGGCGCGCATGCACCGCGCGGTGCCGCGCGTTGACGTAAATCGGATTGTCGGAATCGAAAAACGAAATCCAGTCGGCCAAGTTATTTTCCGTCGCTCTATGTTGTCGTCATGGCCGGACTTGTTCCGGCCCATCCACGTCTTTTTCGCGGCACCCAAAGACGTGGATGGCCGGGATAAACCCGGCCATGACGTTCCATTTCAACAGATTTCGCGTTGCCCGTCAGCCGCGCCACAGCGTCAGCAGCGGACCGTTTTTGCCGTAAACCGGATCGGAATTCGGCATCGGCACTTTCGGGATCGATTTGATCGCCTTGGCATGCTCGGCCTTGCTGCCGCGGCACAGGTCGAATTTCCCGCCGTCCGGATAGGCGCCGATCACCAACAGGTCGGGCGACGCCCACAGGCATTGATGACCGGTGCCGGCCGGCAGAATGGCGATATCGCCGGCCGAAATTTCCAGTTCCTCGCCCTTGGTTCCGCCGAAGCGCACCTTGGCGCGGCCGCGCGCGATGCCGAGCGCCTCGTGGATCATCGAATGGTAGTGCACATATTCGTAGATGCCGTTGCGCCACATGCCGCCCCAGCCGTTGCCGGAAATCACCTGCTCGACGAGCTCTTCCGGATCGGGCGTGCCGGCAAGATTGATCGCGCCGCGATAGACCACGAATGGCAGCTTCGGGTTGTTCGGCACCGAGCCGTCATCGGCAAACAGGAAGGTCAGCGGCTTGGTCTTGCGGGTGGACATCGGACGCCTTGAGGACTTTGACTGGTATTTCTCTATGACGAACGTCTTTAAGAGGCGTTTATGAAAAACGCCGCAGTAACGGAATCTTAAGCCCGCCTGCGCTCGCGCATCAAATCGGTGAACCGCTTGAACAGGTAATGGCTGTCGCGCGGGCCGGGCGAGGCTTCCGGGTGGTATTGCACCGAGAAAACCGGCTTGTCCTTGAGCGCAATGCCGGCATTCGAGCCGTCGAACAGCGAGACATGGGTCTGCTCGACATTCTTCGGCAGGCTATTCTTGTCGACCGCGAAGCCGTGATTCATCGAGGTGATCTCGACCTTGCCGGTGGTGAGATCCTTCACCGGATGGTTCGCGCCGTGATGGCCCTGATGCATCTTCATGGTCTTGCCGCCAAGCGCGATGCCGAGCATCTGGTGGCCGAGGCAGATCCCGAAGGTCGGCATATTGCTGTCGACCATGGTGCGGATCACCGGCACGGCATATTCGCCGGTCGCCGCCGGATCGCCGGGGCCGTTGGAGAGGAAGACGCCGTCGGGCTTGAGCGCCATGATGTCCTCGGCGCTGGTCTTGGCCGGCACGACCGTGACCTTGCAGCCGTTCGAGGCAAGAAGGCGCAGGATGTTGCGCTTGATCCCGTAATCGATCGCGACCACGTGGAATTCCGGGTTCTCCTGCCGGCCGTAACCCTTGCCGAACACCCATTCGGTCTCGTCCCAGGTGAAGCGCTGTCCGCTCGTGACCATCGGCACGAGGTCCATGCCTTCGAGGCCCGGCCATTCGCGTGCTTCTTTTTTCAGCGCGTCGAGATCGAACGTGCCGTCGGGCGCATGCGCGATCACGGCATTCGGCATGCCCTTCTCGCGGATCAGCGAGGTCAGCGCGCGCGTGTCGATGCCGGAGAGCCCGATTACGCCGCGGGCTTTGAGCCATTGATCGAGATGGCGCGTGGCGCGGAAATTCGACGGCGCGGTGATGTCGGTATGCAGAATGAGACCGCGCGCGCCCGGGGTCGCGGCGAGATTGACGGTCTCGATGTCTTCCTCGTTGGTGCCGACGTTCCCAATGTGCGGGAAGGTGAAGGTGATGATCTGCCCGGCATAGGAGGGATCGGTGAGGATCTCCTGATAGCCGGTCATGGCGGTGTTGAAGCAGACTTCACCCACCGCATGGCCGGTTGCGCCGAAACCCGTGCCTTCCAGCATCGTTCCATCGGCCAGCACGAGAAGGGCGGTGGCCTTCGGCTCGGCCCACCCGGAATCGCCTTGTTTGCTGTTCATGAGCGGCCTAGATAGTCGCCCGGCGCGCTCCCGTCAAAGTGGCTTTTTGCATGGATGCCTTGACGCTCTTTGGCCTCGCGGCGGTGACGGCGATGCTGGTTTTCTATGCGCTCGAAGATCGCAATCCGCACTATATATTGGCATTCGCGGGTGCCTGCGCGGCCGGCTCGGTCTATGGATTTCTGCAGGGCGCCTGGCCGTTCGGCGTGATCGAGGCGATCTGGGCGGCGATCGCCACGTGGCGGTGGCGGAAGCGGATTTCACTTAACGGAGCGCAATCCGGCGAAGTGGAGACCGGTTCGCCGCAAGATTGCGCGACAACTAATGAACCTAACGAGATAGCGAGGACAACGTGCTGCGCGACGACATCAACAACGCCCTCAAGGACGCGATGAAGGCCAAGGACGAGCGAAAAGTCTCGACGCTTCGGCTGATGAATTCCACCATCAAGAACGCGGATATCGAGGCGCGCGGCGCAGGAAAAGGCCCGCTCTCGGACGGCGACCTTGCCGGCGTGTTCCAGAAGATGATCAAGCAGCGCCAGGAATCGAAGGAGCTGTACGAGAAGGGCGGCCGGCCGGAGCTTGCGAAACAGGAAGCCGACGAGATCGCGATCATCACCGGTTACTTGCCGAAACAGATGTCCGATGCCGAGATCGTTGCGGCGATCGACGCCGCCATCAAGGAAACCGGCGCGGCCGGCGTCAAGGACATGGGCAAGGTGATCGGCGCGCTCAAGGCCAAATACGCCGGCCAGATGG
>CAYJNT010000135.1:5526-9297 GCA_964370945.1 uncultured Hyphomicrobiales bacterium | reverse complement strand
TTTCGCCTTTGACGTCCACGGTGATCTTGCGCGAGAGGTCGCCGCGCGCCACGGCCGTCGTCACCTCGGCGATGTTACGGACTTGGGTGGTCAGGTTGCCGGCGAGGAGGTTGACGTTGTCGGTCAGGTCCTTCCAGGTTCCGCCGACGCCGGGAACCACCGCCTGTCCGCCGAGCTTGCCCTCGGTGCCCACCTCGCGTGCCACGCGCGTCACTTCGCCCGCGAAGGAGCGAAGTTGCTCGACCATGGTGTTGAGCGTCTCCTTCAGCAGCAGGATTTCACCGCGCACGTCGACGGTGATCTTCTTCGACAGGTCGCCGTCCGCGATCGCGGTTGCGACCTCCGCGATATTGCGGACTTGCGCGGTCAGGTTCGAAGCCATGAAGTTGACGTTGTCGGTCAAATCCTTCCACGTGCCGGCGACGCCCGGCACCTCGGCCTGACCGCCGAGCTTGCCCTCGGTGCCGACTTCGCGCGCGACGCGCGTCACCTCGCCGGCGAAGCCGTTGAGCTGGTCCACCATGGTGTTGATCGTGTTTTTCAGCTCGAGGATTTCGCCTTTCACGTCCACGGTGATCTTGCGCGAGAGGTCGCCGCGCGCCACGGCGGTGGTCACCTCGGCGATGTTACGCACTTGCGCGGTGAGGTTACCCGCCATCGAATTCACGCTGTCGGTCAAATCCTTCCAAGTGCCAGCGACGCCAGGCACGTTGGCCTGACCGCCAAGGCGGCCCTCGGTGCCGACTTCGCGCGCGACGCGCGTTACTTCGCCTGCGAAGCGGTTGAGCTGATCGACCATCGTATTGAGGGTTTCTTTCAGCTGCAGAATTTCGCCGCGCACGTCGACCGTGATCTTGCGCGACAAGTCGCCATTCGCGATCGCGGTCGCTACTTCGGCGATGTTGCGGACCTGGTCGGTCAGGTTGCCAGCCATCGAGTTCACGTTGTCGGTCAGGTCTTTCCAGACGCCGCCCACTCCCCTGACCTCGGCTTGTCCGCCGAGTTTTCCCTCGGTACCCACCTCGCGGGCCACCCGGGTTACTTCGCCGGCGAAGGCGTTGAGCTGGTCCACCATCGTGTTGAGGGTTTCCTTCAGCTGCAGAATTTCGCCGGAAACGTTCACCGTGATCTTTTTCGACAGGTCGCCCTGCGCCACCGCGGTCGCGACTTCCGCGATGTTGCGGACCTGGCCGGTGAGGTTCGAGGCCATCGAGTTGACGTTGTCGGTCAGGTCTTTCCAGGTGCCGGCAACGCCGCGCACCATCGCCTGACCGCCAAGCTTGCCTTCGGTACCGACTTCGCGTGCCACACGCGTCACTTCGCCGGCGAAGGCGTTGAGCTGGTCTACCATCGTATTGATAGTGTCCTTCAACTCGAGAATCTCGCCGCGCACGTCCACGGTGATCTTCTTCGACAAGTCGCCGTTCGCGATGGCGGTTGAGACATCGGCAATATTGCGAACCTGCGCGGTCAGGTTCGACGCCATCGAGTTCACGCTGTCGGTGAGATCCTTCCATGTGCCGGCAACACCTTGCACATTGGCCTGACCGCCCAGACGGCCTTCGGTGCCCACTTCGCGCGCGACGCGCGTCACTTCGCCGGCAAACGCATTGAGCTGGTCCACCATCGTGTTGATGGTTTCCTTCAGCTGCAGGATTTCGCCGGAGACGTTCACCGTGATTTTCTTGGACAGGTCGCCGCCGGCGATCGCGGTCGCAACGTCAGCGATATTGCGGACCTGGCCGGTGAGATTGGAGGCCATGAAGTTCACGTTGTCGGTCAGGTCTTTCCAGGTGCCGGCAACGCCGGGGACTTGTGCCTGACCGCCGAGCTTGCCTTCGGTGCCGACTTCGCGCGCGACGCGTGTCACTTCGCCGGCGAAGCCGTTGAGCTGGTCCACCATCGTATTGATGGTGTCTTTCAGTTCGAGAATTTCGCCGCGCACGTCGACGGTGATCTTTCTCGACAAGTCGCCGCGCGCCACGGCGGTGGTCACCTGTGCGATGTTGCGCACCTGCGTGGTCAGGTTACCGGCGAGAAGGTTGACGTTGTCGGTCAGGTCCTTCCAGGTGCCGGCGACGCCCGGCACAATGGCCTGGCCGCCGAGTTTTCCTTCAGTGCCGACTTCGCGCGCCACGCGCGTCACTTCCGAAGCGAAGGCGCGCAATTGATCCACCATCGTGTTGATGGCTTCCTTGAGCTGGAGAATTTCGCCGCGCACGTCGACGGTGATCTTCTTCGACAGGTCGCCGCTCGCCACCGCGATCGTCACTTCCGAAATATTGCGAACCTGCGCGGTGAGGTTCGAGGCCATCGAGTTCACGCTTTCGGTGAGATCGCGCCAAACGCCGGTCACTTCCGACACCTGCGCCTGACCACCGAGCTTGCCTTCGGTGCCGACCTCGCGCGCCACGCGCGTCACCTCTGAGGTGAACACGTTGAGCTGCTTGATCATGGTGTTGACGATGGTCGCCGAGCGCAGGAACTCGCCCTTGAGCGGACGGCCGTCGACATCGAGCGGCACGGTCTGAAGGAGGTCGCCCTTGGCGACCGCGGTGACCGCGCGGGTCACTTCAGTCGTTGGCCACAGAAGGTCGTCGATCAGTGTATTGACCGAACCTTCCATCTCGCCCCAAGCGCCCGAGCCAAGGCCCAATTTGACACGCTGCTTGGTCTTGCCCTCGCGGCCGACCACCTGGCCGACCCGCTCGAGTTGCCGCGCCATTTGCTCATTGGCCGTAACAATGTCGTTGAATGTATCGGCAATCCGGCTCTCCAGGCCGGTTCCACCCCGGTTCATCCGGACCGAGAAGTCTCCGGCGCGCATGGATTGGAGGGCATCCAGGAGCGACCCTAAAACGAGGTCGCGATTGCCGTTGAGTTCGTGCTGGGAAGCGCCGTTTTGAGCTTGGTCGGGGTCGGGGATGGCTGGAGGCGGGGGGGCCGGATCGGCTTTTTTTGCCCTGGCTGTCACTTCGCTATCACGGTGTCCGCGCATAACGCCCCTCCCAAGAAGTAACGGAAATCCCGACGATTTCCGGTGCCGTTTGGCAGCCCCAATACGGCGAAACGATCTCCAAACGCGATCGTCGCTGGATCGTTCCAAACCGGAGGTATTTTTCTTTTGCTGCACCGCACATGCCGGGGCACCTTGGCGACGGCAGCCGGCGTTTCACCCTTAGGCTGGGCGTCCTATTCCGCAGCCAGCTTCGGTCCAGCCTGCGCTAGCGTGTCGAATTCCACAACGCGATTGCGCCCCATCTCCTTAGCCCGGTAGAGCGCGCGATCGGCCGTCTGCATCAGGGCGTGGATGCCCGACATGCTCAAAGTGGCCGATGCCATTCCGATGCTGACCGTGACCCTGAAGTTGCCTCTTGGGTGGACCGTGATCTGGTCGGCGATCTTGCTGCGGATGCGCTCCGCGACCACGCCGGCTTGCACGATGTCGGTCTCCGGCAAGAGCATCGCAAGTTCCTCGCCACCGACGCGCCCCACAAGATCAGGACTGCGCTTGCTCTCCTGGCAGGCGCGCGCGACCGTGCAGAGGGCCTCGTCGCCGACCGCGTGCCCGTACCGGTCATTGATCTGCTTGAAATGATCGATGTCCAGCATCAGCATCGTCAGCGAGCGGTGATAGCGCTGGAAGCGACCCCATTCTGCATCGGCCAATGCGAGGAAATGCCGCCGGTTGAATAGCCCCGTCATCGCGTCGAATGTGGCGAGCTGCTCGAGTTGTTCTGCATTGCGGATCAGATCGGTGACATCCCAATA
>CAYJNT010000135.1:2729-5426 GCA_964370945.1 uncultured Hyphomicrobiales bacterium | reverse complement strand
GCGCATTGCAGGCGGATGACCTCGCTGTTGGCGAGCCGCAGGTCCAGGGGCGTCGGATCTCCGGCGCGCACCAGCGTGACGCATTCGGCGACGTAGTCGTCGAGGTCTTCGGCGAGAATTTTGTAAGCGCAGGTATCGCGACCGTGATACATCAGCGCCACAAAGGGTGGCTTGTTGTTTGCCTTGGCATCTGGCAAACGCCACATCTTGCGAAAGGCACGGTTGATAAATTGCGCACGCAATTCCGAATCGAGAAGAAGAACGCCGAACCGTACCTCGTCGAGCGCCGCACGCAGCGCCAGTATCTCGCTACGCATCACCTCGGGCACTGATTCCAGCGGCGGTGGTTGGCCTTGCGAAGCATCGCCTGCCGCGTCGGCGCGCTTGAATGTGAGCCCCAGCCGGTCCGCGGATTGCCAGGCGACGGCGCAGTGCCGTGGCTCGCTTTCGCCGGTGATGGTGAGAAGCACCTGATCCGGAATGCCGACCGGACTTTCAACCTGTGCGCAGGCGCCGTCTTCGGAAATGTTGCGAACGACACAATCGATCGCCGAGCGGCCGCCATTGAAGACAATCTTGCCGCCTAGCAGAGTGCGACCGCGTTGTGTGGCTCTGCGCTCGAACACGGGTGGTGCCCCCGATCGGGTTCAACCTGCATCGACGAAGCGTTGCAGCTTCCGATTGAAGAACGCTTAAGACGCTTCGCGCAATTTGAGTGCGAAGAGTTTCACTTAAAAGCGATACAAATTGGTGGCGATCGTTCGGGAACAAGCGTGAATACGCAGGAACAAATGTCCAGTAGCGGACGTTTTCGCACGAAGGGGCATTTTCATGCCACGCAAAATCGAGAATCCGGAGCACGACGTTCATGCCGGGTTTGAAGCGCTGAAGCCTTACATGTCCCACGACGATTTGTGGTCGCCTTCGGATGCGCTCGCGCTTCTGCTCGACACTCCGGCCGTGCGCCAACGGGTTGGCGAGATCATCGGACGCACGAAATCGAAATCGAACGAAGACAAAGAAGATAAATAGGCCGCTTTTTGCGCGGCGTGACGGCGAGCCTGTCGCAGCCTCGATGGAAAATGAATCCGCCGTGAGTTATGCTCAGTCGCGGCAGCCGAATTCAGTTTTGGTGCGTGGCGCGTCCGGTAAGTCGCGATCTAGTGACTCGCGATATTTGAGGCAGCCGCGCAGGAAAACCGGCCATTCCGGCACTGCGATGTTTTCCGGTATCGGCTCCGGCAGCAGACCCCAAAGCTGCGGATGATGCCAGCACAGTGCGTGACCGCTGGCATCGCGATGGGTGCGAATTCCTGCACGCAGCCGCATCACCTCGGCGATCAGTTCATCTTTCGTGAGATTTTGCAGATCACTGTCCATTGCAGGTCAAACCCGATGTCAGGCGGCGAGCTCAAGTGATATCGTTCGGGCCTGGGGACGCTCGCCGTTCGCCGCGTTCGCCGACATGGGCATCGAATTTGAGATTGTCGCGCTGCGCGCGCTCATCCGTATAGAGCTGTCGCGTCGCGCGATCCCTTTCGCGGTTGAGCCTCCGGCTTCGATACCGGACGTGGAGAACGGCATAGATCAAGGCTGCCACAAGAATGAATGGTCCGATCACTTTGATGATACCGAGTGCGCTGTCGAACATGGCACCCTCCAATGGAAACAAATGCAAACTGGCAGACCAGGGTTCCATCTGCGACACCGGCCTTCAGACGCGACACCGGCTCCCGTTACGGGCACCGCTTTGCACGCTTACGGCCGTTTGACGATTGTCAGTTCATCTTTTCCTTCTGGGCGGGCTTTGCTTTCTGAGTCGAAGTTCCGCGCCAGTACGATAATGCGGGCGTATTGGAGACAGCGGGCGGCCCCGCGGGGGAACCCGTCTGATCGCCGTTACTTGATATCGGTGTGGCGTGGAGATGTGTGATGCCCAGCCATGTCAAGACGATTGCCGGCGCGAAGGAAATCCTGTTCGAGGACGGGACTGCGGCGATGCTCGTGATCTTCACCGACGGAGATTGCACCTGGTGGGTGGTCGAAGGCGACAAAGCGATCAGCGACGTCAAGTTGCGCGCCGGCGAAACGATCATCATTGCCGCCGAGGATCCGCCAGAGCCTGAGGATGTCGTCGGCACCATTCGCTGATGAGGCGGGCGAGGCCGTAAAACCGGGTCATTGTCGTGCATCTTTTTTTGATCATCACCTGCTATCTCGCTGCCGCGCTGGCACTTGTGAGTATGGGTGTCATCGGCGTCTCGATGCTGACGTCCCCAGTTGAAATCGCGGCCTCCGATACGCAACGGCCAAAGCTTGTGCGCCGAGCGGATCGCAGCAATCCGGGTGAACAGCCAGCGACGGATGTGCCGCGAGCGGGCGCGACATTTCGTTATGGGCCGGAAATCAACCATGGCCGCGGCGATACGCCCGTCAATTATTCGCAACAGGCATTGAAGGAGGCGAGATCGGCGCCGCTCAGACAGCGCAAACCTCACCAGGAGCGGCGGATCGTGGATCCCGGCGTTGCAATGAGATTCGCGCCGGTGCGGCCGAGCGGCCACTGACGCATCCGGCCGGTCCGCGCAGCAATCGTTAAACGCGAAGGTGGTGTGACGAGGGCTTGGAGATCGCGGGCCTGGAATGAGCAACGCGACGCGCTGTTGACCACCGAAGTGCGAGTTCCGACGTATCCCG
>CAYJNT010000135.1:1471-2629 GCA_964370945.1 uncultured Hyphomicrobiales bacterium | reverse complement strand
CGAACGACGCGGCATTGGACCAGAGGGTGACGAACGAACGCCCTTTCCCAAGGGAGAACAACATGAAGCGTGTACTCATCGCCGCTGCTGCCGGCGCTGCCATCCTTGCAGGCAGTCCGGCTCTGGCCCAGACCGTCGGCGTTGCGCCGGCCGACGCAGTTGTCATTGCACCGGAACAGCGCATGATCATTAAGCAATATGTCGTTCAGGAACGGGTCAATCCGGTTATCCTGCAGGAACGCGTTGCAGTTGGATCGGTGCTGCCGTCTGATGTCGAATTGCGATCCGTGCCGACCGCACGGGGCCCGGCCGTCAGTCCGTATCGCTATGTCTACACCAACGACAACGTGCTGCTGGTGGAGCCGAGCGGCCGCAGGATCATTCAGGTTATCGACTAGCTCGTAAAAGCAAAGCGTGACGAAAGCGGCGCGTCCGTCAAGGGCGCGCCGCTTCGTATTTAACTAATATCCTCCCATTGCGCGTGGCAGCATCCGTTTGAGCACATTGTCTTTGCGGATGAACTGGTGGAACAGCGCACCGGCAATGTGCGTCAGCGCCAGAAGGATCACGAACCAGCCAGTATAGCGGTGGAGGGTGAACAACTGCTCGGACAGCGCTTCGTTCTTGCCGATGATCGGCGGCAGACTGAACAATCCGAAGAACGGCGTCGGCGCGCCGAACGCGGAATTGGCCACATAACCGACGATCGGCATGGCAATCAGCAACAGATACAGCAGCGTGTGCACGGTCGCCGACAGAGCCCTCTGCCACGGCTCGATCGCCGGATCGGCCATCGGCGCGCCGACCGTAAGCCGGTTGATCCAGCGCAACACCATCAGGATAAGGATCAGTGCGCCCAGCGATTTGTGCAGGTTATACAACGCATCTTGCGTGGGCCCTGCGGCGACGCGCGTCATTGCGAGCGCGACCGGCGCGGTCGTGAGAACGCTTGCCGCGATCAGCCAATGAAGCGATTTTGACGTGGCCGGATAATGATCGATCCTTGAGCCGTACATGGGTTCCTCCTGAAAATACTTCGGTCTTCCAACATCAATCCATGCGGAGCCTCCGGTATCCACGCTGAGATACGGGCGTCATGCGACGGCCAAGAGGATGAGCGCAATGCAATGGGGCCCTTCGGCGCCGCTCGTTATCAGC
>CAYJNT010000135.1:0-1371 GCA_964370945.1 uncultured Hyphomicrobiales bacterium | reverse complement strand
GTAGGGCACGCGACAATCCGGTCAACGCAGAGAAATGGGGAAAGTTCACGTTCTGCGGAGGTGACGATTTCGCGCTGCAACCATGGAACCGGGTTCCGCGTTATTGGCGCGGAGGAGGAATTACGGAGGCTGATATGATTGGTTTTCTGAAGGGGGCCATTGTTAGCACGATTATCTTTCTCGGAAGCCCCGCCTTTGCCGCTGATATCGCGATCGGGCGCGGAATCATTTGCGACACGCAGGAGCAAATGGAGCGCTATGTTGCTGTATTCAAAGGCAGTGCAAAGGAAGCGCTGACGACCGTCAACACCGAAGCGAAAAAGGAAGATGCATGTGCGGCGGCCGTGGTCGCTTATCTCGCGGGTGATACCGCGGCGACGGCGCGAAATAATGACGGCGACGCGTTTCGGGTATTGAAGATCCTGGTGCTCGGCGTCGTGACGGATATGGGCGTGCAGCAGGTGGCGCCGTTTCCGCAATTTACCATCATGAAGATCGACGAGATCTCGATTTGATTGCCGTGGTCCGATCGGCTGAGTGGCACTTATAGTCCCGGTGTGCCGCCGCCGTTTCGGGCTCAATCGGGAGAATTGCAATGGCGAAAGGGCGAAAAGGAAAAAGGAAATATTCCCCTTCTGCGGCCTCGGACGTAGAGAAGGAAATGCGCGCTTACAAGCGCGGGACGGCAAGAAGCGGCAAGGGTGGAAAGGCGGGCAGGGTCAAGAGCCGCAAACAGGCGATTGCGATTGGCCTGTCCAAGGCGCGCAAGAAAGGCAAGAAAGTGCGGAAGAAGCGCTGACGCCCTTACTGGCCGGGTTTTGGTTCGTTGCCGGTCTCCAGGAATCTCTTTACATCGTCGACCGACGTTCCGACGATCTGGATGGCGTTGATGAGTTGATGCCGGTTCACGCCGAATAATTGCGTCCAATACTGGATTTCCGCCTCTTCATCGGTGGTGATCTCGGTTTTGCTGGCGGGCACTTCCGAGACGGCGTGTGCGGTCGTGGCGATCTGCGGCCCGCGCGGTTCTTCCGGTTCAATGGAGCTTGCGAGATCGAGACTTGCCGGCGACCGGCGCGCACCGGCGCTCGTCGTTGTCGCGCGGCTTGATAGCAATTGTGCCATCTTGCCGGACATCGCCTGCAGCACGTCGCCGCGGTCGAGAATGTCGAGAATTGCATCCAGGGTGCCGTCGGCATCCTTCGATCCGGGCTGGGCGTATTTTGCAAGCGCCAGCTGCGAGGCCACGACCGCGAGCACGATGAGTTCGTCGTCGCTCACCTGCGCGCGGTCCTTCGCTCGTCGGCAGATCTCGCGGGCCTGGTCGTAATAGTATTCGAAGTTCGCGGGGTCCTCAGGAACCAGGCCGAC
>CAYJNT010000134.1:5095-9303 GCA_964370945.1 uncultured Hyphomicrobiales bacterium | reverse complement strand
CCGGCATATTAAGAGTCGCGGCAAGTCGGATATATCCGACTTGCCGATGTGAAACGGTGCATTGCAGAACCGGGACCATTCCACAAATAGTGCTTGTAACAGTCACCGCTCCCGCTTCTTCCGTATCCGCACATAGAGCGCGCCCTCGCCGCCATGGCCGATGGCCGCGTCATCGAAGCCGACGACGAATTCGCGGAATTCCGGCAGCGACAGCCACATCGGCACCGCCCGCTTGAGCACGCCGCGTTCGCCGCTTCCCCGCGCCCCTTTGCCTGTGATCACCAGCACAACACTCGCGCCCTTGTCGCTTGAGCGCCGCAGAAACCGCAACAGCGCGTCATGCGCTTCGGCCTGCGTGTGGCCGTGCAGATCGAGCCGCGCGTCGATGGCATGCGTGCCGCGGGCGATGCGGCTTTTGGTCTTGCGGTCGAGCGGCGCGAGCGACGGCGGTTTCGGCTTCGCGATGTGAATCGGTGCCGCGACGGGCGAAGCGGATTTCCGCGGCGCCGGCTTTGCCGCCGGAGCCGGCGAGCGGTCGTCGTCTTTGGGACTTGTCTTGACGATGCGCTTTCGCAGCGGCGCGATCTTTTTGGTGATGTCGCGCCAAAGCTTGGTCTCATCTTCGGAAAGCCGCCGCCCCTTGCGCCCCTCGTCCCGGCTCATGGTTTTTTCTTGAGCGGACTCGCTTTGGGGAGAGGAACGGTTTTGTCGACGACCTTTGCTTCGACCTTCGCCTGAGCAGTCTTTGCTTCGGCGGGCTTCGGTGCAGCGCTTGGCGTCGGCGCGGCAGGCTCTTCGTGGCGCTCGACCAGCTTGATCGGCTCGTCGATTTTCGGCCGCGGCAACGGTAGCGGAACCGGGCGCTCAAGCCGCGCCGGATCGAGCTCGTTCGGCACGAGCATCACAAAACGCCCGAATTGCTTGAACCGGCCGGCCGCGCGCGCGGCTTCGTCACCGGCGCCGAGATAGATGTCGGCGCGCGCCGGGCCGATGATGGCGCCGCCGGTATCCTGCGCCACCATCAGGCGGCGGAATTTGGTATCAGGCGTCTCTGATTGAATCGGCAGCAGCGCATCGATGAAGAACGGCATGCCGTACGTGTGCAGGTTGCGATCGACCGCGATCGAGCGGCCGGGTGTCAGCGCCACACCTTGCGCGCCCGGCGGCTCGTCTTCGGCGCCGAGCGTGGTTTCCTTGAAGAACACGTAAGACTTGTTCTCGCGCCGCAACGCCGCGCCTCCCTCCGGATTGGCTTCCATCCATTCGCGGATCTTCTGCATCGAGATTTCTTCGCGCGTATAGATTTTGCGCTCGATCAGGAAACGGCCGACCGCCGTATAGGGATGACCGTTCTGCGCGTCGTAATTCAATCGCAGCATCGAGCCGTCCTCGAGCCGCACGCGCACCGAGCCCTGAATCTGCGCGAAGAAGGCGTCGATCACGTTGACGTAGGCGATCTCGAAGCCGCGCCCGGCGATGGCGCCGTTCTCGATCGCGACGCGGTCGTAATACGGCGCACTTTTCTTCACCACGCGCTTGCCGGCTTTGCCTTTTTTTCCCGAATGACGGATGCGGGTGACCAGCATGTCGAATGGACGGCGGTAGAGCGGGGTGGTGAATTTGTCGCTCGGGAATTTTCCGCCTTCGACCACCGGCTCGTAATAGCCGGTGAAGAAGCCTTCCTTCTCGCCAAGCGGGGCGAGCCGCACCGGGCGGAAATTGTCCTCAAAGAAGCCGCGCGCACCGGCGTCGTCGAGCGGCAGCGATTTGATGGCGCGGCCGCAGATATCGCAGAGCGCGGACTGTACCGGCGTGCGCGATCCTTTCGGGCTGCGCAGGATGGCGCGGCAAGAGGTCAGGAACGCGCCGAGCGCTTCGGCATGGCCGTCTTCGGCCCAGCCATCGACGCTCGCCCAGGAGGTGAGCTCGACGGCGCTGTTCGGGATTTTAAGCGGATCGCGTTTGGGCGCGCCGCGTTTGCGGGCAGCATCGGCCGCCGGCGCGATCAAGACGGCAAGCGCCAGAGTGGCAGCAACAGCGCCGCGCCGCGTGACCGCACGCAACATTCGTCGCCGTTGTACGATCATTGCCCCGCTTCGGTCGCCATCAGTTTCCAGTTCGGATCGCGCGAGGTCAGGTCGCGGGCGAAGGTCCACACATCGGTCACGTCGGTGACCTTGTCCGGATTGCCTTCGACCACGTTGCCGGATTTATCGCGCGTCGCGGTAATCAATTGCGAGACGAAGCGCACGGTGACCTGCGCGGTCGAGCCGCGCATCTCGGCACCGATGATCTCGGCGGTCTCGAGCGACACGAATCGGCTCTCGACCGTCTCGCCCTTGCTTTCGCGCTCGCGGATCGCGGCGTCGAAGCCGTCATAGACTTCGCGGGCGAGAAGGTTTTTCAGCGCGCGGCGGTCACCGGCCGCGAAAGCGCCGACGATCATCTCGTAGGCCGCGCGGGCGCCGGCGATGAAGTGATTGGCATCGAAGGTCTTGTCCGATTCGACGATGGCATCGAGCCCGGTCGCGACCGCGCTGCCCTTTTCGGCGACGCCTTTCCAGCGCTCCACGGGCTCCACGGTTTCGGTCGGCCGCGTCGCGCCTTCCGATGATTTGCGATTGGGAAGCGCCACGACCTTGTCGGTCCCCTGCGGGCGCGCATCACGCGCGGCATAGGGATCATAGGGCGGCCGCTCGCGACCGGTGCGCTGGCCCAGCACGCTGCGCAAGCGCAGGAAGATGAACACGGCGAGCGCCAGGAAGATGATGGTGTAGATGTCGAACACGTCGCGCTTGCCTCGGCAATCGTAGTGACAGAATCGGCCGGCGGATCTAGAGAGTAAGCTTAGCCCTTGCAGCCGGTTCTATTGCTGTTAGTTAAGCACCCGGCCGGGCTTATCCATAGCTTGCGGCTAAATTCGGGTCCAAAGCCTGGCTGAATCCGCGTATCGGGGCTGTCGGTGACCTCTCGATTTCGACCATAAACGATCCGTAGGACCGCGCCAACCTAGTGTGGTGGTTCAGAAATTCCCTTTATCTCGCCGCGAGTCCGTTAGGGAATTTCTGAACCAAAACCACACTAGAATCATAATGTTGCTAGTGTCCCTTCGATTCCGAAGTTCGCCAACCGGGGCGCCGCCGAATGAAGCGAACTTCGGAATCGGGACACTGGCGGAATGAAGCTCTATGCGGCCTGGAAAATTGATCCTGATCGGGTGTCTGGCCCTGCCGTTTCTCGAGATTGCGGCATTTTGGCTCGTGGCCGCAAAGACCGGATTTTTCAGTGCTTTTTTCCTCCTGCTGGCGGGATCGGCGGCCGGAATCATCCTTTTGTCGTGGCTTGGCCGGCGCTTTCTGGCACGCATGATGACAAGCCTGCAGGAGCGCGATCAGGCCGACATCGAGGCCAGGCCCGGCTCGATCATGACCGGCATCGGCGCGCTTCTCCTCGCCATGCCCGGCTTTATCACGGATGCGATCGGGATCGCGCTTTTGCTCCCTCCCGTACAGCGCTGGATCGCGGCGAACATGGTGGTCCGCACCGAGCACGCCGATCGCGTGATCGAACTCAAGGACGGCGAATGGCGGCGCATGCCGGACCGTCGCATCGACCAGGACCCGGACCGCTCGCGTTGACCCTGTTCAGCCGATCCTTGTTCGGGGAAATCCCCTGTGTTAGCCACACCGCCGAATGCGGCCGCCTCAGCGGCGAAAGGATTTAGTGATGACGACGACGAATGGCGGCCAGCAAGGCACACCGGGCACACCGCAGGCGGGCGAGCAGCAGCCGCAGATCAATGTGCTGGCGCAATACATCAAGGATCTCTCGTTCGAGAATCCGAACGCGCCGCGTTCGCTGCAGCCGGCGCAGCAGCCTTCGATCAATCTGCAGATCAATGTGAATTCGAAGACGCTGTCCGAGACCGATTTCGAAATCGAGCTGATGGTCGAAGGCAAGGCCGACGCCGCCGGAACCGTGCTGTTCACGTTCGAGCTCGCCTATGCCGGCATTTTCCGGCTGACCAATGTGCCGAACGACGCGGTGCAGCCGGTGATGATGATCGAATGCCCGCGCCTGCTTTTCCCCTATGCGCGCGAGATCGTGTCGGCGGCGGTGCGCAATGGCGGTTTCCCGCCCTTGATGATCGATCCGGTCGATTTCGTCTCGCTCTATCGCCAGAAGATGGCGCAGACACAGCAAGCGCC
>CAYJNT010000134.1:1674-4995 GCA_964370945.1 uncultured Hyphomicrobiales bacterium | reverse complement strand
CGATAATCCTGCCAGATCGTTTTTTCGCCGAGCGATGCGATGAACGCGTCGTGCGCGGCGCGCTCCGCGTCGCTCACGAGCGGCGCCAGCGGCTCCGGCCGCGCGCGTGATGCGACACCCAGCGCATCCATCGCGGCCGCGGAGGTTTCGCCGGCGAGCCCGAGCATCGCCTGGCGTGCACCGATCAGCTCGACATAGACTTCGGCCAGCAATTCCGCATCGAGCAGCGCGCCATGCTTGGTGCGATGCGAATTGTCGATCCGGTAACGCAGGCAGAGATCGTCGAGCTTGTTCGAGCCGCCGGGATGCTTGCGGCGCGCCAGCATCAAGGTGTCGACAATGCGCTCGCGACCGAAAGCCGGCTTGCTCGCGCGCGCGAGCTCGAAATTGATGAAGGAGAGATCGAAATAGCCGTTATGCGCGACAAGCGGCGCGTCACCGATGAAGGCGAGGAATTCATCCGCGACCGTCACGAATAACGGGTGATCTTTCAGGAACTCGATCGAAAGGCCATGCACCGCGAAGGCTTCCGGCGGCATGTCGCGCTCCGGATTGATGTAGCGGTGAAAGGTCTTGCCAGTCGGAAAACGGTTGAGCAGCTCGACGCAGCCGATCTCGACCAGGCGATGGCCCTGGACCGGATCAAGTCCCGTGGTTTCGGTATCGAAGACGATTTCGCGCATCAAACTTGGCCGCCGAATCAGTTCTGATGCGGCAATTTAGCAATTTTCTGCAAGATATCTTGCACCTGTTCGCGCGCGACCTCAAGGCCACCCCCGCTATCCACGATGAAATCCGCCCGCGCGCGCTTCTCGGAATCGGGCATCTGCTTGGCGAGCAGCGCCTCAAGCTTGTCCGGCGTCATCCCCGGCCGCTCCAGCACGCGCTGGCGCTGCGTCTCCGGCGGCGCCGTCACCACCACCACTGCATCGACCCGTTTCTCGGCCCCGGTCTCGTAAAGCAGCGGAATATCGAGAACTACGATCTTCTCCCCCGCCGCGCGCGCGAGTTCCAGGAACCGTGTCTCGGACTGCCGCACCAGCGGATGCACGATGCCTTCGAGCCGCTTGAGCGCACCGGCATCGTTCACCACCATGGCGCCGAGCTTCTGGCGATCGACCTTTCCATTGGCTGTCGCGCCGGGAAAGGCCGCTTCGATCGCCGCAACCGCTTCACCCTCGTAAAGCCTGTGCACGGCGGCATCCGAATCATGCACCGGCACGCCCTCCTCTGCGAACAGTTTCGCGGTGGTGGTCTTTCCCATGCCGATGGAGCCGGTGAGGCCGAGGATGAACATTCCTCACTCCGCCAGGAATTTCTGCGCGCGCAGGAACGGCAGCAGCGAAAACAGCGGCATGCCCAAAATCGTGAAATGATCGCCTTCGATCGCATCGAACAATTGAATGCCGGTTTTCTCGAGCTGATAGCCGCCGACGCTTTGACTGATCGAAGCCCCGGCCGCGTCGAGATAGCCGTCGAGAAAGCTTTCGGAGAAATTCCGCATGGTCAGCCGTGCGACCGCGCAATCCTCGAATAACATCGTGCCGTCGCGCACAAGCGCGATCCCGGACGACAATTCATGCGTCTTGCCGCGCAGTTTCAAAAGCTGTGCGCGGGCGGCATCCCGATCGACCGGCTTTGAAAAGCGTTCGTGGCCGAGCGACAGCGTCTGATCGGCGCCGAGCACCAGCCGCCCCGGCATCCGTGCCGCGACCGCCTTCGCCTTTTCGCGGGCCAGCAGCACGGCGACGCCTCTGGGCTCGCTTGCCGATGCACTCTTCTCGATCCCGCGCTCGTCAATATCGGCCGGTATCGTCTCGACCGGCAGTCCCGCGGCTTGCAGAACAGCGCGCCGCACCTCGCTTTTCGAGGCGAGCACAAGCGGCGCGGATACAAGCCAGAGCGGCATGACGATCAGGCCACCGGCTGCCGCCGGCGCTCGGCCAGAAGTTTGAGCACCGCCGCGGCGGTTTCCTCGATCGAACGCCGCGTCACGTCGATCAGCTCCCAGCGATGCCTGGCGCAGAGCTTGCGTGCGAAAGTCAGTTCCTCGGCCACCGCCTCACGATCGACATAACTTTCGCTGGTGTGATGCGCCCGCAGTGCCAGCAAGCGGTTCTGCCGGATCTGCACGATTCGCTCCGCCGTCGCATAGAGGCCGACAACCAAAGGATGCTTCAATGTCTCGAGCAGCGGCGGCAGCGGAATGTTCGGCACCAGCGGGACATTCGCGGTCTTCACCCCGCGATTGGCGAGATAGATCGAAGTCGGCGTTTTCGAGGTGCGTGAAATCCCGACCAGCACGACATCGGCCTCTTCCAGGTCCTCGACGTGCTGGCCGTCGTCGTGGAACATCGTGTAGTTGAGCGCGTCGATGCGCTTGAAATAATCGGCGTTGAGCATGTGCTGCGCGCCGACACGCGGCTTGGTCTCGGTGCTGCCGAGATAGGACTGGAACAATTGCTGCACCGGCCCGAGGATATACAAAAACGGCAGACCCAGCTTGCGGCAGCCCTCGGCGAGATATTCGCGCAGGTCGTCATCAAGCAGCGTGTAGAGAACGATACCCGGCGCAGCCTCGATTTCAGCGAGCGCGGTCTCGAGCTGCTTGCGGGTACGCACCAGCGGATAGATATGCTCGATCGGCGACATCGTGGTGTATTGCGCCGCCGCCGCGCGCGCGACCATGGTCAGTGTCTCTCCGGTTGAGTCGGAGATCAGGTGCAAATGAAAATAGCTCGGGCTGCGATGCGGCATCGGTCTCATCCACAGGACAGTGTGTGGACACGAGGGGAGAAGGCCACGCCAAACCGGCGAGTGCAAGCGGACGAGTCTCTTGACGTTTCAGCCGTCCACATTGGTGGCTGGAAGAATAAGTTCGTGGCCTTGCGAATCCGCTGCTGTGGGGGAGCAACTCGTGCACTGCATATCATGTGCGAAAGTGGCGTTCACTACGCAAAAGCCCTTCATTTTAAGGCTTTTCAAAAATCTCGGAGGTGATTGGCACAATCCGGGGATATGTGGGAAAAGCCGCAATGGAATGTGGACGCGAAAGCGTGAGTCCAATCCACCGCGTAAGAGTCACTACAATTAAGAATCTAGAAGGGAATTGGTGAAGGGCAGTGGCGGCGGACGATCGTGTGAAGAAATCTCTCCTGAAGGTCTTGGATGGTGAGCGGCAGACGATTCCACCGGTCTGGATGATGCGGCAGGCGGGGCGTTATCTCCCCGAATACCGGGCGGTGCGCGAAAAGGCGGGCGGGTTTCTCGATCTTTGCTTTTCGCCGGAGCTCGCAGCCGAGGTGACGCTGCAGCCGATCC
>CAYJNT010000134.1:0-1574 GCA_964370945.1 uncultured Hyphomicrobiales bacterium | reverse complement strand
AAGACTTTCGCGCGATACCAGGTGCAGCGTGTCAAGCCGATCCAGGGCAATCTCGATCCGCTGGCTTTGCTTGCCGGCGGCGCTGCGCTCGATCGCGCCGTCGATGACGTGAAGCAGGCCTTCGCGGACGGTCCCTTCATTTTCAATCTCGGTCACGGCATCTTGCCGGAAACGCCGATCGAGCATGTCGAGCGCATGATCAAGCGGGTGCGCGGATAGATTCGGGCTGTCATCCTTCGAGGCCCGTGCTACGCACGGGCACCTCAGGATGACGGGAACCTGTAACCGTCACCCTGAGATGCGAGCCAACGGGTCCGTGCGGGTGCGCGGCCCGATGACAGGCTCAGCGAGCCTCGAAGGGTGAACGGCCAAGCGGCCAGAGAGCAAAATGTACGAATGGCTGAAAGCATTCCATGTCATCGCCGTCATCGCCTGGATGGCGGGCATGCTCTATCTGCCGCGGCTGTTCGTCTATCACTGCGAGGCGAAGCCGGGCTCCCAGCAATCCGAAATCTTCAAGGTGATGGAACGCCGGCTGCTCAAGGCGATTATCAATCCGGCGATGATCGTGGCGTGGCTGCTCGGTCTGTGGCTCGCCTATGACAGCGGATTTTTCCGCGCCGGCTGGTTCCACGCAAAGTTTGCGCTCGCGTTCGCGCTCTCGGCTTTGCACGGATTTCTGTCACGGACCGTTAAGGATTTCGCCGCCGACAGGAATCGGCGAAGCCAAAAATTCTACAAGATAATCAATGAGGTACCGGCTGTTCTCATGGTCTTCATCGTGATCCTGGTAATCGTGAAGCCGTTCTAGACAACCCACAGGCAAACGCGCCCGTGATCGCGCAGCTCTTGCGAAAACGCCTTTTGTTCCGTATATTTAGCCATCCCACCAAACGCAGGCGGATGCCAGTCAATCGCGCGTTTCCGAGTATTCGGGTCGTGCAGGCATCGGGCCGGGGCTCCAATCCCGTAATGCCCAAGACCTGACTTCAAAATCTGACCACCCAACCTTCTCTTTTTTCCAATCCGTCCCTGCTTCCAGATTTTCAAGTCGAAGGACAGGCGGATTCCATACAACAGGACCAATCCCCAATGCGGGAAGTGAAACTTCAAGACCTCAAGATCAAAACCCCCGTCGAGCTCCTCTCCTTCGCGGAAGAACAGGAAATCGAAAACGCCAGCACCATGCGCAAGCAGGAGCTGATGTTCGCGATCCTGAAACAACTCGCGCAGAAGGAAATCGACATTGTCGGCGAAGGCGTCGTCGAAGTGCTCTCCGACGGCTTCGGCTTCTTGCGCTCGCCGGAAGCGAATTACCTGCCGGGCCCGGACGACATCTACGTTTCGCCTTCGCAGATCCGCCGCTTCGGCTTGCGTACCGGCGACACTATCGACGGCCATATCCGCTCCCCGAAGGAAGGCGAGCGCTACTTCGCGCTGCTCAAGGTCAACACGATCAACTTCGAGGACCCGGACAAGGCGCGCCACAAGATCAACTTCGACAACCTGACGCCGCTCTATCCCGACGAGCGGCTGAAGATGGAGCACGAGGATCCGACCAAGAAGGATCTCTC